>CAWCEB010000142.1:0-228529 GCA_963794105.1 uncultured Actinomycetes bacterium | reverse complement strand
AGCGCCGCGCGCTCGTGATGCACGAGCTCGAGGACCGCTGGCACTCGCAGATCGGCCGGGTCCTCAACGTGTCGCGGGGCGCCAGCAAGGCGCTGGTGCACCGCGCGCGTGGATCGCTCCACGCGCGCCGTGCGGATTAGGCCGGGCGCGCCATAGGCGACGTGGCCGCCGCGCCGCGCCGGCGGACCATGGGCGCGAGGCTCGCGGCGAGCACCCAGACGAAGAACAGCATCGCGGCGAACTGCCCCGGGCCGGCCTTCGGGATGGCCATGCCGACAAACGAGAGCGCCGCGATGGGAGCGCCGCGCGACGGAGCCAACCGGTCACCGGCGCGATCGCCAGGATGCCGCCGGCGACGCCCCAGCTGACGGCGAAGAGGCCGGCCTGCAGATCGAAGAGCGCGAGGACGGTCTGCGTCCCGAGTCCATGACCGGACTGGTAGGAGAGCACGTCGCCGATCACAAGGCTCACCGTGGTGATCACCAGGTAGGAGGCCACACCGAGCAGCCCGACGCGCACGACCATGCCGCTGCTCGAGCGGAACAGCCAGACGGCGAACACGGCGAACGCCGGCACGGACAGGATCTCCATGTACGCGCGATCCACGCCCCGGTGCCGACCGGATCGGCGAACGCCCTGACGATCTTCGCGTTCGAGTCGCCGAGCGTGACCATTGCCCGGCCGCCTGCCGAGCCGATCGCGGTGCCGGCGAGCTCGAGCACGACGAACAGCAGGCCGCACAGCGGCCCAAGGCGGGAAAGACGATCCTCGGACATCCGAATCCTCCTTGGTGGTTGACGGCGATGACCGTAGGTCGGCACCGGCGCGGAATCGTCTCCCGAGCGACTGATCTTTCCGTCCGCGAATCCCCCGCAAGGCAGAGGAATGCGGAGCGTCGGCGCTAGCTTTCGTCCGTGAGTCGCGTTCCCAAGGGAGAGAGCCTCGACCGGCTCGTCGCCGCGGGTCTTGTCGTGACGGGCCAGCTCCAGGTCTGGGCCGGCAACTCGATCCCGGGCCCGAAGGCGGCGATCGCGCCGCTGGTGCTGGTGGTGACCGCCGCGATCGCCTACCGCCGTCGTGCTCCGCTCGCCGTCGGGCTGCTCGTCTTCTCCGGGTTCACCGCGATGCTGCTCGTGGCCGGATCGGTCACAGCGGTCGCCGTCGGGGTCGCGTGGATCTGCGCCGCGTACGGGGTCGCCGTCTGGACCGACACGCGCGGCTTCGTGATCGGATGCGCGTGGCTCGTGGTGACGACCTGGGTGGGCCAGCTCCAGCCGCACGGCAGCGTCTCCAACGGCGTGACGTTCACCGTCGTGCCCGGGCTCGCGATGCTGATCACCCGCCGCGCCGTCCGCGATCGCGAACTGCGGGCGGAGGCGCTCGCGGCGCGCGCCGAGCTCCTCGAACGCGAGCGGAGCTGTACGCGCGCGAGGCCGTGGCCTCCGAGCGCGCGCTGATCGCCCGCGAGCTGCACGACCTCGTCGCCCACCACGTCAGCGTGATGGTGGTCCAGGCTGGTGCAGAGCGGCACGCGCTCGGCGATGAGCACCCCGATACCCGCGAAGCGCTCGGTGATCGAGCAGGCCGGCCGCCAGGCGCTGGCGGAGGCTGCAGACTGCTCGGGATGCTGCGACGAGACGGTGACGCCGAAGGGCTGGAGCCGCAGCCCGGAGTCGAGCAGGTCGAGCTGCTGGTCGAGCAGCTCGAGCGAGCGGGCCTGCCGGTGTCGTACGCGGTCGAGGGTGAGCGCGTACCGCTGCCGGCGGGGGTCGACCTCTGCGCCTATCGCGTCATCCAGGAGGCGCTGACCAACGTCCTCAAGCACGCCGGTCCCGCCCGCGCAGAGATCCTGGTGCGCTACGGGGCCGAGGCACTGGACGTCGAGGTCCGCGACGACGGTCACGGCACGCACGAGGTCAACGGCGACGGGACGGGCCACGGCCTGATCGGGATGCGCGACGCGTGAGCCTGTACGGCGGAGAGCTCCGGGCAGGCCCGGGCGCGACGGGCGGATTCGAGATCCGGGCGCGGATTCCGCTGGCATGAGCGCGCGAGTGCTCATCGCCGACGACCAGGCGCTCGTCCGGGCCGGGTTTCGCAAGCTGCTCGAGTCGGCACCGGACATCGAGGTGGTCGGGGAGGCCGAGGACGGCCTGCAGGCGGTCGACCAGGCGCGGCGGCTGCTCCCGTCGCTCGTCCTCATGGACATCCGCATGCCGCGCCTGGACGGCATCGAGGCGACACGGCGCCTGGCCGCCGACGGGGACGGCATCCGCGTCCTGATCCTCACGACGTTCGGGCTCGACGAGTACGTCTACGAAGCGCTGCGCGCCGGCGCGAGCGGATTCATGCTGAAGGACGCGCCGCCCGAGGAACTGCTCGCGGCCATCACCGTGATCGCGCGCGGCGACGCGCTCATCGCGCCCGCGGTGACTCGCTCCGTCATCGAGGAGTTCGTGCGCCGATCGCCGGCGCCGGCCGCACCCGTCGCCCAGCTCGAGGACCTGACGACCCGCGAACGCGAGGTGCTCGAGCTGCTCGCGCGCGGGCTCTCCAACGCGGAGATCGCCGAGCGGTTGGTCGTCGGCGACGGCACGGTCAAGACCCACGTCGCCCACGTGCTCGCCAAGCTGGGCGTGCGCGACCGCGTCCAGGCCGTGATCGTCGCCTACGAGTCGGGCGTCGTCACGCCCGGGCGGCTTTGACCACAGCCGCCTCGGCCACCAGAGCCTCGATCAGCCGGCTCGTCTCGTCGGCCTCCGGATGCCACTGCACGCCCAGCGCGAACCGGCTGCCCGGCACCTCGATCGCCTCGGGCAGCTCGTCGAGCGTCGACCAGCCGGTGACCTCCAGCCCCTCGCCGAGGCGGTCGACGCCCTGGTGGTGGTGGGACTTCGTGCCGTGGTTGGTCTCCCCCGCCGCGAGCGCCGCGAGCGAGCCGTCCTGGAGCCGGACGTCATGGTCGGCGCCGTCGAACGAGCCCGGGTTGCGGCGGTGCTCGTGGTGCCCGTGTGACTCCGGGAGGTGCTGCAGCAGCGTCCCGCCGCGCGCGACGTTCATCAGCTGCATCCCGCGGCAGATGCCCAGGAGCGGCATGTCGCGTTCGAACGCCCGGCGCGTCAGGGCGATCTCGAAGGTGTCGCGCTCGGGCACGGTGCCGACCGTCTCGGCGTGGCGCTCGGAGCCGTACGCGTCGGGGTCGATGTCGGCGCCGCCGGCCAGGATCAGGCCGTCGATCAGGTCCAGCACGCGTCGGGATCGTCTATCGCGCGTTCGTCGGGCGGCAGCATGCACGGCCACCCCGCCGGCCCGCTGGACGGCATCGACGTACGAGCGCGGGAGCAGGAAGGCCTCCTGGTCCCACACGCTCCAGCGTGCGCGCTCCAGCGCCGTGCACAGGCCGATGACGGGCTGATCCATGCCCACTTACGCTACAGGGCGCGCAGGGCCTCCCAGACGCGCCACCACAGCGCCGAGGGCGGCGCGTTGGGCGCGTACAGCGGGCCGCATCCGTCGGTCACGATCCGCCGGGCCAGCACCACGCCGCGCGCGCTGACGCGCTCGCGCGAGCGCAGCGCCATCGCCAGCTCGGACAGCAGGTCGCGCGCCTCGCTCACCTGGTCGTGGCGAACGGGCAGGCCGGGCCCGCGCTCGACGTCCTCGAGCGCCCTGGCGACGCGCCGGCGGCTTCGCCAGGACGTGAGGCGGCGCGCCCGGGCGCGCAGCACCGGCTCTGACGCAGGGTCGGCTCCTTCGGCCAGGGCGCGGTCGAGACGAGGCGCCCGCAGAACATCGGCGAAGGGCGACATCGCACCGCTAATGATGCCCCTGCGCGCGAGCGATTACACGCCGGCAGCAGCGGGCCGGCGCAGACGCGCCGACGCGACCCGCTCGTACAGCGCGCCGAGCCAGTCGGCCAGCGACGAGAGCGGCCCGCGCACGCACGGGTGCCAGAGGATGAGCGCGCAGAACGTGCCGAGCACGGCGCCGGCGAGCACGTCGCTCGGGTAGTGAACGCCGATCATCACGCGCCCGACCGCGATCGCTGTCGCCATGGCCAGCGCGAGCAGCCCCGCCGGGCGATGGCGCAGCAGCAGCGCCACGGCGATCGCGAACGCACCGCTGGCGTGATCGGACGGGAAGCCGTAGTCGGCGGCGTGCTTGACGAACAGGTGCGCGGCGTGGGGTGGTCGACGAAGGGCGCTGCCGCGCGACGAGCTCCGAGAGCACCTTCGCGAGCGTCAGCGCCAGGCCGGCGCTCAGCGCGGCGGCGACCACGCCGTGGCGCGCATTGCGCGACCGCCACTTCCCGCGCGCGAGAAACAATGCGGCGAGCAGAACCGACGAAGAACAGCGGCGCGATCGACTCGAGGAAGCGCGCCACGTCCTCCCAGCCATCGTGGTGAAACGCGAATCCGTTCAGGGTCTTGTACAGGCTGAAATCCATCGGAACGCCACCTTAGGGAGCCGAACCTTAGGATCACCTGAACATGAGCGCGTTCGAGCTGGACCACGAATACGAGACCGTCAACGTCCTGCGAAAAGGGGGCGCGGCGAAGGTCGAGCTCAACCGGCCCGAGACGATGAACGCATGGAACCGGCAGTTCGGCATCGACCTGCTGGCCGCGATCCAGTCGCTGGGCGCCGACGACGACGTCCGCGCCGTGATGATCACCGGCGCAGGGCGCGGCTTCAGCTCCGGCGCGGATCTCAAGGAGATGGGGTCCAACGACGACCGGACGCCCGAGGGCCACCCCGACGTGCGCCGCACGCTCACCGAGCGTTACCACCCGATCATCACGACGATCCGCACGATGCCCAAGCCGGTCCTCGCGGCCGTCAACGGGCCGGCCGTCGGCATCGGGCTGAGCCTCGCGCTCGCCTCCGACCTGATCGTCGCCAGGGAATCGGCCTACTTCCTGCTCGCCTTCGTGAACATCGGGCTCGTGCCCGACGGCGGCTCGTCGCTGTTCGTTCCCACGCGCATCGGCATGGCCCGCGCGACCGAGATGGCGATGCTCGGCGAGCGGATCGCCGCGCCCCAGGCGCTCGAATGGGGCCTCATCAACCGGGTCTTCGCCGACGACGAATTCGCGTCAGCGTCCGAACAGCTCATCGACCGGCTGGCGGCCGGCCCGACCCGCTCGTACGCGGGCACCAAGCGCCAGCTGAACAACTGGCTCTACACGCGGATGGAGGAGCAACTCGAGTTGGAAGCCGACATCCAGCAGGAGATGGCCGGGTCCGGCGACTTCGTCGAGGGCGTGCTGGCGTTCGTGCAGAAGCGCCAGGCGGCGTTCGGAGGACGGTGACCGCCCGCCACGGCGCGCGCGTCACGACCGATCTCTGAATAGAATCGCCGCGCCTTGCGCCCCGCCGCCTCCATCCGCCGCCGCCGCGCCCTCGGGCTCGCGCTGTTCGCCGCCGTGGTGGCGGTTCTGGCGTCCGCGGCGGTCGCCCCGGCCGACCTGCTGAGCCCCGAGAGCGGCGGCTCGCCCAACGCGGACCGCATCGACACGCTCTATTGGCTGGTGTTCGCGGTCGCGCTCGTGGTCTTCATCGGCGTCGAGGGCCTGCTCTTCTACTCGCTGTTCAAGTTCAAGGCGCGCAAGGGCACGGTCGCGGCGCAGATCCGCGGCAACACGCGCCTGGAGATCGGCTGGACCGTCGGCGCCGCGGTGATCCTCGTGGTCCTCGGCTTGTTCACGTTCGTGAAGCTGCCGGGCATCCGCAACCCCGACGTCTCGGGCGCCAACGGCTTCAGGGGCGGCTACGTGCAGATCGCCGACTCGACGCGCCGCCCCCGCCGCACGGCAAGTTCCTGAACATCTGCGTCACCGGCCAGCAGTACATCTGGCGCTTCACCTACGCCCGAACTGCGGCCACAACGACTTCAAGTCGGTGTTCTCGTACACGACCATGTATGTGCCGACCGACACGACGGTCCTGCTCGACATCTACGGCCAGGACGTCGCGCACTCCTGGTGGATCCCGAAGCTCGGCGGCAAGTTCGACGCGATCCCCGGCTACACGAACCACACCTGGTTCCAGATCCCCGGCCGGCTGGCGGGCCACAGCTTCAGCGGCCAGTGCGCCGAGCTGTGCGGGCGCAACCACGCCGAACATGGTCGCCAACGTCGTGGCCATCACGCCGCAGCACTTCGAGAACTGGCTCGCCGCGCGCAAGGCCCAGATCAAGGCCGCCGACAACGCGGCCGCCATCCAGCGCAAGCAACTCGAGAAGACCAGCCCCTGATCCATGGCCGCCACCGTCAGACGCACCCTCGACCACCGCGCACCCCGGTCCCGCAGGTCACCGCCCACGAGGCGCGCCGCGAGCCGACCGGCTGGACGTCGTGGATCACCACGACCGACCACAAGAAGATCGGGATCATGTACATGGTCCTGACCTTCGCCTTCTTCATCCTGGGCGGGGTCGAGGCGCTGATGATGCGCCTGCAGCTCAGCCAGGCGGACAACACGCTGCTGACGCCGCAGACCTACAACGAGCTGTTCACGATGCACGGCTCGACGATGGTCTTCCTGTTCATCGTCCCGTTCTGGCCGGGCTTGGCGAACTACTTCGTGCCGCTCATGATCGGCGCGCGCGACATGGCCTTCCCGAAGCTGAACGCGCTGTCGTTCTGGCTGCTCGCCGCGCGGCGGCGTCGTCTTCTACAGCTCGCTGTTCTTCTCGCCGCCGGAGTGCGGGTGGACGTGCTACGCGCCGCTGAACGAGTCCCCGTACCTGCCCTCGCACGGCGTCGACGCCTGGATCTTCCTGATCCACCTCACCGGCATCAGCTCGCTCGTCGGCGCGATCAACCTCTACGCGACGATCGTGAACATGCGCGCGCCCGGCATGGGCTGGGGCCGCGTGCCGCTGTTCGTCTGGGCGATCCTGACCTACTCGATCCTGCTGATCCTGGCGCTGCCCGTGGATCGCGGCGCGCCGTGACGATGCTGCTGACCGACCGCCACTTCGGCACGCACTTCTTCGACACGGCCAACGGAGGGTCGGCGCTGCTGTGGCAGCACCTGTTCTGGTTCTTCGGGCACCCCGAGGTCTACATCATCGTGCTGCCCGGATTCGGCGTGATCTCCGAGGTCCTGCCGGTCTTCTCGCGCAAGCCGATCTTCGGCTACAAGGCGGTCGCCGCGTCGACGGTCGTGATCGCGTTCCTCGTCGCATGCTCGTGTGGGCGCACCACATGTTCGCCACGCCGAGCCCCACGGTCGTGCTCGTCGTTCTTCATGCTCGGCTCGTTCCTGATCGCGGTGCCGACGGGCGTGAAGATCTTCAACTGGATAGCCACGCTGTGGCGCGGGCACGATCGAGTTCAAGACGCCCCTGCTATTCGGCGCCGGGTTCCTCGGCACGTTCCTCATGGGCGGCATCACGGGCATCTTCCTGGCCGTCTTCCCGGTCGACTGGCAGCTGACCGACACCTACTTCGTCGTCGCGCACATGCACTACGTGCTGGTGGGCGGCGCGGTGTTCGCGCGTTCGCCGGGATCTACTACTGGTTCCCGAAGATCACGGGCCGGCTGCTCAGCGAGGGCATGGGCAAGGTCAGCTTCTGGATGATCCTCGTCGGCTTCCACGTCACGTTCCTGATCCAGCACTCGATCGGCCTGGACGGCATGCCGCGGCGCGTCTACGAGTATCCGAATGTCGGCCACCTCGAGCTCTACAACCTGATCTCGACGGTCGGCTCGTTCATCCTCGGCCTCGGCGTGCTCGTCACGGTCCTCAACGTGGCGAATCGGTCAAGAACGGCGCGCTCGCCGGACCGGACCCGTGGAAGGGCAACACGCTCGAGTGGTTCACCAGCTCTCCCCCGCCCGTCAACAACTTCGACGTCGTCCCGCGCGTGCGCTCGGTCGAGCCGATGAAGGACATCCGCCGCCAGGTGCGCGCGAGAGCGGCCTCGGCGAGGCCGCGCCGCGCCGGTCGCCGAGTCGGCCGTGAAGACGTGAGCACCCGCGGTCGCAACCGTCGCCGTCGCCGCGGCCGGTCGCGCCGCGGCGTCGCAGCTGGTCGCCGACTACGTCGCGCTGACCAAGCCGAAGGTCCAGTCGCTGCTGCTGCTGACGACCGTCACGACGATGTACGTCGCCGGCGACCCGTCGCTGAGCCTCGTGCTGCTGACCTGCATCGGCGGCTACCTGACGCGCCGGCGGCGCGGGCGCCGTCAACCACTGGTACGACCGCGACATCGACGCGCAGATGGCGCGCACGGCCGACGCGCCCCGTCCCGGCGGGCCGCGTCGCGCCGCGCGCGGCGCTGGTGTTCGGCTTCGTCCTGGCCGCGCTCGCGTTCGTCGAGCTCGCGCTGTTCGTGAACCTGCTGGCGGCGCTGCTGCGCTTCGCGGCTTCCTGGGCTACGTCTTCGTCTACACGGTGTGGCTCAAGCGCCGCACGCCGCAGAACATCGTGATCGGCGGCGCCGCCGGCGCCGTGCCGCCGCTCGTCGGCTGGGCCGCGGTCCGCGGGACCGTCGGCGGGACGGCGATCCTGCTGTTCGCGATCGTCTTCTTCTGGACGCCGCCGCACTTCTGGGCGCTGTCGCTGCTGATGAAGGACGAGTACGCGCAAGGTCGGCGTGCCGATGCTGCCGGTGGTCCGCGGCGAGGCCGAGACCCGCCGCCAGATCCTGCTCTACAGCGTCCTGCTCTACGCGGTCACGCAGCTGCCGTTCTGCGCAGGCGGCTTCGGCGCGATCTACCTGGTCGCGTCGCTGATCCTCGGCGGGGCCTTCATCGGCGGCGCCGTGCTGCTGCAGCGCCGCGCCGACCGCCGCAGCGCATTGAAGCTCTACCTGTTCAGCCTGCTCTACCTCGCGCTGTTGTTCTGCGCGATGGTCGTCGACGCGAAAGTCCTGTAAGAAAGCGAGCTCACCGTGGACCGCAACCTCGCCCGCAAGAACATCCGCTCCGGCATCCTCGTCGGCGCGCTGTGCCTGTTCATGTTCGGCATGACCTACGTCGCGGCCGCGATCTACGTCTCGTGAGCCCGCTGGAACCAGAGATCCCGCCGACCGGCGAGGAGATCCACCTTCCAGGGCCCTCGGTCCAGCCGTTCCTGCTGACGCTGGGCATCACGGCCTTCATCGTCGGACTGACCTGGAAGACGTGGCTGCTGATCCTGGGCGCAGTCGTGGTGGTCGTCGTGATCGCCGCCTGGATCCGCGACGCACGCCGCGAGCTCGACTCGCTGCCCGTCGAGCACCGGCACTAGCCCGCGATACCTGGTTGAGACGCATCGGACACTGACCTGCGGCCCCGCGGGTGAGACGGTCACGTCATGGTCCGCATGCCGAAGGCCCTCCTCGTGGCGGGAATGCTCGCCGCCGTCCTGTGGTGCAGCGCTGCGCAGGCGGGACCGCCGGGGTCGACGGTCATCGTCACGCGCCCGTCGGGCTTCGGGGCGCTCACCCCGCCCGTCGCCAACGACAGCCTGTCGGAGTCGTTCGTGCAGAACGCCAGCTTCTTCGGCGAAGCGCACGCCGGGCGCCGCCTCGCCGGCGGCCCGAGCGACTCCACCCGCTACACGGTCTTCGTGTCCAAGTCCGACGGCCTGGCCACGGATGACAACGACAGGTTCGACAACGTCTACGTACGCGACACCATCAACGACACGACGACGCTCGTGAGCCGCGCGACCGACGGCACCGCCGCCAACGCAGACTCGAGCGACCCCGCGATCAGCGCCGACGGCCAGTACGTGGTGTTCGCCAGCCGCGCCACGAACCTCGTCCCGAACGTCGATCCCAACGGCACGACGCAGATCTACCGGCGGGACCTGGTCAACAACCTCACGACGCTCGTGAGTCGCGCCGACGGCGCGGCCGGCGCCGTCGCCGATTCGGACTCCGTGCAGCCCTCGGTGTCCACGGGCGGCGCCGTCGCCTTCATCAGCCAGGCGACCAACCTCGGTGCCCCAGCAGGCCACGCGCAGGTCTACGTCCGCTCCGGCAACAGCACCGTCATCGCGAGCGTCAAGAGCGGCACCACGACACCGGGCTCGGACAGCTCGCTCGGGCCCTCGATCTCCGATGACGGCAAGTTCGTGGCGTTCACGACCGCCGCGACCGACATCGGCGTGTCGGACACGAACAATCACCTGGACGTCTTCAGATACAACGTCACGAACGGCTCGATCGCGCTCGCGAGCGTGAACGGCGCCGCGTACGGCAACGGCGACTCGTCCGGCGCATCGATCAGTGGTGACGGCCACCGGGTGGCGTTCACCAGCAGCTCGACGAACCTGGCGGCCCTCGACTCCGACAGCGGCTTCGACGTCTACGTTCATGACTTCAATACGGCGGCCACGTTCGTTGCCAGCCAGGGCGGCGGGGCGAAGGCGAACGGCACGTCGTTCGACGCATCGATCTCGGCGAACGGCGCGAAGATCGCCTTTCTCACCGACGCGCCCAATCTGTCGGGCCTCGACACGAACGGCAAGCCCGACGTGTACGTCAACGACACCGGGTTCCTCGGCGGAACGTCGCTCGCCAGCCGCTGCCAGGGCGCAGCCCTGCTGACCCTGCCCGCCAGCGAAGCAGCGATCGCCCCGAACGGCAGTCGCGTCTCGTTCACGACGAGCTCGCCCGGCTGCTCGCCGCAGGCAGATGGCGACTTCAGCCAGGTGTTCACGCGCGCGCTCGGCATCACGGTGGGCGGCATCGATGCGACGAGCTGGATCTCGCGCCCGAGCGGAACGGCCGATTTCAAGACGGGGACCAGCGATTCCGGGATCCACGGCTTCTTCCGCTCCTCGGATGCCCCCAGCGCCCTATCGGGCGACGGGACGGTTGCGGCGTTCGTGTCGGAGTCCGACGAGATGGCGCCCGATGACAACAACGGGTTCACCAACGTCTACGCCCGCGACAACAAGACGGGTCTGACCGAGCTGATCAGCCGCGCAAGCGGCGCCGATGGCGCGGCGGGCGACGCGCCGTCCGGCCCGAAGCTGCACAGATTCTCCGGCGGCCTCGGCATCTCGAAATCCGCGCCGGCGGCGATCAGCGACGACGGCCGCTATGTCGCCTTCACGAGCGCGGCCGACAACCTCGTCCCGGGTGACGCCAACGGCCACGTCGACGTGTTCGTGCGTGATCGCGTCAGCCAGACGACCACGCTCGTGAGCGTCAAGAGCGACGGCACCCAGGTCAACTTCGACTCGTTCGACTCGGACATCAGCGCCGACGGCAGGCGCGTGGCGTTCACCTCAGAGGGCCGGCTCGACCCGTCCGTGGACCTCGGGACCGACTTGAGCGTCTACGTGCGCGACCTTGCTTCGGGGACGACGACGCTGGCCTCGCGTCAGAGCGGGGCGAGCAACGCGGATGCCAACTCCGACGCAGTGTCGCCCTCGATCAGCGCGGACGGCAACCACGTCGCGTTCCTCACCGATGCCTCGAACCTTGCGCCGAGCCTGATCGACAACAACGGCGTGGCCGATGTGTACGTGCGCGACCTCGCGACCGACTCGACGGTGCTCGCCAGCACGCGCAACGGCCTGCTCTCGGCCGGAGACCACGGTGTCCGCTCCGCCGACATCGACGGCAACGGCACGCACGTGGCGTTCTCCTCCTTCGCGACGAACATCGTCGGGGCCAGCGACTCCAACCTCGAGAACGACATCTTCCTGCACACACTCGGCACCCAGGACACCGTGCTCATCAGCCGCGGGCCTGGCGGCGCATCGGGTAACGGACCGTCGGACGTCCCGTCGATCTCGGCCGACGGCAACCGGATCGCGTTCGCATCGTCTGCGAGCGACCTGATCCCCGGGTTCGGCGCGGGGACCATCGACGTGCTCGTGCGCGACGTCGCTGCCGGGACCACCACGCTCGTGTCCCGCGCCGACGGCGCGGACGGCGCCGAGGCCAACGCCTTCTCGTCATATGGGTCGATCAGCGCCGACGGGCATTGCGTCGCGTTCGACTCCTACGCCGACAACCTCATCGGCGGCCCGGCCGGAACCGACTTCTCGCATGGATACATGCGCGCGCTCGATGCCGACTGCGGGACGCCGCCGCCTCCGGCCGGGCCGTCGTCTGGCACGGCGCCTGACACCACGGCGCCGGCGATCACGGGCCTGAAGGTCTCCCCGGCCAAGTTCGCCGTCGGCTCGAAGCCGACCGCCGTCAGCGCCAGGAAGAAGAAGGTCCCGAAGGGAACGAAGATCAAGTTCAAGCTGTCCGAGGCGGCGAAGGTGAGCCTCAAGATCGAGCGCAAGGGCAAGGGCCACAAGAAGGGCAAGAAGTGCCTCGCCAAGCGCCACACCGGCAAGCGCTGCACGATCTACACGGCCAAGGGCACGCTCAAGCGCACCGGCAAGTCCGGATCCAACAGCGTCACCTTCAGCGGCCGGATCGGCAAGAAGAAGCTGCCCAAGGGCAGCTACCGCATCACCGCCACCGCCACTGACACCGCCGGCAACAAGGCCAAGAAGAAGACGGCCACGTTCAAGGTCGTCGGATGAGGGCCCGTGTGGCGCTGGGCGCGCTCGCGGCGCTGGTGTTCGCCGCGTCCGCCCACGGCGGTCCGCCGAGCTCGACGGTCATGGTGTCGCGCCCGGCGGGCTTCGGCCCGCTGACGCCACCGGTCGTCAACGACAGCGCGTCCTCCTCGTTCACCTCATCGTCGCGCGTGGGCCAGGGCGCCACGCTCGCGGGCGCCCGAGTGTCCGGCGGCCCCGCCGGCAACCCACAGTTTGTGGTGTTCCTCAGCGGATCCGACGGCCTGTCGCCCGACGACGACAACCATCTCGTCAACGCCTACGTCCGCGACCTCCAGACGGGCACCGTCACGCTGGTGAGCCGCGGGAGCAACGGCGAGGCCGCCAATGACGACACGGACGCCCCCGCGATCAGCGCGGACGGCAGCACCGTCGTGTTCGCCAGCGCGGCGAGCAACCTGGTGCCGAACGTCTCCGGCGGGGTCGAGCGGATCTACAGGCGCAACCTGAACACGCAGACGACCACGCTGGTGAGCCGTGCCAGCGACAACGACCCGGCCGACTCGACGGCGATCGAGCCGTCCGTCTCAGGCGATGGCTCGGTGGTCGCGTTCACCAGCAATGCGTCGAACCTCGGCGGTGGCAACGGGAGCCACTACCAGGTGTACGTCCGCAACGGGCTCGACGACGACGGTCGTGAGCGTGCCGGACCAGTCGACGACGCCTGGTAACGACGACTCCTTCGGGGCCTCGTTGTCCGACGACGGCAAGCAGGTCGCATTCACCACCCAGGCAACGAACATCGGGGCGGCCGACGGCAACGGCAGGAGCGACGTCTTCCGCCACACGCTGGCGGACGGGCACACGCTCCCGGCGAGCGTACGGACCATCCCGGTCGCGGGCGCCTTCGGCGACAGCGACTCCTCGGGCGCGTCGATCAGCGCCGACGGGAGCCGCGTCGCGTTCATCAGCTCCGCGCGCAACTTCTCGCTGCTGGACAACCTGCCCCAGTTCACGGACGACGTGTACGTCCACGACTTCGGCGCGAACTCGACGTTCCTGGCCAGCGTGACCGGCAACGGCGGCACGCGCGAGAACGGCGTCGCTCGGCGCGTGTCGATCTCGGGCGCTGGGACCCGGGTCGCCTGGCAGACGAACTCCGACAACCTCGATCCCGCGGACACCGACGGCGTCGATGACGTCTACGTTCGTGACACGTCCGGGTCGACGACGACGCTGGCCTCGCGCTGCATGAACAACGCGCTCGTCGCCAGCGACGCCCTCGAGCCGGCGCTGTCCCCGTCGGGCACGCACGTCTCCTTCGCGACGATCACCGCGGGCTGCTCCCCCGACCAGGACGACGAGTACCAGCAGGTCTTCCTGCGCGAGCTGAACCCGGCGGGCGGTGAGGCGACCACCTGGATCTCGCATCCGTCAGGCGAGGGTCTGTTCCGCTCGGGGACGGCCGTGTCGCTGCTCAACGGCTCGGGCCGCGACGAGGACACGACCAGCGTGATCAGCGGCGACGGCAACGTGACCGCGTTCGTCTCGGCTTCCGACGAGATGTCGCCCGACGACGACAACCGGTTCTCGAACATCTTTGTCCGCGTCGGCACGACGGGCACGACCGAGCTGATCAGCCGCGCGACCGGCGCCGATGGAGCGCCGGGCGACAACCACTCCGGGCCGCCGCTGCACGGCCCGTTCCAGGGCCTCGGATTCCTGCTCCTCACGGAATCACCCGCGGAGCCCTCGATCAGCGCCGATGGCCGCTACGTGGCGTTCGTCAGCCTCGCCGACAACCTCGTGCCCGGCGATACCAACCAGCACGAGGACGTCTTCGTGCGCGATCGCGTGACGCAGACGACGACCCGGATCAGCGTCGCGACCGACGGGTCCCAGGCGACGAATGCGTCCTCGTCGCCGGACATCAGCGCCGACGGCAACCGCGTCGCGTTCGTGTCCGGCGCGCGGCTCGATCCGGTCCACGATCCCGACACGCTGCCGGACGTCTACGTGCGCGACATCGCCACCGGCACGACCACGCTCGCGAGCGTGAACACCACGGGCGACCATGCCAACCAGCCCTCCTCCGAGCCGGCGATCAGCGGTGACGGCACGCGCGTGGTGTTCCTGACCACCGCGACGAACCTCGTCCCCTCGCTGGACGACCCCAACATCTGGAACGACGTCTACCTGCGCGACCTCACGGCCGGCACGACCCGCGTGGTCAGCGCCCGCGACGGCCTGCCTGTGGCGGGCAACTCGGTCTCCCTCGACGCCGACATCGACTTCCAGGGGGCGCACGTCGTGTTCTCGAGCTTCGCGTCCGACCTGACGGCCGACGACGACACCAACGGCGCCACCGACGTGTTCGTACGCGACACGTTCAACGGGAAGACGACGCTCGTGAGCCGGACGCCCGGCGGCGTGTCGGGCAACGCCGGCTCCAGCCTCGGATCGATTTCGGGCGAGGGCACCCGGATCGCGTTCGACACGACGGCGACCGACCTGTTCCCCGGTGACACCAACGGCACGACCGATGTCGCCGTCCGCGATCTCACCGCCGGGACGACGGCGCTCGTCTCACGCGCCGACGGCGCCGACGGCGCCCAGGCCGGCGAGCCGGCCTCCAATCCCTCGATCAGCGCCGACGGGCACTGCGTGGCATTCGACTCCAGCGCCGACAACCTCGTCGCCGGGCCGCCGGGGACCGACTTCAAGCACGCCTTCCTGCGCGCTCTGGACGCGGACTGCGGCACGCCGCCGCCTGCGGGCCCGCCGGGAGGCCCCACTGGGCCTGGTCACGGCGCCTGACACCACGGCGCCGGCGATCACGGGCCTGAAGGTCTCCCCGGCCAAGTTCGCCGTCGGCTCGAAGCCCACCGCCGTCAGCGCCAGGAAGAAGAAGGTCCCGAAGGGAACGAAGATCAAGTTCAAGCTGTCCGAGGCGGCGAAGGTGAGCCTCAAGATCGAGCGCAAGGGCAAGGGCCACAAGAAGGGCAAGAAGTGCCTCGCCAAGCGCCACACCGGCAAGCGCTGCACGATCTACACGGCCAAGGGCACGCTCAAGCGCACCGGCAAGTCCGGATCCAACAGCGTCACCTTCAGCGGCCGGATCGGCAAGAAGAAGCTGCCCAAGGGCAGCTACCGCATCACCGCGACCGCCACCGACACCGCCGGCAACAAGGCCAAGAAGAAGACCGCGACGTTCCGGATCGTCTAGCTCGGCGCCAGGCCTGCGGACTCCGGGACGTCGCAGATCGCGCCGTCGTCGGTCCAGCAGCGCACGACGTCGCGCACCGACAGCACGCCGGCGATGTCGCCGCCCTCGGTCACGATGAGGTGCCGGAAGCCGCCACGGACCATCGCCACCGCGGCCTCCTCGAGCGACCAGTCCGGCGCCGCGAAGACCAGGTGGGACGTGAGGTGGTCGCCGACCCGCTCGGAGTCCGGGTCCTGACCCTTGCCGATGGACTCCATGAGATCGCGCTCGGTGATGATCCCGGGCCCCGGCGAGTCCGGGTCGAGCACGACGGCGGCGCCGACGCCGCGGGCGGTCATCAGGCGGGCCGCCTCGCGAAGCGAATGCTGTGGCCCGACCGTGAGAACCACGGTGCTCATCCCGTCACGTACCTGCATACAACCTCACTCCAGCCTGTTTGCTTGCAACGATTGGCTCAATGTCCACCCTACCAACCCGTGACAACAGCGTCAGACCCCATTGTCACCCCTGAGCGCCAATGCGCCAGCTTGGGAAGCTGTCGGGTGCTGGGCGCATCCTCTCGGACACACCGTTCGTAGAACCCGCAAATGCCACAACAGCGATCGAGCACCGTCCGACTACGCACAAGCCTCTTCGAGGAGGCCGTCGCGATCGTCGCCGAGGAGTACGGGCGTGACCTCGCGCTCGACGAGATCGCCCGCCGCGTGGCGTCCTCGCGGCGCCAGCTGCAGCGGGCGTACGCCGAGATCGGCCATACGACGTTCCGGTCGCATCTCACGGGCGTTCGGATGGACGCCGCCGCCGAGCTGCTGGCGCGCGGATCGCTGACGGTGCGGGAGGTCGCCCAGCGCGTCGGCTACCGCCAGCCCGCCCAGTTCGCCAAGGCGTTCCGCCGCCATCACGGCGTCTCACCGTCCTCCTATCGCGCCCGCCGCCGGCTCGTGATCGGAACCCCGCCCACCCGGCCACCCATCCGCGTCGCCGCCGCCTGAGCGGTTCCCACCCCCCACCCCCAACTCCTCACGTCACGCAGCCAACGGGCATGTGACGTCCATCGCGCGCAGGCCATAGGATGCGCGCCGACATGGAGCGCGGCAGAGACGCATCGCTTCGGCCAACCGTCATCAGGGCGGTCGTCCTGGGCGTCATCGCATCGATCATCGGGATCGCCCTCGGACTGCTGATCAACTGGTTCCCGGCCCAGGGGTCCACGCAGGCCGACAAGGTCGACACCTTCTGGGACATCCTGATCATCTGCTCGGTGCCGGTCTTCGTGCTCGTCACGACGGTCGTGCTCGTCTCGGTCATCAAGTTCCGGATGCGTCCGGGCGAGGAGGAGCTCGACGGCCCGCCGATCCACGGCAACACGCGCCTGGAGGTCATCTGGACCTCGCTGCCGGCGACGCTGCTGATCGCCCTGTGCGCCTACGCCTACATCGTGCTGCACGACATCGAGAAGGCGCCGGCGAACGGCAAGGAGCTACATGTCCATGTCATCGGGCAGCAGTTCACCTGGACCTTCGAATACACGGGCAGCGGCGGCAAGAAGTTCACGACCACGCAGCTGTACGTGCCCGAGGGGCGCTCGGTGCGGTTCGACGTCACCGCGAAGGACGTCCTGCACGACTTCTGGGTCCCGGCCTGGCGGATGAAGATCGACGCCGTCCCCGGGATCACCACGCACTACCGGATCACCCCGAAGAAGACGGGCAAGCGAGTCACCTACCCGGTCGTCTGCGCCGAGCTCTGCGGCCTCGGGCACGCCTTCATGCGCCAGACCGCGCACGTGATGCCCGAGCAGGAGTTCAACGCCTGGCTCGCCAAGCAGTCCAGCGCCGGCGCGGCCGCCGGCGGCGGCACGGCGGCCGGCGGCACGGCCGCCGGCGGCGGAACGGTCGACGTCTCCGCCGGCAAGCAGGTCTTCGCCTCCAACGGCTGCTCGTCATGTCACACGCTCAGCGACGCGGGCGCGTCGGGCAACGTCGGGCCGAACCTCGACAAGGTCCTCGCAACGCGGGACGATGCCTTCATCAAGCAGTCGATCGTCGACCCCGGCGCCTTTGTCGAGAAGGGCTTCCCCAATGGCGTGATGCCGACGACCTACGGGAAGGACCTCAAGGCCGCCGACCTTGCCGCACTCGTCAAGTACCTGTCCACCGTGACGAAGAAGAGCCCCTAAATGGTCGCCACCCTCCGCAAGCCCGGTCTCCTGCGCGGCGGCGCGTTCTTCCTGATGGGCGCCGCGTTCTCGGCCGGTCTCAGCATCCTGATCCGCGCCCTCTACGGCCACGACAACTTCACGCACTTCGTCGACGCAGACTCGATCCTGGTGATCGGGCTGCTCGCCGCGCCGCTGTTCTTCCTCGTCGGGCTCGGCGCCTTCGACTACTGGTTCTACTGGGCGGCGGGCAAGCCGACGCGGCCCGAGGACCACTCCTCGCACGGCGCGTACTCGTGGAAGGACTACTTCCGGATCAACACCGACCACAAGGTCATCGGGATCCAGTACACGGTCCACTCGTTCGTGTTCCTCTTCATCGGCGGCCTGATGGCGATGCTGATGCGCGCCGAGCTCGCCGCGCCCCGGCCGCCAGTTCGTCGACTCGAACACGTTCAACGGCCTCTTCAGCGTCCACGCGTCGCTGCTGATCTTCCTGTTCATCATCCCCGTGTTCGCGGGGCTCGCGAACTTCGTGCTGCCGCTGATGATCGGCGCGCCGGACATGGCGTTCCCGCGCCTGAACGCGCTGTCGTTCTGGCTGCTGCCGATCGCGGGCATCATGATGCTGACGTCCTTCTTCTGCCCCGGCGGCTCGTTCGCGTCGGGCTGGACGGCCTACGCCCCGCTGTCGACCACGGCGCCGATAGGCCAGATGTTCTTCACCGTCGGCGTGCAGTTCGCGGGCGCGTCGTCGATTGCGACCGCGCTGAACTTCCTGGTGACGATCATCACCATGCGCGCGCCCGGGATGTCGTTCTTCCGGATGCCGCTGCTGGCGTGGGCGAACTTCTCGACCTCGCTGCTCGTCGTGATCGCCACGCCGTTCATCGCCGCATCGCAGTTCTTCGTGCTGCTCGACCGGGGGCTGGGCTTCAACTTCTTCAACCCGAGCCGCGGCGGCGACGTGCTGATGTACCAGCACGTCTTCTGGTTCTACTCGCACCCGGCGGTCTACATCATGATGCTGCCGGGCTTCGGGATCATCAGCGAGGTCCTGGCGGTGAAGGCCCGCAAGCCGATCTTCGGCTACCGGATGATGGCGTTCTCGCTGCTGGCGATCGTGGTGCTCGGCTTCACCGTCTGGGCGCACCACATGTTCGTCTCGGGCATGCAGCCGTGGATCCGCGTGCCGATGATGGTCACGACGGCGATCATCGCGGTGCCGACCGGCATCAAGATCTTCTCCTGGCTGGCGACGCTATGGCGAGGCGTGCTGCACCTCGACACGCCGATGCTGTTCGCCCTTGGCTTCCTGACGATGTTCACGCTCGGCGGCATCTCCGGCGTGATGCTCGCGATGATCCCGCTGGACATCCACGTCAGCGACACCTACTTCATCGTCGCCCACATCCACTACGTGCTGTTCGGCGGCTCGCTGATGACGATCTTCGCCGGCGTCTACTACTGGTTCCCGAAGATGACGGGCCGGATGTACGACGAGACGCTCGGGCGGATCCACTTCTGGCTGACGTTCGTCTTCTTCAACGCCACCTTCGCCCCCATGCACCTGATCGGCGTCCAGGGCATGCCTCGGCGCGTCGCCGACTACTCCGCGCAGTTCGCCGGCTGGAACCTGGCGATCTCGCTGGCGTCGTTCATGCTCGGCCTGAGCACGCTGATCTTCGTCTACAACATCGTCGCTTCGTGGCGCGGCGGCCCACGGGCGGTGGCCAACCCCTGGCGCGCGCTCACGCTCGAGTGGCAGGTCTCGTCGCCGCCGCCGATCTTCAACTTCGACACGGTGCCGACCGTCGTCGGCGGGCCGTACGAGTACGGCGTCCCCGGCGCCGTGCACGGACTGTTCAAGGGCGCTGAGGTGCCCCAGCCCGCGACCACCACCACGGAGCGAGCATGAGCACGATCCTCGTCGTCGCCAACGAGACGCTCGGCGGCGCCAAGCTGCTCGAGGCGATCAGCGAGAAGGCCGGCCCCGACGACCGCGTCGTCGTGTGCGTCCCGCGCAACCGGCCGCGCGAGGGCTACGTGATCTACGACGACGCCGTCTACGACGCCGCCCAGGTTCGGATCGACCTCGCGCGCCAGTTCCTGCGTGAGCGGGGCCTCACCGCCGTCGGCGACGTCGGCGACCCGGACCCCTACACCGCGGCGATGGACGCCGTTGCCGAATGGCGCCCCGACGAGATCATCGTCTCGACCTACCCTGCCACGTCCTCGGGCTGGATGCGCCGCGACATCATCGAGCGCATCACCGACGCCACCGGCCTGCCTGTCACGCACGTCGTCAACGACGTCGACGCGGAGGGCCTCCCGTTCGACACCTCGCTCGTGGTCGCCAACCGCACCGCGTCGGGTGACGAACTCATGGAGCACCTGCGCTCGAAGAAGGGCCAGGGCGAGCGCGAGCGCCTCTTCATCGTCTGCGTGCCCCAGGAGGGCGGCGGCGGTACGGCCGCGCAGGCCGCGCGGGGCCGCCTCGGCCAGGTCCTCGACCGCATGCGCGCCGACGGCATGGTCTGCGCCGGCATGATCGGGGACCCCGATCCCTACACGGCGACGATGAACGCCCTGCAGTTCTTCCGCGTCGACGACATCGTGATCTCGACGCTCCCGGCGACGCGGTCGGGCTGGATGCGCGCCGATCTGATCCAGCGCGTGCGCCGCGCGACCAACAAGCCGATCGAGCACGTCGAGGCGACCGCCCCGGTGGAGGCCTGAGCATGGAAGCCGCGAGCGTCGCCCACGGGCACCACGACGACCACCATCACGGGCCGCCGGCGGCCAACCAGAGCTCGCGCGTCGAGACCCAGTTGCTCGGGATGATGCTTTTCATCATCAGCGAGATCATGGTGTTCGGCGCCTTCTTCACGGCCTACTTCTTCATCCGGGTCGTGCACCACGGCCAGCCGCCGCCGCATTGGTTCCCGATCAGCGGGCATGACCTGCCGAAGGCGGTCGCGGGCGTTAACACCGCGATCCTGCTGAGCTCGTCGATCACGATGCACTGGGCCCAGACCGGCATCAAGAACGGCAATCGCTTCGCGCTCAAGGCCGGAATGCTGACGACCTTCCTGCTGGGCCTGACGTTCCTCTTCGTCCAGATCAACGAGTACGTCCACCTCGGCTTCGCGCCCCAGGACTTCGCTCAGGCAACGATCTTCTACGGCCTCACGGGCCTGCACGGCGCCCACGTCTTCATCGGTCTCACGCTCCTGCTGATGGTCAACGTCCGGGCGTTCAGAGGCCACTTCTCACCCGAGCAACACCGCGGCGTCGAGGTGCCGGGCATCTACTGGCACTTCGTCGACGTGATGTGGGTGATCGTCTACACGACGGTCTACATCCTCTGATGGAGCGGCGCCCCTGGTGGGACAGGGCGCTGGACCCACTTCGCCACGAAGCCTCGATGTTCCACGTGCTGCTGGCCATCGTCGCCGTCGCGGCGGTCATCGTGCTCGTGGTCACGGTGGCCCGCGCTCTGTAGGACGCCTGGTTTGCGGGCGTTGCGTGTTTGTCGGTGGCGCGCAGCGCGGTCGTGGCGGCGCGTGGCCGGAGAGAGGCGCGGCTGACCGTCCGCGGTCGTTGTGGGCCGGATTCTCCGCGCATAGCGCGGTATATCCGGCCCAGAACCTCGCGCGGGTGACGAAATCCCCCGCCACGGTGGATTTCGTCACCCGCGTGGTGCGGACCCGTCTTCCTCAATGCCCAAACCACGCCCGCGCCCCGCCAACGCCCGAACCGAGCGCTGCACGCCACTCGGCCACACCAGGGAAACCGCCCGCGCCCTTTAGCGGTGGTGCACGCGATCGTCGGCGGGCGACGCGGTGCGCGTGAAGCGGCCGCCGGTGCCGACGAGCCGGCGCAGGCGCTCGGTGAGAGTCTCGGGATCGATGCCCTTGACGAGGAAGTCGTCCGCACCGGCCGCGCGGGCCGCCGCGCGCTCGCGGGGCTCGTCCAGGCCGGTGTGCATCACGATCGCCGGACGCGGGACCGATTCGGCCAGGCGGCTGCACACAGACCCCCCGTTCTCGTCGGGCAGGCGCCAGTCGAGCAGGACGACGTCCGGGTGCAGGCGCGCGGCCTCGCGCAGCCCGGTCTCGCCGTCCTTGGCCTCATGGACCTCGAAGCCGCGCTCCTCGAGCCAGATCGAAACAAGCCGGCGCGCGGCTGGATCGTCGTCGACGACGAGCACGGTAGGCGCCTCCCGGGCCATGGCGCGCAGCGTACCGCGCCACTGGACGACACGACGCCGATGACGGCGGCTCAGCGCTACTTGACGGTGAGCGTGCCCTTCATGCCCGCCTGGGCATGGCCGGGAACTTCACAGATGTAGGTGTAGGTGCCGGCCGCGTAGGTCGCGGTGAACGAGCCCTTGCCGTTCTTGGTGATCGGCGTCTTGCCCTTGCCGGAGATCGCGATGTTGTGGTCGACGCCGGAGGTGTTGGCGAAGTTGATCGTGATCTTGCCGGCGGGCGCGCTGGCCTTCGACGCGGTGAACAGCAGCTGGCCGCCCGGATCGGCGTCGATGGAGAGGATGCCGTTCTTCGCGACGGCCTCCTTGCTCGCGGCGCTCGGGACGGCGTTGGCGAGCAGGCCGGTGTCCTTGCCGGGCTGGGCGACCACCGAGGCGACGTACGACGCGACGTTGTCGGCCTCCTGGCCCTCCACGAGCTTGGCGGGCATGATGCCGCCGGCCTGCTTGTCGCGGTTGGGGTACTCGATCTGCTTCTTGATCACGCCGCGGATCGCGGATTCGCCGAAGCCGTCCTTCTCGGCACGCTGGAACGCCTCGTCGAGGTTCGGGCCCGTCGTGCCCTTGGTCCCCGCCCGGTTGAGCACGTGGCAGGCGCCGCATTTCTTGACGAACAGCTGCTTGCCGGCCACGACATCGGCATTGTCGCCGGCGCCGCCACAGCCTGCGGCGACCAGCGCCACAGGCAGGAGAGCGGCCAGGACGAGAGTGCGGCTCATCACGGCGCGGAACTCTATCCGCTGATGCGGAGGCATGGTCGCGTCGCGGTCAGGGCTCTGGCAAGTCGTCCAGCCGGCCCTGAGCCGCGGCGATCACAGCGTTCGCCACCCCCTCCCAGGAATAGCGCTCACGCGCCACCTGAACGAGCGCCTGCGCGCGTCGCCTCGCGCAGGTCCGGCGGCGCGCTCGAGCCACGCGACGAGCCTGTCCGCCAGGCCGCGGACGTCTCCGGTCGGGAAGCCCAGCCACGGCCGCGCCGCCTCCGGGACCGCCTCGCGCCAGCGCGCGCGTCACCTCCGCCAGCCCCGAGTGATCCGACGAGACCGGCAGCGCGCCGCATGCGGCCGCCTCCGCCGCGACCATGCCGAACGCCTCGGGGAAGGTGCTCGGCACGACCTGGGCTTCAGCCATGGCCAGCAGCGGCGCGAGCTCGGCATGCTCCGAGCCGCCCGGTCATCACCACCCGATCGGGCAGCCTGCGGGCGGCGTCGAGGTAGTCGCCGTCGATCGTGTCCAGGAACGCGAGCAGGTGGCGCAGCGGAGACCGATCCGCACCCGCCTCGCCCTCGGCCGCCCGGCCCTCCTCGGCCAGGGCCCGCGCCGCCGCGACGTCCCCGGCCGCCAGCGCGCGCGAGCAGCCGCTCGAGCCCTTCCCGGTAGGCGCCGAAGCCCACGATCACGAGCCGCGCCGCGGGCACGCGCGCCAGCACGAGCGGCCACGCGGCCACCAGCAGATCCACGCCCTTGGACACGATCAGCTTGCCGACGAAGACGACGTGCCGGTCCTCGGGCCGCAGCATCCGCAGCGCGTCCGCGGCGGCGGCGGCGTCGCGGCTGAACGCCGACTCGACGGCGCTGGGAGGCTCGTGCTCGAGCTCTTCGGCAAGCGCCGCCACGCGCGCGGCGGCGTCGGGCATCGGGCGGAACTCCGCGACGTCGACGCCAGGCGGGCCCAGGCGCGTGCGCCGCGGCAGCTCCGGGTCGGCCATCGCCTCCCAGAGGCTTTCCGCGGTGTGGCGCGAGCCGACCAGCACCGTGCGCGCCTTCGCGAGCCCCTCGCGCGCGTACGGCAGGAACCGCTCCGGGTCGCGCTTGACGACGTACTCCAGCGCGCTTCCGTGGATCTTCACCGCGTAGGGCACCGCGTCCCCCAGCGCCCGCCCCAGCACGACCGGACCCATAACGAGGTGGTTCGCCAGGGCGATGTCGGGCGGCTGCACCTCGCAGATCGCCCGCACGGCAGCGACGTTGCGCGCCAGGTAGTCCTCGATCTCGGCATCGGAGATCTCGAGGTAGGTCCGCGCCTCGACGCCCTCGTAGCGGTCGGCGACGTACACCGGGAGCAGGCGCGCGATGTCGGGCTTCCAGGCCGTCACGCGGACCGGTTCGCGGAGCACCTCCAGCCCGTCGCGATGCCCGATCGCATCGACGAATTGCAGGGATTTCGCGTGCGGCTCCTGCGAAACCAACGAGATCTCGTGGCCTTGTTGTGCAAAAGCTGCGCAAAGTCTCGCGTTGTAGACGTTTGAACCCGTTCCTGCGAGTAGAAAGCCATGCCAGACGAGGACGCGCACCGGGTCGCAGCGTAGGCGACGGGGGAGGTGCCGTCCCGCACGGACGCAGGACAACCTTCTATATGCCTCCCCTTCAGAGCGTACGCACGCGCGCCGGCCGGGTCCTGCTGGCGAGCAGCAACCCTCACACCCAGGCAACGCTCCGGGCGATGCTCGCCGGCTGCGATGCCGTCACCGAGATCGACGAAGCGTGGTCGCTGCCCGAGGCCTGCGGCCTCTCGCGCGCTTGCGACCTGGTCCTCTTCGAGGCGACCGAGGCCGGCCGCCTCGGCGTGACCGCCGCGCTGGAGGGCCTGCGCGCCGCCGGCGCGCCCGCCGTGATCGTCGTCGCCGCCGACGCCGACCCCGAGCTCGTGCGCACCTCGCTGCACTCCGGCGCCATGAGCTTCGCGCTGACGTGGTCGGACCTGCGCGCGCTGCATTCCACCGTGGCGGCCGCCCTCGACGGCCAGGGCCTCGTGCCGACCGAGGTCGTCACGCCCGCGCTCGAGCAGTCCCACGGACGGATGCGCGCCGTCGTGGAGAGCCTCGCGCTCGCCGTCGAGGCCAAGGACAGCGTCACGAGCCGCCACCTGCGCTCGGTCACGCAGCTTGCAGTTCAGCTCGCAGCCCAGATCGACCCGGACATCGCGGACTCCGACGAGTTCCGCTACGGCTGCCTGCTGCACGATGTCGGCAAGATCGGCGTCCCGGAGCGGATCCTCTCCAAGCCCGGACCGCTCACCGACGACGAGTGGGTCGTCATGCGCAGCCACCCCGACACGGGTGCGCGCGTCGTGGAGCCGCTCGGGCTGCCGCAGACGGTGGTCGACATCGTGCGCCATCACCACGAACGCTGGGACGGGCTTGGGTACCCCGACGGGCTGGCGGGCGATGCGATCCCGCTCGCCGCCCGTATCTTCGCCGTGTGCGACGCGCTGGACGCCATGACGTCCGAGCGCCCGTACCGGGACCCACTGCCGCACTCGATCGCCTATGCGCGCGTGCGCAGGGAGGCGGGGCGGCAGTTCGACCCCGCGGTCATCGGCGCGCTGGAGCGGGGCGTCCTGCGCGGCGAGATCGAGCTTGGGGGACAAGCGACCTCGACCCACCCGGCGACGACGCGTCCGCGCCGGCGGCGGGTGGGCGGGGCGGCCATGGGCGAGTCCGTCTTCATCCCCAATCCCGCCGTCATCCGAGCCTTGTAGTCTCCCGGGCGATGTCGATCGCCCAGCGATACCGCCTGCGTACGCCCTCGACGGGGCGCGAGATCATCATCGAGGCCGAGCCGGGGAAGGTCTACCGCGACCGCGAGACCGGCGAGGAGCTCGAGGTCGCTCGGGAAGGTCCTCCCGCTCGCGCCGTCCACGTCGAAGCTGCCCTGGGCGGTCGAGAACCTGCGGATCTGCAACTGGTGCGACCAGTTCGCCCAGAAGGACCTCAACGACTGCCCGCACTGCGGGCGCCGGATGGCCCCGCTGCCGCGGGCCTGAGGCGCTTTTCATGAGCTCTCGACGAGCAGCACTCGTCCTCGCATGCGCCGCGCTCAGCGGAGGCGCGCTGGGCGCCTGCGGCGGCAGCGACACGTTCGTGGACTCGGTGCCGAAGTCCACGCCGGATCTGACGGTGCCGAGCAACGGCGTCGGGCTGCCGGCCGCGCAGGCGACGTCCACCACGTCGACCACCAGCACGACCACGACGCCCACGACCACCACGGGCGCCGCCGCTCCGGCCGCGCCCACGACGCAGTCGACCTCGACGCCCGCGACCGGCGGCACCCCGTCGGGCGGCACCGACGACACCCGCGCAGACGACGAACACCACCGGCGGGTTCAGCGACTTCTGCCAGCAGAACCCCGGCGCCTGCGGGCAGTAGCGGCGGCTACTTCGGGGCGACCGGGTCCGGAAGGAAGGTCGCGCTGTACGTGAGGCGGGCGCCGCGGTACAGGCAGTAGTACTGCGCCAGCGTGTTGGCACCGGTCTGCGCGGTCTGCTTGGACGTCTCGTCACACGTGCCCTTCGGGCGCGACGCGCGCCAGGACGTGTCCGTGGGCAGATTGACGGCAAGCGCCGGTACCCAGGTCGGCGTCGTGATCGCGACGACGTAGCCCTTCTTCACCGGGATCGAGCGGTCGAGCGCGAACTGGACCGTCGTACCGAAGTACGGAGCGAGCTTCTGAGCGTCGCCCTGGGCGACGACGCGGTAGCGCAGCTTGGCTCCGGGCGCAGGACCGTGACCTGCGCGCTGGCGGCGCCACCGAGGTTGTCGTCGAAGAACTTGATCTGCTTCTTGCCGGGCTTGCCGAGCGTGATCGACCAGGCGACGAGCCGTCCGGCGCGGGGGATCACGTGCGTGCCGCGCTTCGTGCCGATCTTCGCCTGGTAGCCGGTCGTCCGGGTCAGCGCGTAGCAGGGCTTGGCGGGGCAGGCCGGGGTCGCCGCAGGCTGCGCGTTGCCGATCTCCGTGAGCTTGGCCGAGGCAGCGGCCGGGAGGGCAAGTGCGGCGCTGGCGACGGCTGCGTAAGTGACGTGCTTGAGTCGCATTGAAAGGATTGAACACGAACGACCGGCGGCTGTTGCGGTCCAAAGAAGTTGCGCGTGCAATAGAGTCTCGCGGCCATGCCTGCCATCGAGGTGCAGCAGCTCGAACGCGAGTTCAAGGGTGGCCTTCGCGCCGTCGACGGCATCGACCTGGAGGTCGCCGCGGGCGAGGTCTACGGCTTCCTGGGCCCCAACGGCGCGGGCAAGACGACGACCGTGCGGATGCTCGTCACCCTGCTGCGCCCGACCGGCGGGCGCGCGCGCGTCGCCGGGCACGACGTGGCCACCGAGCCGCACCTGGTGCGCAAACGGATCGGCGTCGCCCTGCAGGAGGCCGCGCTGGACATGCTCATGACCGGCCGCGAGCTGATGGAGCTCCAGGCGATCGCTGCACGGCATCCCGCCGCGCGAGGTCGCCGATCGCGCCGCCGAGCTGATCGCGCGCGTCGGGCTCGAGCCAGGCGGCGGAGCGCCGCGTGGGCACCTACTCGGGCGGCATGCGCCGCCGGCTCGACCTCGCCATGGCGCTGATCCACTCGCCCGAGGTGCTGTTCCTCGACGAGCCCACGACGGGGCTGGACCCCACGAGCCGGATCACGCTCTGGGAGGAGGTCCGGCGCCTGCGCGACGAGGGCACGACGGTCTTCCTGACCACCCAGTACCTCGAGGAGGCCGACCAGCTCGCCGACCGCGTCGGGATCATCAGCGCGGGGCGGATCGTCGCCGAGGGCACGCCCGCTGCGCTCAAGGCGGAGGTCGGCCGCCCGCACCTCGACCTGGTCTTCGCCGAGGGCACCGACATCGACGGCGCGCGCGAGGTGATGGCGCGCTTCGGCGACCATCGCCCGGCCTCGGAGGGCTGCCACCTCTCGATCGCGATCGCCGGCGGAGCGACCGACATCGCACCCGTGGTCAGGGCACTCGACGAGGCCGGCCACCTCGTCGCGTCGCTCGAGCTGGTGCAGCCGACGCTCGACGACGTGTTCGTCGAGAAGACCGGCCACCACCTCGAGGGTGACGACAAAGCCGCGCCGACTGGCGCCCGAACCGGAGCCCGTCGCCGGCGAGGCCGTCGCCTGATGGGGCGCGCCGCGATGGCGCTCGCGCGCCGCGCGCTGCGCAACACCCTGCGCCGCCCCCAGTTCCTCGCGCCGCTGCTCATCTTCCCCTCGCTCTTCCTGGCCATCAACACGGGCGGCCTGCACCGCAGCACGGATCTGCCGGGCTTCCCGGAGGTGCACGGGTTCCTCGACTTCCAGCTGTCGGCGGCGATGCGCCAGTCGCTGATGCTCGCAGGCGTCGGCGCGGGCATCGCCACCGCGCTCGAGATCGAGGGTGGGTTCTTCGACCGCCTCGTCGCCTCCCCCATCCCCCGCGTGTCGATCTCGCTCGGCCGGATCCTCGCGGGCTCGGCGCTCGCCGCCGCACAGGTCGTCTACTTCCTCGCCCTGGGGCTGATCTTCGGCGCCCACATCGTCGCCGGCGTCCCCGGCGTGCTCGCTGGTGCTGCTGATCGGCATCACGACCGGCACGGGGTTCTCGGCGATCGGCGTGATGATCGCGCTGCGCGCCCGCAGCGCCTCGACGGTGCAGGGCATCTTCCCGCTCGTGTTCGTCGTGCTGTTCGTCAGCTCGGCGTTCTTCCCGCGCGATCTGCTGTCGCACCCCGCCGACTGGGTCGCGGCCTACAACCCGCTGAGCTACGTCGCCGACGGCATGCGCGACCCGATCATCTCGTCGATCACCGCGTCGACCGTCCTGGAGGGCCTGGCCGCGGCGCTGGGCATCGCGGCAGCCGGGATCACATTGTCAGTGGTCGCGCTGCGGGGAAGGCTGCGCGAGGCGTGAAGCAGTCGATTCGCGTCGTCCGCGCGCTGTCGCGCCGCGCGCTCAACGAGATCCTGCGCGTGCCCGGCGCGGCGATCCCGGGCATCCTCGCCCCCACGATCTTCCTGATCGGCCTGTCGGGAGCGTTCGGGAAGGCCGCGCAGCTGCCCGGGTTCGGCGCCGACGACTTCCGGACGTTCATCGTGCCGGTGAGCATGCTCCAGGGCGCCGGGTTCTCCGGCGCCGCGACGGGCGTGAACCTCGCGCGCGACATCGAGCAGGGCTGGTTCGACCGCCTGCTGGTCTGCCCGGCGCCGCGCGTCACGCTGCTGGCCGGGATCGTGTCCTCAGCGGCGCTGCGGTCATTGCTGCCGGCGTCCTTCGTGTTCATGGTCGGCGAGATCCTCGGGGTGAAGTGGCCCGGCGTGGGCGGGATCGTCATCGCCTTCGTGCTGTGCATGGGACTCGCGACCGTGATGGCGTTCTGGTCGACCATCATCGCGCTGCGCTTCCGCACCCAGCAGGCCGCGCCCCTGATGCAGGTGGCGAACTTCGTCGCCGTGCTGTTCACGACGGCCTACGCGCCGGCGGCGCTGCTCGCGGGCTGGCTCAGGACGATCTCGGAGATCAACCCCGTCACGCAGGTACTCGACGGCACGCGCCAGGGCTTCATCGGCGCCGTCACCTGGCACGACACCTGGCCGGGGCTCCTCGCAGTCGTCGGCCTGCAGCTGGTGCTGGGCTCATTCGCCGTGCGCAGCATGCGCCGCTACGGCGTCTAGCGCGCCGTCGGCCTGCTGCTCGGCGCGCTGCAGGTCGTACAGCCACGCCTGCGCATGATCCCTGCCGCGACGCTCGATGGAGATGTCGCCGACGGTCGTGACGGTGCGCCTCCCGTCCCACTCGACCCGCACCTTGCGCCCGTGGCGCACGCCCTCCAGGACCGTCGGGCCGACCTCCTGGTGGCGCAGCGAGTCGGTGCCGTCGAAGCGAGGCCTGACGATGATCCTCGGCCGCTCGACGACCTCGAGCCCGAGCGCGGCGTAGCGGCGATTCAGCGCGTCGAACGCCTGGTCGTAGGTGCCTCCGCGCATGACCGTCCTCATCGCGAGATAGACGGCGTAGAGCACGATCGGGATCGCCGCAAAGACGATCAGGTCGACGCGCTGGAGCATGAGCGCCGGGATCATCAGGGCGCAGATCAGCAGGACCATCCGGCGGCCGTCGCGGAACACGCCGCCGGCGAGCTGCCACGACTCGTCCGTGCCGTCGCCGCCGCTCACCGGCCTGATGGCGAGCGTGGCCCGCAGCTCATCCAGCTCGCTGCGCTTCGGCGGCGCGGCGCGGCTGCGCTTCACCCAGCCGTTCTGCCACTGGACCATCGCGATGATGCCGAGCCCGATGATCGGCAGCACGGTGAGGATCATCGCCTGGCCGCTGGTGTCGCCGGTGGCGCTCTGCGCGACGAAGCCCGCGCCGAACGCGAGCACGACGGTCACACCGAGGATCAGCGGCGCACGATTCGGTCCTTGCATGCGCGCATCGTGGCGCCGCGACGCCCGCCTGTCAGTGTCAGGTTCGTCTCAAGCGGAACGTCGCGACCTTGCCGTCCTCGGGCGCGACGTCGGTGCACGTGATGCGATTGCAGGCGGCGGGGGTCGTCTCACCGGCGAAGTGGATGACGGCGGGCCTGCCGACCGTCGACTGGCCGAACCGCACGGTGATGTTGCGCGAGCTCGAGCGGCTGACGCGCGCCGGGCCGACGCGCACCGGCGTGCTGCCCGTGCGCTCCTGCAGCACCGAGCCGTCGAGGCTCTTGCCGTCCTTGCCGGCCGTCGCGCAGACGAGGTAGTCGGGCGGCGCGCTGCCGGCCTTCGTCTTCGTCCACAGCCGCAGGCACGCCGAGCCGGGGATGCCGTCCTTGGCGACCATCGACTTGACCGAGAACGCCGCCGCCGCGGTCAGCGAGCCGCGCAGCTCGCCGTTGGACGCGCGGCCGAGCGAGACGCCCACGAGGTCCATCGGGTTCTTCGTCACGTCCCCGGACGCGTCCTTGACGGTGCGCGTCTTGGGCACGAAGGTCGCCGCGAGCGCCGGCGCGGCGCCGGCGGCGAGCAGCATCGCGACCGCGGCGATCCGCCTAGCGCCCCGCATAGCTGGCCTTCCCCGGGCCGTCGGTCAGGAACGATTGCACCGCGTTCTCGAGATCCTCGGTCGCAAACAGCGCGCCTGAGAGCTCCGGCACGATCGCGTCGGCCGCCCGCGCGCCGCCCTCCTTCTGGGCCTGGATGATCCGCTTGGTCGCGGCGTGGGCCAGCGTCGGGCCGTCGGCGAGCCTGCGCGCCAGCTCGCGCGAGCGATCCTCGAACTCCGCATCGGGCCAGACCATGTTCACCACGCCCCAGTCGCGCAGCGTGCTCGCCGCGTACAGGTCGCCGGTCATGACGAACTCGCGCGCCCGCGCGGGCCCGGCGCGCTCGGCCAGCCGCTGTGGGCCGCCCATCGACGGTGTCAGCCCCACGCGCACCTCCACCAGGCCGAACTGCGCTCCCTCGGCGGCCACCAGCAGGTCGCAGGCCAGCGCGATCTCGAGACCCCACGTCAGGCACAGCGCATGCGCGGCGAAGACGACGGGGAACGGCAGCTCCTCGATGCCCTGCACGAGCTCGAAGCCGCGGCGCCAGAGGTCGGCGCTGTCGTCCGGGCTCAGGCCCTTGAAGACGTTGACGTCCACGCCACCGGTCCAGACGCGGCCCTCGGCGCGCAGCAGCAGGCCGCGGGGGCGCTCCTGGGCGACGTGCCGGATCGCCGCGTGCAGGCCCTCGTCGACGTCCCGATCGAAGAGGTTCAGCGGTGGCTTGGAGATCGTGAGGACGGCGAGCGGGCCGTCGCGCTCGAGTGTCCAGGGGCCGAAGCCGGTCATGTGCGCAGCGCCTCCGCAGCCTGGTCGAGCCGGTCGCCGCCGTCGCCCGGCGTCCAGGGCAGTCGCACCGTGTCGTAGGAGTAGCGCGGGATCACGTGCAGATGGAAGTGGTACACGGTCTGCCACGCGACCGAGCCGCACGAGTTGACGAGGTTGACGCCGTCGGCGCCGAGCGCTTCGGGCATGCGCTTCGCCAGCCGCTGGGCCGCCTGAACGACGGCGGCGAGCTCGTCGGGCGCGATCTCGAGCAGGTCGCGCGCGTGCTCCTTGGGGATCACGAGCGCGTGGCCGTGCGTGCCCGGGTTGATGTCCATGAAGGCGATCGTCCGGTCGTCCTCGTCGACCTTCCTGACGGGCAGTTCGCCGGCGACGATCTTGCAGAAGATGCAGTCGGGGTCGGATGCCATGGCCCGCAGGCTACCCGCTAGCCTGCGGCGCGCCATGGCCGACCTCGAAGCCGCTGTGCGCCACCTGGAGACGATCGAGCGGGGCACCGCCTCGCCAGGCGAGCGCGAGGCCGCCGACTGGATCGCGGAGCAGCTGCGGTCGCTGGGCGCCGACGCGCACACGGAATCCGAACAGGTCCACGCCGGCTACTGGATCCCCGTCGGCGCGCCGGCGGCCGCCGCGGCGGGCCTGGCGCTGCTGGCGCTGCGCCGCGGTGGCCGTGGCGCGCGCCTGGCCGCGTTTGCCGGCGGCGCGGCGGCTGCGGCGTCGATCCTCGACGACATCAGCGGCGGCGCGCAGGTGTCGCGCCGCGCGCTGCCCAAGTGCGAGTCGCGCAACGTCGTCGCAGTCGCCGGCGATCGAGCCGGCGAGCACACGCTCGTGCTGGTCGCCCACCACGATGCGGGCCACGGCGGCACCGTGTTCGACCATTCGCTGGCCGACAAGATCGAGGAGCGCTGGCCGGGGTTCATCGGCCGGTTCAAGACATACCCGCCGATCATGTGGCCGACGGTCGCCGGCCCGATCCTCACCGCGCTCGGCGGGCTCACGGGCTCGCGGCGCCTGCTCGGCGCCGGCGTGGCATTCGGCGCCGGCACGGCGGCCGCGATGGCCGACATCGCGCGCTCGCCCGTCTCCCCGGGCGCCAGCGACAACCTCTCGGCGGTGGCCGCGCTCCTGGGCGTCGCCGAGGCGCTGCGCGACGATCCGGTCGAGGGCGTCCGCGTCCTGCTGGTCTCGACCGGCAGCGAGGAGTCGTTCATGGAGGGCATGCGCCGCTTCATGGACCGCTGGTCGCCGGACCTGCCGCGGGATCGCACGACGGTTGTCTGCCTGGAGACACTCGGGTGCCCGCGCCTCGCGCTGATCGAGGGCGAGGGCATGGCGTGGATGACCGACTATCCGCAGGCGACGCGCGACCTCGTCGCCGGCGTGGCGCAAGCGGCCGGGATCGGGCTCGTGCGAGGCCTGCGCACGCGCGCGGCGACCGACGGGCTGATCGCGCTGCGCGACGGCTACCCGAGCGCGCTGCTGGCCTCTGTGGACCAGCGCAACATCCCGTCGCACTGGCACTGCCCCTGCGACGTGGCCGACAACGTCGACTTCGAGACCGTCGCCCAGGCAACCGACCTCTGCACGGCGCTCGTTCGCCGGCTCGCGGCTCAGCGCTCCACGGTGAACGCGTAGTCCTTCGCCTCGGGGTCGGCGAACGCTGCGAGCGCCAGCGCCTCGGGCTCGAGCCCCTTCTTCGCGCCGGCAGGCAGCTTCCCGAACGGCTTCATCGCCACGGTCGCGACGCCCCGCCTGCGCTCCAGTCGCCACGTCCCGGTGGCGAAGCCGTCCCAGAGCACCATCGCGGGGATCCGCAGGTTCCTCGAGGCGATCTTCGGCTTGTGCTTGTCGGCGATCACGCGCGTGCGATCGTCGTGGGCGAGCACGAGGCTGTCGAAGTCCGGCAGGAAGCGCGGCGGCGCCTCCACGTCCGCTCCCGGGCGCGGCGCGCCGGGAAGGTCGAACAGCTCGCGCTTCCCCGCCTCGAACGTCACGAGCTGCTCGCGCATCCCCTCCAGCACCGGCCTGATGCCCTGCATCCCCGACCAGCGCTGGATGTCGGCTGCCGTCGCCGGGCCGAACGCGGCCAGGTAGGCGAGCACGAGGCCGTTGGCGTCCGGCTTGCGCAGCCGCACCTTCGACAGCGCGAACTCGGCCTCGCGCGGGAAGCCCCAGTCGTCGTCGGTGGGCACCATCGCCAGCGGCAGCTGCGTGCGCACCGCGTAGCCCAGCGCGCGCTCGTTGACCTTCGGGAACCGCTTGCTCAGCTCGCCGCGCAGCTCGTTGAACGTCCGTGGGCGCTGGTCGAGCAGCTGCTCGGCCGCAGGGAGCACCTTGGCGAGATCCAGCCCTTGGTCGCGGCCCTTCAGCGCGCCGGTCATCGCGCGCGTCATCACGTCGTCGAGCACGGGACGCAGCGCCGCATACTGCTTGCGGCCGGCCACGTGCAGCGTCGCGCGCATCAGCATCGCGCGGACGACGGTGCCCTTGCGCAGCGCGCCGCGCAGCTCGTCGCGCTCGAACCCCTCGATCCGGGACCACAGCGCGAGGAACGGCGGGCGCGGCTCCTGCGCCTGCAGGCCGCCGAGCCGCTCGACGGCCTCCGCGACGCCCAGCTGCTCGCGTGCCAGCAGCAGCTGACGGGCGAGCGTGGCTCGGTTGAGCTCGCGGGCGTTCACCCGCCCTCCTCCAGCAGGCCACCCGCGAGCGCGATCGCCTCGTCGCGCGTGCGGACCTCGCCGACGTACGCAGCCTCCGCGATCGCCGCGAGGAGCTCGCCCAGCCGCGGACCCTCCTCGATCCCCAGCGCCTTGGCCAGCTCGTCGCCGCGCACCAGCTGCGCGGGGGGCCCCTCGGCCCGCCATTCCAGCGCGGCCGCGAGCACCTCGCGCGCGACCTCCAGGTGCGCTGCGATCGCCGGCTCGGCGTTGTCGCCGCGCGTCGCCAGCCGGTCGGCCACGCTCAGCAGCGTGACATCGACCTCGACGGGCTCGCACGCCTTCAGGTAGCGATAGATCGTGCGACGGTCGAGCGGGCGGCGATGCACGAGGAACCCGAGCCGCAGATGATGGTCGGCGAGCGCCGCGACGTGCGAGCGCAGCCGCTCGCTGGCCTTCAGCCGCGTCAGCAGCTCGCGCGAGATCCGCGCGCCCTCGCGGTCATGGCCGATGAACGTGACGTTCCCCTCGGGGGTGAAGTCCTGCGTGGCGGGCTTGCCGGCGTCGTGCAGGATCGCGCCGAAGCGCAGCGCGCCGGCACGGGTGAGGTCGTCGGCCAGCGGCTCGGCCAGGAAGGCCGTGACCGCTGCTCCGTACGCGTCCCCCAGCGCCGCCGCCGGGTCGCGCTCGAGGTCCATCGTCGCCTCCAGCACCGCGAGCGTGTGGTCATGGACGTCGAGGTGGTGGAAGCGGTTCTGCTCGACGCCGCGTAGCCCCTCGAGCTCCGGCAGGACGTGCGTCGGTCAGGCCGAGCTGCGCCATCAGCGCCAGCCCCTCCAGCGCCCCATCGCTCGTCACGACCTGCTTGAGCTCGCCGAAGACGCGCTCCTGGGCGACGTCGCCGATGCGCGCCGCCCGCTTCGCCGCAGCCGCGACCGTCGCGGGCTCGGGCTCGAAGCCCAGGCCGGCGGCGAAGCGCGCCAGTCGCAGCACGCGCAGCGGATCGCGGTCGAAGGCCTCCTCGGACACCATCCGCAGGCAGCGCTGCTCGAGGTCGCGCGCGCCGTCGTGGGGGTCGACCAGCCGCCCGCCGTCGACCGGCTCGGCGATCGCGTTGACGGTGAAGTCGCGCTGCGCGAGATCCTCCTCGATCGATTCGCCCTGGAGCACGGTGACGTCGACCTGCCACGCCCGGTCGGGTGCGTGCACGCGCCATGCTCCGAACTCGCCGCTGAGCTGGAACACCGGGCCGCCCGCCACGACCGCGAGATGACGCGCCAGCGTCCGCGGGTCGCCGGCGACCGCGACGTCGAGGTCGAGCACCGGCCGCCCGAGCAGCCGGTCGCGCACCGCACCGCCGACGACCCAGGCGCGTTCGCCACGCAGCGCCTCGCGCGCAACCTCCAGCGCCGCGCTCAAGCCCGCACCACGCGCGCGGTGAGCGCGCAGGTCACCTCGTAGTTGATCGTGTCCAGGCGCCGCGCGACCTCCTCGGCCAGGATCCGCTCGGGTCCCTGCGCGCCGATCAGAACGGCCTCGTCGCCGACCGACACGCCGCTGTCGAGGCCGAGGTCGATCGCGATGTTGTCCATGCTCACGGTCCCGACGAGCGGGAACCGCCGCCCGCCAACGAGCACCTCGGCGTTGTTGGTCAGCGCGCGCCGCCAGCCGTCGCCGTAGCCGATCGGCAGGGTCGCGAGCTGCGTCGGCTCGCGCGCGACGAAGCGCCGACCGTAACCCGCGCTCTCCCCCGGCGCCGCGTCCTTCACGGCGGGACCTTCGTCGCGCAGCGTCAGGGCGGGCTCGAGCTCCTGGGCGAACGGGTCCTCCCCGAAGGGTCCAGCCCGTACAGCGCCACGCCCGGGCGCACCATGTCGAAGTGCGCGTCGCGGCATCGCGCAGGGTTGCCGCGCTGTTGGCGGCGTGCACGATCGCGCCGGGGAATCGCTCGCGCAGCGGGTCCACCCACGCCCGGAAGCGCCCGAGCTGCTCGTCCATGAACGTGTCGCCGCGTTCGTCGGCGGTCGCGAAGTGGGTCATCAGCCCCGCCAGCCGGTCGCCCGCCGACGCGGCGATCCGCGTGGCCAGCTCGGGGTCGCGCGTGCCGAGCCTGCCCATGCCGGTGTCGAGCTTGACGTGGACGCGGGCGCCGGCCGGCAGCGCACCCGCGAACTCCTCGGTCCAGGCCACGACGTCGGCGTCAGCCTCCAGGGCGACGGCGAGCTCCTCGCGATCCAGGGCACCCATCACCAGCAGCCGCGCGTCGATGCCCGCCGCGCGCAGCGCACCTGCCTCCTCGGCCGCCGCCACCGCGAGCCACGTCGCGCCGCCCTGAAGCGCCGCCCGCGCGGCCGTCACCGCGCCGTGCCCGTAGCCGTCGGACTTGACGACCGCGCACACTGCCGCGCCGCCCGCCGCGCGCGCGAGCCGCTCGGTGTTGTGCGCGATCGCGGCGGCGTCGATCCGGGCGAGCGCCCGCATCGGTTACTCCTCGACCAACGCGCCAAGCACGTCGGCGCGGGTGACGAGCCCGACCAGGCGGCCGTGCTCGACGACCGGAAGGTGGTTGTGATGGCGCTCCACGATGACCTTCGCCGCCTCGCGCGCCGAGGCGCCGGAGTCGATCGTGACGGGGTCCTCGGTCATCAGGTCCCGGGCGCGCGATGCGACCGCCTTCTTCAGCTTGGCCTCGAACTTGCGCAGCGGCTCGAGGAACACCACGCCGCCGAACAGCTCGATGTAGTGCGGGATGTGGATGTCACCCTCCTCGTCGCCGATGACGAGGTCTGCCTCGGTGATGATCCCGATGCAGCGGAGGCCGTCGTTGACGACGAGCACGACGGACGCGTCCTGCTCGCCCATGAGGCGCACGACGCCCTCGACGCCCGTCTCGGGGCCCACCGTCGGCGGGTCCGGGTCCATGATGTCGTGCACGGTCTTGGCCATCGGCGCCTGAGCCTACCCGGCAAGGGCAAGCGGTAGCGCGGCGATGACATCGGATGCGACCACCCCGTCGGGCCCACGCAGCCGCTCGGCCGCGAGCTTGCCCGCAAGCGCATGCAGGCGCACGCCGGCGCAGGCCGCCGCGAACGGGTCCATCGCCTTTGCCAGCAGCGCCCCGATCACGCCACTGAGGACGTCGCCCGTCCCGGCTGTGGCGAGCGCCGGCGTCGCGCCCGGACTGATCGCCACGAACCCGTCGGGCCGCGCCACGATCGTGTCGTCGCCCTTGAGCACCACCGTCGCGCCCGACTCCGCGGCTGCGCGACGCGCGCTCGCGAGGCGCTGCGCCTTGACCTCGTCGCTCGAGCAGCCCAGCAGGCGCCCGAGCTCGCCGTCGTGCGGCGTCAGCACGAGCGGCGCGGCCGCCTCGCGCAGCTCGCCGAGGCGCTCGGCGTACGCGTTGAGCCCGTCAGCGTCCAGCAGCACAGGAACGCCGCTGCGGCGCACGATCGTCCGCGCGAACTCCTGCGCACCGGAGGTGCGGCCGATCCCCGGGCCGACGATCAGCGCGCCACCGCGCTCGCTCGCGCTCAGCACGGCGTCGGCGCCCGCGGCCACGTGCGCGCCGTCGTCCTCAGGTAGCGCACGCGTCATCACCTCGAGCAGGTGCGCGGCGAGCACCGGCTGCTGGGACGCCGGGGCGCAGCAGGTGACGTAACCCGCACCCGCGCGCATCGCGGCGGTGGCGGCGAGCACCGGAGCACCCGTGAGCCCGCGCGAGCCACCGGCGACGACCACGTGGCCCGAGCTGAACTTCGTCGTGTTGCCGAGCCGGCGCGGGATGGCCGCAAGCACGGCGTCGTCGATGAGCGCGGCCCGGACCTCGACCGGCGCGCCCTCCGGGATGCCGATGTCGATCACACGCACCTCGCCGGCGTGCTCCTTGCCGGGGTTCACGTAGAGCCCGGGCTTCGCCGCGGCGAACGTCGCGGTCGCCGTCGCCCGCACGGCCGCGCCGTGGATCTCCCCCGTCGAGGCATCGACGCCGCTGGGCACATCGGCCGCGACCACGACGTGCCCGTCCATCGCCGCGATCGCCTCGGCCGCGGCACCGCGGACCGCCCCCTCGAAGCCGGTGCCCAGGATCGCATCCACCACGACGGCCGCCCCCTCGAGTGCCGCCGCGCCGAACGGCTCCGTCTCGACGCCCCGTGCCATCGCCGCGGCGTCGCCGCGCAGCTCGTCACGCTCACCGAGCAGCAGGCAGCGCACGTCGCGCCACTGCTCGCGCAGCAGCCGCGCCGCCACCAGCCCGTCGCCGCCGTTGTTGCCCTTGCCGCACACGATCGCGACCGGCCCTTCGGGCGCGACGTCGGCCACCAGCGCCGCAAGCCCCGCCCCCGCGCGCTCCATCAGGTCCAGCGACGGCACCCCCAGCTCGTCGATCGCCCAGCGATCGGTCGCGCGCATCGCCTCCGCGTCGGGCAGCGCGACGAGCCACGGCTCGAGCGTCAACGCAGCACCGCCACGGCGCCGGCCATCGTCCGCGTGTGCGTCAGCGAGACCGCAACCTGCACGCCGAGCTCGCCCGCCCGTGCCTCCATGTCGCCGTGCAGGACGACCTCGGCGTCCTCCCCGCCCGCCGGCACCTCGACGTCCTGCCAGCTCCACGCCCGCATCCCGAGCGCCTTGGCCACCGCCTCCTTGGCGCAGAAGCGCGCCGCGAGGTGCTGGCCGGGACGCGCGCGCGAGGCGGCGTACGCGCGCTCGGCGTCCGTGAAGAGCCGCGTCGCCAGGCCGGGCCGCCGCTCGATCGCGCGCTCCAGGCGCTCGATCTCCAGCAGGTCCAGCCCGACGCCGCTCACTCGACCGTGACGGTCTTCGCGAGGTTGCGGGGCTGGTCCACGTTCAGGCCGCGCTTGTCGGCGATCGCGTAGGCCAGCAGCTGCAGCGGGATCGTGCCGAGGAGCGGCTGGAGCATCCAGTCGATGTCGGGGACGCGCAGCACCTGCTTGGCGTGCTGGTCGATCTCGTGGTCGTTCTCGGCGGCGACGGCGATCACGTGCGCCCCGCGCGCCGCCACCTCCTGCATGTTCGACACGACCTTGTCCTTCACCGGCGAGTCTGTGGCGACCACGACGACCGGCGTGCCGTCCTCGAGCAGCGCGATCGGCCCGTGCTTCATCTCGCCCGCGGCGTACGCGTCGGTCGAGATGTAGGAGATCTCCTTGAGCTTGAGCGCCCCCTCCAGCGCCACCGCAAGCCCGATGTGGCGCCCGAGGTAGAGGAAGAAGTCCGCATCCCAATGACGCTCAGCCGCCTCGGCGACGGCGCCGCCGGGCAGGTGGGTCTCCGGGTCGGTTGCGGCAGCGACGACCTCCTGGATGCAGTGCGGCAGGCGCTTGATCTCCCCGACGATCCGCTCCATCGTCTCGGGCTTCATCGTGCCGCGCAGCTCGGCGAGCTTCAGCGCGAGCAGGTACATCACCGCGACCTGGCAGACGAACGTCTTCGTCGCCGCCACACCGATCTCCATGCCCGCGCGGGTGTAGAGCACCCCGTCGGCGTCGCGCGTCGCCTGCGAGCCGACGACGTTCGTGACGGCCAGCACGGTGGCGCCCGCCTCGCGCGCGGCGCGCATCGCCGCCAGCGTGTCGGCGGTCTCGCCCGACTGCGTCATGCCGATCACCAGGTCGCCCGGGCCGACGAGCTGCTTGCGGTAGCGGTACTCCGACGCGACGTCGATGTCGGTGCGGATCTGCGCCCACTCCTCCAGCGCGTAGCGGCCCATGAGGCCCGCGTGGTAGGCGGTGCCGCACCCGGTGATGAGGATGCGGTCGATGCCGCGCAGCATGTTCTCGTCGAGCGCGCCGACGTCGTCGAGGTCCACGTGCGTGCCCGGCGCCGTGCGATCCGCGACGGCGTCGGCGACCGCGTCCGCCTGCTCGTGGATCTCCTTGAGCATGAACGTCGGGAAGCCGCCCTTCTCGGCGGTCTCCTCGTCCCAGTCGATCTCCTCGATCTCGCGCGTCGTGCTCGCTGCCGTCGGCGCCGAGGAAGCGGACCTCGTCGGCGCGTGATGACGACGATCTCGTCGTTCTCGATGTACTGGATGCGGCGCGTCTCGGACAGGAACGCCGGGATCGCCGAGGCCAGGAAGGTCTCGCCGTCGCCGCGGCCGACGACCAGCGGGCACTCCTTGCGCACGCCGACGAGCGTCTCGGGCTCGTCGAGGCGCATCGCCACGAACGCGAAGTGCCCCTCGAGCTCGTTGAACGCCGCCACGACGGCCTCCTCGAGCGAGCCGCGCGCGCAGTGGTGGGCCACGAGATGGGCGATGACCTCCGCGTCGGTCTCGCTGGTGAAGACCGCGCCCATGTCCTGCAGGCGGCGCTTGAGCCCGACGTAGTTCTCCACGATGCCGTTGACCACGACGTGGATCGCGTTGCTCGTGTCGAAGTGCGGGTGCGCGTTCTCCTCGTTGACGCGCCCGTGCGTGGCCCAGCGGGTGTGGCCGATGCCGGTCGTGGCCGTGCGCGCGGCGACGGCGACGCCGCCGTTATCGCGCGCCTCGCGTGCCGCGACGGCGTCGAACAGGTTCTGCAGGTTGCCGACCGCGCGCACCGACTCGATGTCCTCACCGGCGATCACGCTGATGCCGGCCGAGTCGTAGCCGCGGTACTCGAGCTTCTTCAGGCCGGCAAGGAGCAGATCCTGCACGGGCCGCTTGCCGACGTAGCCGACGATGCCGCACATGGGCCTGGCCTCCTTCGTAGCGGTTCTAGAGGGTACTAAGCGGTGGCTTGCGAATCGCTCGACGACCGCAACAAGCCGTGCAGACACCGCATCGGCCTCGTCATCGGCCGGCGCCTCGACCATCACGCGCACGAGCTGCTCGGTGCCGCTCGGGCGGACGAGCACGCGCCCGCGCCCCTCGAGGGCCGCCGATTCGGCCGTCACGGCCTCGGCGAGCTCCTCTGAGCCCATCGCGGCGTCACGGTCGGCCACGCGCACGTTGACCAGGCGCTGGGGCAGCTTGCGCATCGCGCTGCGCTCCGCGAGGTCGCCCCCGGCGAGCGACTCGAGCGCGAGCAGCGCGCTGGCGATGCCGTCGCCGCTGGGCACGAAGCCCGTGTCGATGATGTGACCGGACTGCTCGCCACCGAGCGACCAGCCGCGTGCCCGCAGCTCCTCGATCACGTAGCGGTCGCCGACCTGGGTGGTCGCGACCTCGATTCCGTGCTCCTTCATCGCCGCGTGAAAGCCGTAGTTCGTCATGACGGTCACCGCGACGCCGCCGCCCGACAGGCGACCCGACTCGCGCAGATGCAGGGCCGCCAGCGCGATCAGCTCATCGCCGTCGACCACGACACCGTTGCGATCGACCGCCAGGACACGATCGCCGTCGCCGTCGAACGCGAATCCGACCGCGTGGCCGCCGTCGACCACGCGCTGCGCGAGCTGGTCGACGTGCGTCGAGCCGCAACCCTCGTTGATGTTGCGGCCGTCGGGCGCGTCGGCGACGACGGTGACGTCGGCTCCCAGGCGCCGGAAGATCTCCGGGGCCGCGGCGTAGGTGGCTCCGTTGGCGCAGTCCAGCAGGACATCGACGCCGCTCAGGTCGAGGCCGGCAAAGCGCGTGTGCAGCTCGCGCAGGTAGTCCTCCTCGGTGCCGTGCAGCGCACGGATCCGCCCGATCGCGGTGGCCGACGGCTCGTCGTCGAGCAGGTCCTCGATCGCCTCCTCTGACGCGTCGGAGAGCTTGAAGCCATCGGCGCCGAAGAACTTGATGCCGTTGTCGCGGTAGGGGTTGTGCGACGCGGAGATGACCGCCGCGAGGTCGAAGCCGTAGCGGCCGAGGAGCAGCGGCGCGGCCGGCGTCGGCAGGACCCCGCCGAGGAACACGTCGCCGCCGGCTGCGGCGACGCCGGCGGCCAGCGCGGCCTCGAGCATCTCGCCGCTCTCGCGGGTGTCGCGGATCACGAGGACGCGACGGTCCGACCCATTGCCCTCGGCGGCGTGTGCTCTGCGCGCGGCCTGCAGCGTCGCGGCACGGCCGAGCTTGACCGCAAGGTCGGCGGACAACAGCTCACCGGCGACGCCACGGACGCCGTCGGTCCCGAACAGCCTGCGGGCCACGGGGCCTCTAGCGCTTCGAGAACTGCGGGCGCTTGCGGGCCTTCTTCAGGCCGGCCTTCTTGCGTTCCTTCACGCGGGCGTCACGCGTGAGGAAGCCGCGCTTCTTGAGCTCGGTGCGCAGGTTCGGGTCGGCCTCCAGCAGCGCGCGGGAGATCCCGTGGCGAAGCGCGCCGGCCTGCGAGCTCACGCCGCCGCCGTGCATGCGGGCCACGACGTCCATGCGGTCCTCGTAGCCGACGGTCTCGAGCGGCTGGCGGATGTTGCGCTGCAGGGTCGAGCGCGGGAAGAAATCGTCCAGCGGCTTGCCGTTGATCGAGTACGCGCCCGTGCCGGGCTTGAGGATCACGCGGGCAACGGCGGTCTTGCGCTTGCCGGTCGCGCGATAGCGCGCGCCGGCGCCCAGGTCGATCGTCGCCGTCGCGATCGGCGTGTCCTCGACGAGGTCCTCGTCGACGTCGCCGGTGGACTCCTCGTCGTCACCGTCCTCGTCGTACTCCGAGCGGCGCTCCTCGCTGCCCTCGAAGACCAGGTCGACCTCGAGGTCGGCGCCCGGGATGGCCGGCTTGACGCGCGGCGTCTCCTCGACGTACTCGTCCTCGACGACCTCGACCTCGGCGGCAGGGGCCTCCTCGGCCGGCGCCTCGGCGACGGGCTCCGCAGCCGGAGCCTCCTCGGCAGGGGCGGCCTCCTCGGCCGGCGGCGGCCTCCTCGGCCTGCGGCTCCTCGGCGGCCGGAGTCTGTGGAGTTGCCTCCTCGGGCTGCTGCTCGTCGTCGCGCGGGGTGTCGTCGGCCATCAGGACTGGTTCTCCATCGGTTGCGGCTTCTGTGCCGCGTGCGGGTGGTCGGGGCCGGCGTAGACCTTGAGCTTGGTCAGCTGCTTGCGAGCCAGCCGGTTGCGGGGGAGCATCCCCTTCACGGCGAGCCGGATGACCTCTTCGGGGCGCCGCTCGAGCATGTCGTTGAGCGTGCGCGTCTTGAGGCCGCCGGGATAGCCGCTGTGGCGGTGGTAGAGCTTGTCGGCGCGCTTGTTGCCGGTGACCGCGATCTTCTCGGCGTTGATCACGACGACGAAGTCGCCGGTGTCGATGTGCGGCGTGTACGTCGGCTTGCGCTTGCCGCGCAGGGCGTCGGCGATCTGCGTGGCGAGCCGCCCGAGCGTCTGCCCGGTGGCGTCCACGATCAGCCAGTCGCGCTGGCGGTCGGAAGGTGTGGCTACGTAGGTCTTCACGGCGTGAGAAATGCCACGCGAGCACGATGCTCCGCGCGGCCGGCCACAAGGATAGGGAACGACGAGGCTTGTCGCCTTCTCGCCGCAAGTGGGTATACAGTGCGCGCCACTTGAAGACTGCCGAATCCGGCCGGCCCTCACCGCCAGGGCGCCCGGAGCGGGGGAACCACTGAGCAGGCGACGCCGGCTCGGGGGCGAATCCAGGGATCACGCCTTGGTAGCGGCAAGACGCCGCGAGCCCGTCAGCTAACCCCGTAGGCCCGTCAACCGGGGAGTGAATCGAGCTGAACCGTCGGACCGTCATGGTCATGGCTGTGCTGAACGCCGTTGCTGTCGCGCCTGCCGCGGCATCGACCGGTGGTACCGCGTTCGGCGGCTCCGACGTCGGCGCTCCCACCCCGCCCCCGGTCTCGTCGACCGTCACGTGCCGCACCGGCTGCGCGTCGCTCGCGACCGCGCGCCCGGGCAGCTCGATCCGCGTGCTCGGCTCCCAGCTCGGCAACGTCACGCAGGTCGTGTTCACCGGCGGCAAGGGCCACGCCGACGACGTGTCGGCACCCGCCACCGTCGCCGACGCGACGCACGTGGACGCCGTCGTTCCCCAGGGCGCCCGCAGCGGACGGGTCCAGCTGGTCAACGCCGACGGCGTCGCTTCTCGCGCGACGCGCAAGCCGCTGCGCGTCACGAGCTCCACGGCGGCCGGCGCCATGGCCGCCCGCGTCGCCCAGCGTCGCGTGCTGTTCGACGGCACGACGAAGGCCACGCTCGACCTCTACGGCGGAACCGCGTCGGACAGCGGCGTCACGATCGATCTCCTGCACGAGCCCGACGGCGCGGTCGTCGCGCACTGGGACGTCGGCCCGATCCCCGCCGGCACGGTGCAGTCGATCACGTGGGACGCGACCGTGGCGGGCAAGCCCGCGCCCGAGGGCCGCTACGAGTTCCACGTCGCCGAGGCACAGTCCGCCACCGCCGTGCGCGCGGCGGCCGCTCCGCCCGCTGCCGCGACGCTTCCTCTACCTCGGCCACATGTTCCCCGTGCGCGGGCCTCACACCTACGGCGACGGCTTCGGCGCCGCCCGCTCGGGCCACACGCACGAGGGCGTCGACGTGATGGCCGATTGCGGCGTGCCGCTCGTCGCGGCGCGCGGTGGCGTCGTGAAGTACAAGGGCACGCACGCCGCGGCCGGGAACTACCTCGTGATCGACGGCGCCCAGACCGGCATCGACAACGCCTACATGCACCTGCGTGAGCCCTCGCCGCTGAAGAAGGGCGACACCGTGCTCACCGGCCAGCCCATCGGCTTCGTCGGGCGCACCGGCGACGCCACGGCGTGCCACCTGCACTTCGAGGAGTGGAGCGCGCCCGGCTGGTACACCGGCGGCCACGCCTTCGACCCCATGGCCGACCTCAAGGCCTGGGACGCACTCAGCTAGCCGCGAGCGCGGCGTGAGCCTGGGCCCCGCGGCTACGAATACTTCGAAGTACGGGGGCCCACGCCCTGACGTGGGCAAAGCCCGCAACGCCTCAGCGCGCCACCACCAGCACCATCTCGAGCAGCGGCTCGATGACCGGCGGCAGGTCGCGCTCGGCGCGGCGAGCGCCGGCTTCGATCTCGGCGTCGGAGATGTGCGCCAGCGAGGAGGCGAAGCGCTCGCGCAGGAGGTGCGCCGCCTCGTCGCGCGTGTAGCGCAGGCGCATCGGCGCCGGCTCCCACGCAACCCAGCCGAAGCCGGCCGCGCTGAGCTCTGCCGCGAGCGTGTCCGGCGCCGGAAAGCGCGCGGCGTCGATCGCGGCGTACGACGGCAGCAGGTCCGCCATCCAGAACCGTTCCGCGCCGGCGGGATCGACCGTGAGGATGGCCACGCTGCCTGCGGGCCCGACGACGCGGCGCAGCTCGGCGCACGCCGCCGGGCGGTCCTCGACGAGGTGCACCACCGTCTGCAGGAACGCGCGCTCGACCGCTCCGTCATCGAGCGGGATGTCCTCGGCGCGCCCGTCGAGCCACCGCACGCCGGCGTCGCGGTCGCGCGCCACCGCGAGCATGCCGGGCGACGGGTCGACGCCCACGACGTCGCAGCCGTGGTGCTCACGCAGCGCGACCGCGAAGCGCCCGGTCCCGCAGCCGAGGTCCAGCACGCGACGCCCCGCGAGATCGCCGCCGCGCACGAGCACGGCCAGGGCGTTGTCGAACAGCTGGCCACGCAGCGCGTCGTAGCGCGGCGCGATCGCGTCAAAGTGCTCACGCGACACGCCTGGACGGTAGCTTGAGCACGTGACCCGGCGCACCATCTCCGACCTGCTCGACGAGGCGCGGGCGACGCTCGGCCATCGCCCGACACCCGCCGAGGCGCATGCCGCCGCACAGGCCGGCGAGGCGATCCTGGTCGACGTCCGCGCCGGCGACGTGCTCGCCCGCGACGGCACCATCCCCGGCGCGATCCACCACCAGCGAACCGTCATCGAGTGGCGTGCCGATCCGGACTGCGAATGGCGCGACGACCGCATCGCCGACCTGGACGCGCCGCTGATCCTGTTCTGCTCACAGGGCTACGCCTCGTCGCTGGCGGCCCAGACGCTGCGCGACATGGGCTTCACCCGCGCGACCGACCTGGACGGCGGCTTCGATGCGTGGAAAGAACAGGGTCTCCCCACCCACCCGCCAATCGAGGGCGGGGCGTGAGTCACGTCGACCCGTCCGGGCTGCGCCGCCAATACGACGGCCCGCCGTTCGACCTCTCCGACCTCGCGCCGACGTGGCTCGAGCAGTTCCAGCGCTGGCTGGACGACGCCGTCGCCGCGACCGTACCGGAGCCCAACGCGATGGTCGTCGCGACCGCCACCGCGGACGGGGCTCCGAGCGCGCGAACGGTCCTGCTGCGCGCCGTCGACGAGCGCGGATTCGCGTTCTACACCAACCTCGAGTCGCGCAAGGGCCGCGAGGCGCTCGCCAACCCGCGGGCGAGCTGCGTGTTCTCATGGCTCCCCCTGCAGCGCCAGGTGGTCGTGACAGGGAGCGTCGAGCGCGTGAGTGACGCGGAGGCCGACGCGTACTGGGCCTCGCGCCCGCTCGCCTCGCGCGTCAGCGCCGCGGCGAGCCCGCAATCGCAGGTCGTACCGTCGCGGGAGCTGCTCGAGCAGGCATGGGCGCGCGTGGCCGAGCAGGGTGAGGACGTCCCGCGGCCGGAGCACTGGAGCGGGCTGCGCGTGATTCCCGCAGCGGCCGAGTTCTGGCAGGGCCGGCGCGACCGCTTCCACGACCGCCTTCGGTTCCGCCTCGACGGCGAGGCCTGGATCGTCGAACGGCTCGCGCCGTAGCGGCGCCTAGCCGGCCAGCACTGCGACGACGCGGTCGACGGCACGCTTGAGCCGCCGGAAGAACGTGGCGCGCGACAGGTGCAGCTCAGCAGCCGCCGACTCGAGGCTCGTGTCCTGCGCGAGGTAGCCGCGCTCGAGCACGGCGCGCAGCAGCTGCTCATCGGCCGAATCACCGAAGGCCTGGTCGATCGCGGCGCGCAGGCGCTCGCGCGCGGATTCGCCGCGCTCGACGGGGGTCACGCCGGACGCCAGCGGGCTGCGCGCAAGCTCGATCGGCTTGTGGAAGTCACGCAGCGCGGCGCGCACGGCCTCACCGTCGACCGGGCCCGCACACGCCGGCCGGTCGGCTCCGGACGGCGGCGTCAACCCCAGCTCGCGGTACACGACGTCGCGCTGCATGCCGAGCAGGCCTCCCGGGCCGTAGTCGAGGATCCAGCACTCGATCGGCGCCGGCCCGAAATGCGTGTCGAGCGACGGCTCGTGACGAGCGCCGAGCGCGCGCGCGAACTGCAGCGCGCGCCCCGCCTGCGGCGGGATCGGCATGTAGGCGTAGCGCACGTTGGACAGGCCGGAGCGCAGCATCCCCGCGAGGCCGATCATCGCCTGCACCACCTGCTCGGGCTCGTTCGTGTGGTCCATCGACTCACGCCAGAGCACGGCGCGGCGATCCTCACGCGAACGCGCGTGCGCGAGCCACGCGCCGAGCAGCGGATCCTCGTCGACCGCCGCGGGAGCGCCGGCGGGCGTCACCGAGACGGCATGCCCGTGGATCTCACCATCCACGCCACGGACGACGACCGGCACCTCGGGCGCCTCCTCGAGGATCCTGCGCGTCATGTCCAGCCAGCCGGGGATGCCGCGCATCGCCATCAGCTGGTTGATCGTCATCGCGTCGCCGGGGCCCATCGTGTCCACGCGGAAGCGCGCGCTCCCCTCCCACGAGAAGCCCCAGCGCACCACCGGATCCTCCACGAGATGCGCCAGGTCGATCATGAGCAGCGAGTCGCCGGCCACGGCGCGGGCGTGGAGGTGGTCGGCGATGCGGCGGCGGAGCTCGTGCTCAAGCGCGGGGTCCTTGAGCGTCAGGTCGACGAGCATCGCCCGGCGCACCACCTCGTGCAGCGTCAGCCCACCGCCAAGCGGCTCGACGAACGAGCGCGAGCGCAGCCACTCGTAGGCCACGGCGGTATCGCCCTCGCCCGCCATCGCGGCGGTCAGCAGATCCGGCGTGACCACCCGCGCGATCGTCGCGGTGGCCAGCGCGCGCGGGTGCGCACCTTCGAGCTCCGCTGCGACGACACGCCGGATGAGCGAGGCGACGACCTCCTTGGCCGCCGTCGGCTCGATGACATCCTCCGCCGCTCCGGCGACCTGAGCGTCTGCGCCGAGCCGCAGCGCCAGCGGGCTGCCGTGCGCCCAGCGCACGATCCGCGCCGCCACCTCCCCGGTCCCGACGCCCAGCGTCGCGATCAGCGCCAGCGCGTCCTCGTCCTCGAGGCCACCCAGGGCAAGCTCTGTCGTCACCGTCTCCCAGCCGCTGGAGAACCAGCCGGCGTCGGGCGGCGTGCGGCCGGCGATGATGACGGCGCCCGCGGCGGGAAGAGCGGGCAACAGCACGTCGCGCAGGTAGATGCTGGTGGCCGACATGCGCTCGTAGGTGTCGAGCAGCACGAGCGGCCGGTCGTCGGCCAGCGCGGGCTCCAGCGCCGCGCGCAGCGCCTCGGGTGTCGGCGGCAGGTCGCGTCCTTCCACCCAGTACGCCGTCCAGCCGCGTCGCTCGCCCTCGGCTGCCGCCTGGCGCAGCAGCGCGCTCTTGCCGATCCCGCCGGGCCCGTGCACGTGCACGACGCTGTAGGGCGGGTCGTCGGCGAACAGTCGTTCCACGACGGCCAGTTCGCTGTCGCGCCCGACGAAGCGCTGCGATTCGCGCTCCGATATACGGTCCCCTAGCCGCACAACAGCGACCTTACTCCCGCGCGCGAAAGCCGCCGAAGCCCGCTATTCCCACTCGATCGTGCCCGGTGGCTTGCTCGTAATGTCGAGCACCACCCGGTTGACCTCGCGCAGCTCGCCGATCATCCGGGCGGCGATCTGCTCCAGGAGGTCGTAGGGCAACCGCGCCCAGTCGGCCGTCATCGCGTCGTCCGAGGTGACCGCGCGGATCACCACGACATAGCCGTAGGTGCGCTCGTCGCCCTGGACGCCGACCGTGCGCACATCCGGCAGGACGCAGAACGACTGCCACAGCTCGCGGTACAGGCCGGCCTTGCGGATCTCGTCCTGGAGGATGTAGTCGGCGTCGCGCAGGACGTCGAGGCGCTCCTTCGTCGCCTCGCCGCCCACGATGCGGATCGCCAGGCCGGGGCCGGGGAACGGCTGGCGCCACACGAGCCGCTCGGGCAGCCCGAGCTCCGCGCCGACGGCGCGCACCTCGTCCTTGAACAGCGCGCGCAGCGGTTCGACCAGCTTGAACTCGAGGTCCTCCGGCAGGCCGCCAACGTTGTGGTGGGACTTGATCGTCGCCGCGCCGGTACCGCCGCCGGACTCGATGACGTCCGAGTACAGCGTCCCCTGGACCAGGAACTTCGGGTCGTCGAGCTTCGCCGCCTCCTCCTCGAAGACGCGGATGAACTCGGTGCCGATGATCTTGCGCTTGGCCTCGGGCTCCGACACGCCGGCGAGCTTCGCGAGGAAGCGGTCCTCGGCGTCGACGGCGACGAGCGGGACCTTGAAGTGGTCACGGAAGGCCTCGACGACCTGCTCGCCCTCGTTCTTGCGCATCAGGCCGTGGTCGACGAACACGCAGGTGAGCTGGTCGCCGATCGCGCGATGCACGAGCAGCGCTGCCACGCTCGAGTCGACGCCGCCCGACAGGCCGCAGATGACCTTGCCGTCGCCCACCTGGTCACGGATGCGCTGGATCTGCTCCTCGACGATCGACGCAGCCGACCACGTCATCTCGCAACCGCACACGTCGCCCAGGAACGTCTTCAGCACGTCCTGGCCGTAGGGCGTGTGGACGACCTCCGGATGGAACTGGATCCCGTAGATCCCGCGCTCGAGCGACTCGAAGGCCGCGACCGGCGACTCCGTCGACGATGCGAGCGCGGTGAAGCCCGCGGGCGCCTCGAACACCGTGTCGCGGTGCGACATCCAGCAGGCCTGCTCGAGCGGCAGGCCCGCGAGCAGCCGCCCGCTCTCGCGCACGTGCAGCGTGCTGCGCCCGAACTCCCCCACCTCGGCGCTCTCGACGCGGCCGCCGAGGTTCAGCGCCACGAGCTGCATGCCGTAACAGATGCCCAGCACCGGGATGCCGAGCTCCAGCAGCTCGCGGTCGAGCTTCGGGGCGTTGTCGGCATACACCGACGCCGGACCGCCGCTGAGGATCAGCCCCTTGGGCTTGCGCCGCCGGACCTCCTCGGCGCCGACGTGGTGGGGCAGCAGCTCCGAGAACACGCCGCATTCGCGCACGCGGCGGGCGATCAGCTGCGAGTACTGGCCGCCGTAGTCGAGGACGACGACCTCGTCGACCTTGCGCGGCACATCGACGGGCGCCGACTCGTCAACAAGCTCTGTTGCCGCAGTCGACGCCGTGACGATGTGGTCCGTCACGCGAGTGCCGGCGCCTTGTCGGCAGCTCCGTTGGCGGCGTCGGCTGAGCCTCCGCCGCCCTCGTGAGCCGCGACAGCGGCGCCACGCGAGCCCATGCCGACGCCCTGGGAGGCCTGCAGCAGCTTGCCCTCGGTCATCAGCGCCGGGGCGATCATCAGCTCCGCGCGGTTGAACTCGGCGATGTCCTTGTAGCCGCACGTCGCCATCGAGGTCCGCAGCGCGCCCATCAGGTTGAACGTGCCGTCGTTCTCGCGCGCCGGGCCGGTGAGGATCTCCTGGATCGTGCCGTTCTGGATCGTCGCGACGCGCGCGCCGCGCGGCAGCGACGGATGGAACGTGGCCATCCCCCAGTGGAAGCCGCGCCCCGGCGCCTCGTGGGCGCGCGCCAGCGGCGAGCCGATCATCACGGCGTCCGCGCCACAGGCGAACGCCTTCGAGACGTCGCCGCCCGTGCGCATGCCGCCGTCGGCGACCACCTGGACGTACTCGCCGGTCTCGAGCATGTGCTGGGAGCGGGCGCCCGCCACGTCGGCGATCGCGGTCGCCTGCGGCACGCCGACGCCGAGGACGCCGCGCGTCGTGCAGGCCGCGCCCGGGCCGACGCCGACCAGCACGCCCGCCGCGCCGGTGCGCATCAGGTGCAGGCCGGTGTGGTAGCTGGCGCAACCGCCCACGACCACCGGCACGCCGACCTCGCGGATGAACTCCTTGAGGTTCAGCGGGGGGCGCGACTCGTCGGCCGAGACGTGCTCGGCCGAGACGACGGTGCCCTGGATGACGAGGATGTCGAGCCCGGCCTCGAGCGGCGAGCTCGTAGTGCGTCCGTACGCGCTGCGGCGTCAGCGAGGCCGCGCAGACGACACCGTGCTCCTTGATCTCGCGGATGCGCTGGGCGATCAGCTCCGGCTTGATCGGCTCCTTGTAGATCTCCTGCATCTCGCGCGTCGCGACGTCCTTGGGCAGCGTCGCGATGCGGGCGAGCTGCTCGTCGGCGTCCTCGTAGCGCGTGAAGATCCCCTCGAGGTTCAGGACGGCGAGGCCGCCGAGCTTGCCCACGATCCCGGCGGTCGCCGGCGAGACGACGCCGTCCATCGCGGAGGCCAGGAGCGGCAGCTCGAAGCGGTAGTTGCCGAGCTTCCAGGAGATATCGACGTCATCGGGGTCTCGCGTCCGCCTCGATGGCACGATCGCGATGTCGTCGAAGCCATACGCGCGACGGGCCTTCTTCCCGCGGCCGATCTCAATCTCCATTAGCGAATCCTAGGGCTGTGGGCGGACGAAAAGACCCCGCGCAGGCGGGGTCCAAATGAGGGGTGCGGCCATTGCGGCGTGGGTGTGGCGGCAACGAACCACGCCCAGCCGATGGTAGCAGCGAGCCCAGAGCCGCCCATGCCCCCGGGCCCCGCAAACAGCGGCTACTTCTTCAGCGTCACGTTGACCTTCGTCCCGGCCGGCACGAGCCCGTCCTCGCCTCAGGACACCTCGGCCGGCTCGGCCAGGACGCGCACCTCGACCTCGCCCATGAGCTTGTCGATCTCGCGCGGGTCGACGAGGCCGGCCCCGAGGCGTGACGTCGACTCGGCGCCGCAGGCGACGCCGAAGCGCAGGCAGTCCTCGGGGGTACGGCGCTCGTAGCGCGACGCGACGTAGCCCGCCAGGAACGCATCGCCGGCGCCGACCGGCGCCACCGCCTCGCGCGGCTCGATCAGCACGCGGTGAAGGGTCGGCACGCCATCGACGAGCACGCACGCGACGCAGCCGTCCGGGACCGTCATGATCGCCTCGCGCGAGCCGAGCGCGACCATCTCGCGAACGGCGATGACGCGATCCTCCTCGTCGTTGAACTCGTGGCCGACGAGCTCCTCGGCCTCGAGGACGTTGGGTGAGATCACGTCGGGCTCGGCGCGCACCGCGTGGCGCAGCGGCTCCCCGTCGGTGTCGACGAACGTCATGACGTCCATCCCGCGCACGTCGCGGATCAGCCCGGCGTAGATCTCGGTGTCGACGCCGCGCGGCAGCGAGCCGGCGAACACGACGATGTCCGCGCCGCGGGCGAGGTACAGCAGCTTGTCGCGGAACAGCTCCAGCTCGGTCGAGCTGACCGCGGGCCCGCGCTCGTTGATCTCGGTCTGCTCGCCGTTGGTCGGGTCGTAGACCGCCGTGTTCGTGCGCGACTCCTCCCGGATCCGGACGAAGTCGTTGAGGATCGACTCGCCGGTGAGCTGCTCGACGATGCGGGTGCCCGTCGGGCCGCCGGCGAACCCGGTGGCGATGACGGGCTGCCCGAGCGTCTTGAGCGTGCGCGCGACGTTGACGCCCTTGCCGCCGGCCATGGTCGTCTGGTCCACGGTGCGGTGGCGCCGGCCGAGGCGGAAGCTCGGGACCGACAGGGACTTGTCAATCGCGGCGTTGAGCGTGACGGTGATGATCACGAAGCCAGTCCGTGCCCCTCTGCCCCGTTGCGGCGGCGCACCAGACGGCGCCACATCAGTGCCAGGTACAAGCTACAGAGCCGCGAGCACGGCGAGGACGGCACGTGTCGAACCGCGCCCGAGGTAGTCGCCCAGCGCGCTGGCCGAGCGTCGCGGCCCGGACGTTGCGCGCGGTGACGAGCGCGACCCGGTCCACGACCCGGCCGCGCTGGTGCACGAGGATGGTCCCGACGCGCGTGCCCGCGTCCATCGGCCCCTCGATCTCCGCGGGCGCGCCCGTCGCGGTCGTCGTGACGCGCTCGCCGCGCCGCGCGACGCGCATGACGGTGCGCGCCGCCACGAGGTCGACCCGCTCGTCGCGGTACTTCAGCGCCGCGCTCGCCGAGGACCGCGCCCTTGCGCACCGGCGCGATCCGGTGGTAGCGCGACAGCCCGTAGCGCAACAGGCGCAGCGTGTCCGCATCGCGCGCCGCCTGGCTGGGATCGCCGAGCACCGCGCTGACCAGCGTGACGCCGTTGCGCGTGGCCGAGCCGACGAGGATGTAGCCCGCGTTGTTCGTGTGGCCCGTCTTGACGCCGTTGACGTAGGGCACGGTGCGAACGAGGTCGTTGCGGTTGACCAGGTGCCGCGTCCGCGAGCCTGAGTGCAGCGTGGCCGTGCCGAGGTTCGTCGTCGCCCGGAAGAACGCACGCTGGCGCAGCACCAGCGTGAGCTTCACCAGATCCGCCGCGGACGAGTAGTTGCCGGGCTCGTCGAGGCCGACGGGGTTCGCGTAGTGCGTGTCCTTGAGCCCGAGCTGGCGCGCACGGCGGTTCATCAGGGCGACGAAGCGGCGCTGCGAGCCGGCGACGTCGACCGCGAGCGTCGCGGCGGCGTCGTTGGCCGAGACGATCAGCAGGCCGCGCAGCAGGTCGGCGACCGTGAGGCGCTCGCCGGCGCGCAGCCCCATGAGCGACTCGGCCGGCGACGGCGAGTACGGGGCGGCCGTGAACACGTCGGTCAGCCGGGCGCGCTCGAGCGTGAGCAGCGCGGTCATGAGCTTCGTCGTCGAGGCGATCGGCCGGCGCAGGTTGGCCCGGCGGGCGTAGACGATGTCCTGGGTCTGGGGCTCGACGAGGATCGCCTCGGGCGCGCTGATGGCTGGAGGCGCCGCGTGCGCCGCCGTGCACGGGATCAGCGCCGCCGCGCAGGCGGCCGCGCTCGCGAACGTGCGTGCGGTCCTCAAGGCGCGAGCTTGAGCTTCTGGCCGACGTGCAGCGACTGCGCGTCGACGCTGGGGTTCAGCCGCTGGAGCGTGTCGAGCGGCACGCCGGTCTTGATCGAGATCTGGGACAGCACGTCGCCGGGCTTGACGGTGTACCTGCGCTTGGGCGTCGTGGATCCCTGCTTCGCCGTGGTCGTCGTCGAGGTGGTCGTCGCGGTCGTCGTCGACTTGGTCCCGCCCGAATCCGAGTTGCGATTGACGATCACGAGGATCGCTACGGCGCACGCGACGAGCGCCAGCGGCGCAAAGACACGGGCCGGAGAGCGGGACATGGTCGGATCGTAGGGTGCAAATAGCGCCGTGAGCCCCTACGCAAGCGCCCATGCGGCGCCGCGCAGCCGCTCCGCCTCCGCCCTGGCGGCCGCGGCCGGATCGCCGCCGTCATGTTCGTATGCAAACACGATCGAGCGTGACGACGTGACGAGCCCGGCGGCGCGACCGGGCCCGAAGGCGGGCGCGAGATCCTCCACGCGGCCCCCCTGGGCGCCGATCCCGGGCAGCAGGAAGACGGAGCGCGGCATCAGCTCGCGGGCACGGGCGAGGTGCTCGGGCGCCGTCGCCCCGACGACCGCCCCGACCTCGCTGAGCCCCGATGCGGCGCCCGCCGTCCCGAGCCCGTCGACGAGCTGCGCGGTGCGCTCCCACACGCGCCCGCCGGCGGCCAGCTCGAGGTCCTGGAGGTCGGCGGCGCCCGGGTTCGACGTCCTGACGAGCACGAACAGCCCGGCGCCCGCGGCGTGGGCGGCAGCGACGAACGGCTCGAGGCTGTCGCGCCCCGAGATATGGGCTGACGGTGAGCGCGTCGGCCTCGAGCCCACCGGGCGCGATGAAGGCCTCGGCGTAGCGCCGGGCGCTGATGTCGATGTCACCGCGCTTGGCGTCGGCGATGACGAGCAGGCCGGCCGCCCGCGCATGCTCGGCGGTCGCCTGCAGCGCCTGCCAGCCGGCGGCGCCCAGGCGCTCGAAGCAGGCGACCTGCGGCTTGACGGCCACGCAGGCGGAGCCCGCCGCGTCGATGACCGCCCGGCAGTGGGCGGCGACGTCCCCGCCCGCATCCGGCCAGAGCTTCGCCGGGTCGGGATCGAGCCCGAGGACGATCTGGGACTCGCGCTGCGCGACGAGGCCCGCCAGCCGGTCGCCGAACGGCGTCCCGGCAGCGGGCAGGTCGGATGGCGAGGCGCCGGCGATCGCCGGCCGTCAGCCGTTGACGGACTTCTTGAGCGACGCGCCGGCCGTGAACTTCGGCACCTTCGACGCGGCGATCTGGATCGGCTCACCCGTGCGCGGGTGCACGCCCTGGCGAGCGTTGCGGTGCGAGATGTGGAACTTGCCGAACCCGGAGAAGACGACGTCGCTGCCGCGCTTCAGGGTGTCCTCGATCGTCTCGAGAACGGCGTCGACGGCCTCGGCCGCTTCCTTCTTGCCCAGGTTCGTCTTGCTGGCGATCTGGTCCACGAATTCCGACTTCGTCACGGTGGCTCCTCCTAGTCAGGGTGCTTGCTTTCGAAGCTAGCAGCGGCGCTGCGGCGGCGCAGTGTGCTCAGCGGACCGGACGGTAAGCAACAATGCCGTCCATGCCGCTCTCGCGCATCGCCTGGCTGGTCACGGTGGCCGCGTGCCTCGTGGCGGCGGTGCTGCTCCTCGTCGCCAGCTACCAGGGCTACGCGGGGCTCGCCGTGGCGGTCGGCGCGAGCGCGGCGATCAACCTGCTCTGATCTCGGTGCCGGGCTGGACGCGGTCCTCCGGCTCGAGGTGGATCAGCACATCGGCGCCGGGGATGCGTGTCGCGATCGCGTCCTGCAGCCGGTGCGCGGTCTCGTGTGCCTGCTCGAGCGTCGTGCCCGCGACGAACTGGACGTGCAGGTCGACGTAGCGGCGCGCCCCGGCGCGGCGCGCGCGCAGCTTGTGGAAGCCCGCGACGCCCTGGGGCCCGAACGCGCGGATCTCGGCGCTGATCGCGTCCAGCTCATCGGCGGGCAGCGCCTCGTCGACGAGCACGCGCGAGGACCGGCTGAGGATCTTGAAGCCCTCGCGCACGATCGCCGCGGCGAGCAGCAACGCGACCGCCGGGTCGAGCCAGTCGGCGCCGGTGATGCTCACGAGCGCCAGGCCCACGAGCACGCCCAACGACGTCGCCATGTCGGTGCGCAGGTGCGTCGCGTCGGCCTCGAGCGCGGCCGACTGGGTCTCGCGGGCGCGCCGGTGCAGGTGGGTGGAGACGATGAGGTTGACCGCGATCGACAGCGCCACGACCGCGATGCCGAAGCCGATGTGCGAGACCGTCGAGCCGACGACGAGGTGCCGGATCGCCTCGAACGCGATCACGCCGGAGCCGACGAGGATCAGGACGCCCTCGATCATCGCGGCGAGGTTCTCGATCTTCTCGTGCCCGTACGGGTGCTCCGCGTCGGCCGGCTCGTCGGCCTTGCGCACGGAGATGAACGCCACGATCGATGCGATCAGGTCGATCGACGAGTGCACCGCCTCGCTGAGCAGCGCGACCGAGCCGGTGATCGTCCCGGCCACGACCTTGAGCAGGATCAGCCCGCTGTTCGATGCGATCGACAGCGCGGCGGCGCGGCTCTTGGAGCCCTGGGCTAGCGCTGTTGCAGCCATGCGAACAGGTCCCGTGCGGCGCGTCCGCGGTGGCTGATGGCGGCCTTCTCGGCCTGCGACAGCTCGGCCATCGTGCGCTCGTCATCGAGGTCGTCCGGGATGAACGCCGGGTCGTAGCCGAAGCCCCCGTCGCCGCGGGGCTGCGCCGCGAGCGTCCCGGTGCAGCGGCCCTCGACGACGCGCTCGGTCCCGTCCGGTGCAACGAAGGCGAGCGCGCAGACGTACGCGAGCGCGCTGCCGGTGGGTGCGTCGGCAAGCAGCTTGGCGAGGTTCTCCGCGTCGGTTGCGCGCTCGCCGGCGAACCGCGCCGAGCGCACGCCGGGCGCGCCGCCCAGCGCCGCCGCTTCGATGCCCGAGTCGTCGGCGATCGCGGGCGCGCCGAGCGCCGCCGCCGCGGTGCGCGCCTTGGCGAGCGCGTTGGCGGCGAACGTCGTCCCTGTCTCCGGTGGCAGCTCGACCGTGTCGGGCAGCGGGCCGACCTCGTGCGGGGCGAGCAGCGCATCGAACTCACGGACCTTGTGTGCGTTGCGCGTGGCGAGCACGAGCTTCATCGGCCGGCCGCGATTGCCTCCTGCTGCACCGCGCGCAGCTCCTCGATCCCCGTTTGCGCGAGCGCGAGCAGCTCGTCGAGGTGCGCGCGGCTGAGCGGCGTGCGCTCGGCGGTGGCCTGGACCTCGACGAGGCCGCCGTCGCCGGTCATCACGACGTTGGCGTCGACCTCGGCGGTCGAGTCCTCGGAGTAGTCGAGGTCCAGCAGCGGGACGCCGCCGACGATCCCGCAGGACACGGCTGCGATCTCGCCCGTCAGCGGCGAGCGTTCGATGGCACCGCGCCCGACGAGCACGTCGCAGGCGAGCGCGAGCGCCACGTAGGCGCCGGTGATCGACGCGCAGCGGGTGCCGCCGTCGGCCGTCAGCACGTCGCAGTCCAGCCAGATCGTGTTCTCGCCGAGCGCGTTGAAGTCGATGATCCCCCGCAGCGCACGACCGATCAGGCGCTGGATCTCCACCGTGCGCCCGTCGGGGCGGCCCTTCGTGACGTCGCGCTGCTTGCGGTCGCCGGTGGAGGCGGGGAGCATCCCGTACTCGGCCGTCACCCAGCCGCGGCCCTGGCCGGCCATCCAGCGCGGCACGCTGTCCTGGGCCGACGCGGTGCAGATGACGCGCGTCTCGCCGACGCTGATCAGTGCGCTGCCCGTCGCGGTCGCCACGAAGCCGGGCTGGATCGTGGTCGGGCGCAGCCCGTCCGGGGCGCGCCCGTACGAGCGTCCCGTGGCGGTCTCGGTCTCTGTCATGCGGAGTTCCTCTCGTGAAGCGGTTCGAGCTCGACGTGCTGCACCTCGCCGAGCGGCATCTGCAGGAAGCGCGTGCCCAGCGCCCGGAACGCGTCGGTGTCGCCGGTGCACAGGAAGCGATACGAGCCTTCGCCGGTGCGCCGCGAGGCCAGGTCGCGGGAGCCGAGCGCGTGCTCGACCTGCCGCGCGAGCGCGGCGCCGGACGTGATGATCTCGACGCCGCGGCCGAGCATCCGCTGGAGCATCGGGCTGACCAGCGGGTAGTGGGTGCAGCCGAGGATGACCGTGTCGACACCCGCCTCGCGCAGCGGCGTGACGTAGCCGCGGATCGTGTCCTGCATGCGATCGTCGAACGGCGACCCGTCCTGGATCAGCGGCGCCAGGTCCGGGCACGGCACGGCAATCAGGTCCACGTGCGGATCGGCGGCGGCGACCGCCTCGGCGTAGGCGCCGCTGGCGACCGTCGCCGGGGTCGCAAGGAGGCCGATGCGGCCGTTGCGCGTCGCCGTCACCGCCTGCACGGCCTCGGGCCGCACGACGCCGAGCACATCGACGCCCAGCGTGGTCTGGAACATGCGCGTCCGCAGCGCCGGCAGCGCGGCGGCGGTCGCCGTGTTGCAGGCGATGACGAGCAGCTTGGCCCGGTTGCGCAGCATCTCCTCGGCGATCTGCAGGCAGAAGCCCTCGAGCTCGTCCTTGCTGCGCTCGCCGTAGGGAAAGCGCGCGGTGTCGCCGAGGTAGACGAAGTCCTCCTCGGGAAGGTGCACGAGCAGCTCGTGCAGGACCGTCAGACCGCCGACCCCGGAGTCGAAGACGGCGATCGGGCGGTCGCGGGGATCTGGGCGGGCGGGCGGCACGGCAGGCAATGCTAGGTGCACCGCCCGCGGCGCCGCCGCGCGCCTGTGCAACGCTACTTGCCGCCCCCGACGCTGTTGATCTGGTCCTGGATCTCGCTCGAGATCTTCGTGGCGATCTTGCTGCCCGCATCGCCCCCGCCGGCCGCGACGACGGCGGCGAAGACTCCCGCGACCAGCAGGATCAGGGCGACGTACTCGACCGTCCCCTGGCCGCGCTCGGCGGTCATGGAACGGTAGGTGCGGTGCAGCTGCGCGTGGGCCAGGCCCATGAGGCGATACATGAGGATTGTTCCTCTCAGGTAGGTGACGCGAGCAGTGAACGAGCGACCGCGTGACCGGACCAGACGCATCTGTGACGACAATGCGCAACCAGTGCGCGCACTCGTCGTCAGCAACATGGCCCCAACGCCCGAGGCTCCGGCGCGCGGAGCGTTCGTGCGCACGCAGGTCGCCGCGCTGCAGCGGATCGGTGGCGCGAGCGTCGAGCTGTCCGAGTTCCCGCCCGGCGCGTACCTCTCCGCAGCCCGGGCGCTGCGCAGAGAGCGCGGCTTCGATGTCGTGCATGCCCACTTCGGGCTGACCGCGTGGCCGGCGCTGGCGGTTCGCGGCGCGCGCGCGCGCGGTGACGCTGCACGGGACCGATGTGCACCACCCGCGCAGCTGGCGGATCACGCGGGCCGCGCTGGGCCGGATGGACCTGGTCGCCGCCGTATCGGAGGAGCTCGCGGCGCTCGTGCGGGAGCGCCGCCCGGGCACGGATGTGTCGGTGCTGCCGGTGGGCGCCGACCTCGACCGCTTCCGGCCGCTGGACCGCGCCGAGTGCCGGGCCCGGCTGGGGCTGGACCCGCACGCCAGGATCGCGCTCCTCCCCGCCGACCCGGCGCGGCCGGAGAAGCGCGCCGACCGCGCCCGCGAGGTCGCCGAGCGCGCGGGCGCGCAACTCCTGACGCTCGGGCGCGTCCCACCGGATGAGATGCCGCACTGGGTCAACGCCGCCGACGCCGTGCTCGTCCCGTCCGAACGGGAGGGATTCGGGCTGGCCGTGATCGAGGCGCTGGCGTGCGACGTGCCCGTGCTCGCAACGCCTGTCGGGGTGCATGCCGAAGCGCTCGAGGGCATCGCCGGAACACGCTGCGCCCCCTTCGAGGCGGAGGCCTGGGCCTCGGCGCTGCGCGCCGCACCGGAACGCATCGACGGCCGCGATCGGGCGGCCCGCTGGGGGGCCGATGCCATGGCGCGGGGGGTGCTCGCCGCGTGGAAGTCCCTTGTAGACTCGAACCCGGAGGCGCCGGGACCCGGCGCCGCCGCTGTGTCATGAAGGACCTGCTTTCACGCATCCCACGCCGGCGTCGCCGGAGTGGCGCGGTCCGGACCGACGGTTCGACGACGCCCATCGCGGGCATCGACCCCGCCACGGCAACGGCGCCCACGACGCCAACCTTCCGCGACCGCGGCCGGCTGCGGCGCCGCCTGCGCTACCTGCGCCGCGTGCGCGAGCTCGGGTTCCGCGACCTCGGCGGCCTGGTGTTCGACCAGCATCGCTTCAACCGGCCCAACGAGGAGCTCGTGCGCGGCAAGCTCGGGGCGCTGCAGGCCGTCGACGGCGAGTTGCGGGCGCTCGAAACGCTGCTCGACGACCCGCGGCCGATCCACGAATTGCGCGAGCCCGGTATCGCCGCATGCCTGCGCTGCGGCGCGCTGCACGGCAGCGACGCGCGCTTCTGCCCGAGCTGCGGCGTCGCCGTCACCGGCCCGCGCGCGGTCGGCGAGATCGCGGGCTCCGGCGCGGCCCAGGCCGCCACGGCGGCCGCGACGACCCCCGTGCCCGCGCCGCCGGCACCGTCACCGTCACCGGCGCCGACCGACGCGCCCCAGCCGGCCGACGAGCCCTCCCCTGCGCACGACGGCTCGTGACGCTCGAACCCCCCGCCGTCGCCCCCGGGGCACACGCCGCCGAAGGCGGTGCGTCCGCTGCCGGAGCGATCCGCTGCCCGCGCTGTCAGACGGCGATCGCGCCCGATCAGGACTGGTGCCTGGAATGCGGCGCCGCGGCCCGCACGCGCCTCGCCCCGACGCCGAACTGGCGCCTGCCGATCATCACGCTCGCGATCGTCGCCGTGCTGGCGGGCGCCGGCCTGGCGGTCGCGTTCGTCGCGCTGACCGACGACAACACCGCGTCGCCGAGCACCGCGACGGCACCCGCCGTCGCGACCGAGCCGACGGCGGCACCCCCGCCGACGACGCCGCCCACGGCAACCACCCCGGCCGTGCCGACGGCGACGACGCCCGCGACGACCCCCTAAGCCAGCGCCGGCCAGCGGGCCGCCAGGCGCGACGCGGCCTCACCTGCCACGGCGTGCAGCGGGAGGTCCGGGGCCGATGGTGCGTCGGGCGCGCCGAGGACCTCGAGCGTGCGGGCGACCGAGCGCGCGAGGGCGCCGAGGTCGTAGCCGCCCTCGAGGATCAGCCCGACCGGAACGCCGAGCGATTCCGCCATCCGGCGCACCGATCCGGCCATCGTGGCGTAGCCGTCGTCGGTCACCTCGCAACCGGCGAGCGGGTCGTCGGCGTGCGCGTCGTATCCCGCGCTGACGAGGACGAGCTGCGGCGCGAAGGCGGTCGCCAGCGGCCCGACGACGTGCTCGACGAGCGAGCACCACAGCGCATCGCCCGAGCCGCCGGGCACCGGCAGGTTCACGGTGTAGCCCTCGCCGGCCCCCGAGCCCTCGTCGGACATGGAGCCCGTCCCGGGGTACAGAGGCCACTGGTGGATCGAGGCGAACAGCACCTGCGGGTCGGCATGGAAGATGTCGTTGGTCCCGTTGCCATGATGGACGTCCCAGTCGAGGATCAGGACGCGCTCGAGCCCATGGCCGTCGATCGCCCGCCGCGCGGCGATCGCCGCGTTGTTGAAGAGGCAGAACCCCATCGCCCGTGAGACCTCGGCGTGATGGCCGGGCGGGCGGTGCAGGGACGCTGCCACGGGCGCATGCCCCTCCACGAGCGCGTCGACGATGCCCACCGCGCCGCCGGCGGCATGGAGTGCAGCTCCATAGGACTCGGTGCTGACGACGGTGTCGAGGTCGAGATGGCCGCCGCCCGCGGCACAGAACTCGTCGATCGCACGGACGTAGCGCGCGGGATGCACCGCGTGCAGCGCGTCGCCCTCCACGGGCGTCGACTCACGCACCTCCCAGCCGAGCCAGTCGCGTGCAGCGAGCTCGTGCTCGATCGCGGTGATGCGCGTCGGGTGCTCGGGATGGTCGCCGGTGTCGTGATGCACAGACGAGTGGTGGCGCAGCACGAGCGGTCGAGCCATCGACGGATACCGTACCCCGCGCATGAGTCAGCCGACCCAGCTGCAGGCGGACGTGGCCGTCGTGGGCGCCGGTGGCGCCGGGCTGTACGCCGCGCTGACCGCGTCCGCGGAGGGAGCGAGCGTCGTGCTCGTGAGCGCGACCCCGCTCGCGCGCACCGCGAGCTACTGGGCACAGGGCGGGATCGCCGCGGCGCTCGCGCCGGACGACTCGCCCGACCTGCACCGCCACGACACGGAGATCGCCGGGCGCGGCCTCGTGCGCCCGTCGGCTGCCGCCGTCCTGTGCCGCGAGGCGCCGCGGATCGTCACCGAGCTCGAGCGGCTCGGCGTGCGCTTCGACCTCGACCCCGACGGCGCGCTCGCGCTCGGCCTGGAGGGCGGTCATTCCAAGCGCCGCGTCGTGCACGCGGGCGGCAGCGCGACCGGCCGGCGCGTCGTGCGCCAGCTGTCGGCGCTCGTCGCCGAGGACCCGCGCATCGACGTGCTCGAGCAGGCACGCGCCGCGACGGTCTGGCGGCGCGACGGGCGCTGCGTCGGCCTCGTGTGCGAAGACGGGCGCGCGATCGCCGCCCGCGGCGTCGTGCTGGCGACCGGCGGCGCCGCGGCGCTGTGGTCGCGTACGACGAACCCGCCGGGCTCGATCGGGATCGGCGCGCTGCTCGCGCAGGCCGCCGGCGCGGCGATCGCGGACCTCGAGCTGATCCAGTTCCACCCCACCGCGGTGACCGGCATCAAGGGCCGCGAGGGCTTCCTCGTCACCGAGGCGATCCGCGGCGAGGGAGCGACGATCCTGGACCACGACGGCGAGCGCTTCGTCGAGGAGCTGGCGCCGCGCGACGAGGTCGCGCGTGCGATCGAGGCGAAGATGCGCACGACCGGGAAGGCGCACATGTGGCTCGACATGCGCGCCGTCGACCCGGGGCACTTCCCCAATGTCGTCTCCGCGCTGCAGGACTCGGGGCTGGACCCGACGTCCGAGCTCGTGCCGGTGTCGCCCGCCGCGCACTACGTGATGGGCGGCGTCGTCACCGACCTCGACGGCGCGACGACGGTGCCGGGCCTCTACGCCGTCGGCGAGGCTGCGTGCACGGGGCTGCATGGCGCCAACCGCCTGGCGTCCAACTCGCTGACCGAGTGCTTCGTGTTCGGCCAGCGCGCGGCGATCGCGGCGCTCGCCGAGCCCGCGCTCACCGGCGCCGACGACGCGCCGGCGGCCGAGCCGATTCCCATGCCGACCCGCGAGACCCGCGAGCACCTGTGGCGCGACGCCGGGCTCGTGCGGTCCGCGGAGACGCTGCGCACGCTGCTCGACGACGCACACCCGCTTGCGCGCATCGTCGGCCAATGCGCGCTGCTGCGCGAGGAATCGCGCGGCGGACACCAGCGCTCGGACTTCCCAGAAACCGATGCCGGGCTCGACGGGCACCACGCCGTGATCCGGGCCGACGGTGCACCGGTTTTCGAGTCATGGGTTTGAGGCGCCACGGTCGTTGTTAACGCGAACTCAACAATCGCGACGTTCCTGCCTTCACACGGTGACGTCACTGTCCAGCGGCGTCATCCGGGGGAGCCACCAGGACGACAAGGAGCAGCTCAAGCTTCATGTACCAGTTCAGCCGGGCCATCTACCGCGAGCTCGCGCGGGACATCGACGCAACGGTCTGCGTGGGCGGCGTCTGCGCCCAGGAGCATGTCCTGCGTTCGTGCGAGGCGACGATCGAGCGCCTCGTCTCGGATCGCCACTACTTCGCGCGGCCGAGCCGCACGCTGTTCAACGACATCCGGACGTGCTTCCCGATGCGTGCGCAGTCGCGCGTCTGGGCCGTCGTCCAGCGCTACGTCAACGCTGCGGACGAGTACCTGCAGCGCCTCCCGTCGGCCGGGTTCGACGCCAACGGCCAGCCGCTTCAGTGCCGCGCGACCACGCGGCGCGGCACGCCTTGTCAGCGCGTCCCGCTCCACCACAACGGCTACTGCCCCAGCCACCAGCACCTCGCGGAGACCGAGGAGCTGGAGCTCGGCGTGGCCGCGTAGACGCACAACGCCGCGAGGGGCGTGCCCGGATACGGTCCGGGCATGCTCCTCGGGGTCGACGTCGGCGGCACGTTCACTGACGCCGTCGTCGTCTCCGGTACAGCGCTGCACACGGCCAAGGCGCCGACCACGCCCGCCGATCAGTCGGAGGGCGTCATGGCCGCGATCGGCGCCGCGCTCGAGCGTGCCGGCGCACGTCCGGCGGACGTCGAGCTGCTCGCGCACGGGATGACCGTCGCGACCAACGCGCTGCTCGAGGGACGCGGCGCGCGCACGGCGTTCGTCGCGACCGAGGGTTTCACCGACCTCGTCGAGCTGGGCCGCCAGGCACGGCGGGACCTGTACCGCCTGTGCGCAGCCTGGCCGGCACCGTTCGCGCCGCCCGAGCGGCGCTTCGGCGCGCCCGAGCGGATCGGCCCGGGCGGCGTACTGCGCGCACTCGAGGATCCGGGAGCGGTCGCCGACGCGGTCGCCCGGTGCGAGCCGGAGGCGGTCGCGGTGTGCCTGCTGCACGCCTACCGCGACACGTCACACGAACGCGCGCTGGGCGACGCCCTGCGCGCGCGGCTCGGCGAGGGCGTCCCTGTCTCGCTCTCGCACGAGGTCGTCGGGACCTTCCGGGAATTCGAGCGCGCGGCGACGACCGAGGTCGATGCCGCCCTCTCCCCGCTCGTCGGCGCCTACCTCCGCGCGCTCGCCGGCCGCGCTGCGGACGCGGGCCTGCCCGAACCCCGGATCATGCAGTCCAGCGGCGGCCTCGCGGAGCTCGCGGCCGCCGCCGATCACGCCTCCCTCGCCGTCCTCAGCGGTCCGGCGGGAGGCGCAGCAGCGGCAGTGCTCGTCGCGTCGGCGGCAGGCGAGCCGAACCTGCTGTGCTTCGACATGGGCGGCACCTCGTGCGACGTGTCGGTCGTGCAGGACGGCGTCGTCCGCGAGGCGGCGGGGCGTGAGGTCGGTGGCCGGCCGGTGGCTCTCCCAATGGTCGACATCCACACCGTCGGCGCCGGCGGCGGCTCGATCGGGTGGCGCGATGCCGGCGGCGCGCTGCGCGTCGGCCCGCGCTCGGCGGGGGCCGAGCCCGGGCCGGCCTGCTACGGGCGCGGCGGCACGGAGCCGACCGTCACCGACGCCAATCTGGTGCTCGGGCGGCTCGACGCGTCCCGGCCGTTGAGCGGCGTCGCAGCTGAACGTCGAGGCGGCGCGCGCGGCGGTCGAGCGGCTCGCGGCGCAACTCGGCCTCGGGATCGACGACTGCGCGCTGGGCATCGTGCGCGTGGCCAACGCCGAGATGGTGCGGGCGCTGCGCGTGATGACCGTCGAGCGCGGCCTGGACCCGCGTGGGTTCACGCTGCTGGCGTTCGGCGGGGCGGGCCCGCTGCACGCCGCTGAACTGGCCGCCGAGCTCGGCATGACGCGGATCCTGATCCCGCCGGCGAGCGGCGTGCTCAGCGCGGTCGGCCTCGCCGCTGCGGACCGGCGAGCGCAAGCGCAGCGCACGCTGCTGCTGCGTGGCTCCGATCTCAGCGACGCAGCGCTCCAGGACGCCGTCGACGAGCTGCGACCGCCCGGTGAGCGCGTCGAGGTGGCATGCGACATGCGCTACCGCGGGCAGGCGCACGAGCTGACCGTTCGGGACACGGGCTCGGCCGACGCGCTGCGCGAGGCGTTCGCCGCGCTGCACGAGGAGCGCTACGGCTACCGCGACGAGGACAACGAGGTCGAGCTCGTGACGCTGCGCGTCACCGGGATCGACCCCGGCCCGCAGGTCCAGCTGCGCGCCGACGACGCCGAGCTGTCGCTGTTCGTGCCCGGCGACTGGACGCGCGAGGAGACGGCGCACGGGACGGTGCTGCGCAGATGACCCGCCTGGATCCGGTCGAGCTGCAGGTCGTCACCGGCGCGCTCAAGGCCGCCTGCGAGGAGATGGGCGCGGCGCTCGTGCGCAGCGCGCACTCGGCGAACATCAAGGAGCGCCGCGACTGCTCGACCGCGCTGTTCGACCCGCGCGGCGAGATGGTGATGCAGGCCGAGCACATCCCGGTCCACCTTGGGGCGATGCCCGCGGCCGTCGGCGCCGTGGTCGGCGAGCAGCATCGCGACGGCGTGTCATGGGTGCTCAACGACCCGTACGCCGGCGGCACGCACCTGCCCGACATCACGGTCATCACGCCGGCGTTCCACGATGGTGAGCTGGTCGGGTTCGCGGCGTCGCGGGCCCATCACGCGGACGTCGGCGGGCAGATCCCCGGGTCGATGCCGGCGGACTCGACGACGCTCGCGCAGGAGGGCGTCGTGATCGCGCCCCGCGTGCTCGACGACGCGGCGGTGCGCGAGCTGGCGGGGCTGATGCGCAACCCCGACGAGCGCCGCGCGGACCTCCGCGCGCAGCTCGCCGCCAACCGCACGGGCGTCTTGCGCCTGCGCGAGCTCGCGACGCGCATCGGCACGCCGACGCTGCGCGCCGCGACGGCGGAGGTGCTCGACTACGCCGAGCGGCGCACGCGCGCCTGCCTGGCCGCGATGCCCGACGCAACCGTCGAGGCGACCGACGTGCTCGAGGCGCGCGACGGCGACCTCGAACTGCGGCTGCGCGCCACCGTCGCCGGTGACGAGCTGACGCTGGACTTCACCGGCAGCGCCGGGCAGGACCGCGGCAACCTGAACTGCCCGCTCGCGGTCACGCGCAGCGCCTGCCTGTTCGCCGTGCGCGTGCTCACCGACCCCGACATCCCCGCCAGCGCCGGGGCGCACCGCCCGGTGAACGTCATCACCGAACCGGGCACGCTGCTCGACGCCCGTCCCCCGGCCGCCGTCGTGGCCGGCAACGTGGAGACGAGCTCGCGCGTGGCCGACCTCGTCCTGCGCGCGTTCGGGCACGCGCTCGGCCAGGGCACGATGAACAACCTCACGCTCGGGAACGAGCGCTTCACGTACTACGAGACGCTGGGCGGTGGACAGGGCGCCTGCGACGACGCCGACGGGCCCAGCGGCGTGCACGTGGCGATGTCGAACACGCTCAACACGCCGGTCGAGGCGCTCGAGCTCGAGTTCCCGGTGCGCGTCGTGCAGTACGCGATCCGGCGCGGCAGCGGTGGCGAGGGCGCCCATCGCGGCGGCGACGGCGTCATCCGCGAGCTGGAGGCGCTCGAGCCCATGACCTACTCGCTGCTGACCGAGCGCCGCAGGCACGCGCCACCCGGCGCCCAGGGCGGCGGCGACGGCGCGCCGGGGCGCAACCTGCTCGACGGCGAGACGCTCGAGCCGAAGGCGACGGGAATGCTGCGGGCGGGGCAGCGCCTGCGCATCGAGACACCAGGCGGCGGCGGGTTCAGGGACGCGCCCTGATGTCCCGCGGCGCGCCGGCTGGGACCGTCGTGCCATGCACAGAGCGTTCCTTGCCGCGGTTGGCCTGATCGCCCTCCACGTCGCCGACGACAACTTCCTGCAGCCGCCCTCCGGCACGTCCGCGAGCGAGCACCTGGTTCCGGGCCTGCTGCCGCTCGCGACGCTGGCGCTCGCCGCCTGGGCCTTTCCGCGCCTGCGCGCCGGCGCCCAGGGCGCGCTGGCGCTGGTGCTCGCTGCGCTCGGCGTGATCGTCGGGAGCGAGGCGATCGCCTACACCGCGCGCGTCGGACCTTCCCACGACGACTTCACGGGCCTGCTCGCGATCCCGGCCGGCCTGGTACTGCTCGCGCTCGGCGCGGTGATCCTCTGGCGGTCGCGGCGACTCGACGGCCGCGTGCGGCGCTACTTCCGCCGCCTGCTGCTGACCGGCGGGGGCGCGCTGGTCGCCGTGATGGTCGTGTTCCCGGTCACGCTCGCGTACGTCTTCACACACGTCGCACGCACACCGGTCGACCACATCGATCTCGGCCCGCGCGCCCAGGACGTCACGGTGACCACGCGCGACGGGCTGCGCCTGTACGGGAGCTACGTGCCATCGCGCAACGGGGCGGCCGTCGTGGCGTTCCCCGGGCGCAAGGGCCCGCAGGCGCCTGCCCGGATGCTGATCCGCCACGGCTACGGCGTGCTGATCCTGGATCGTCGCGGCGAAGGCCGCAGCGACGGCGATTCCAACTCCTTCGGCTGGGGCGGTACCAGCGACCTGATGGCGGCCGTCGACTTCCTGGAACGACGCAGCGACGTCCGCGACGGGCGGATCGGCGGCATCGGCCTCTCGGTCGGCGGCGAGATGCTGTTGGAGGCCGCCGCGAGCGACAGGCGCCTGAAGGCCGTCGTCTCCGACGGAGCCGGCAGCCGGTCGATCCGCGAGGAGGCCGACATGCCCGGCATGCGCACGCTCTCGCCGACGTACGCGCTCCAGGCGGTCCTCACCGCCGGCGTGAGCCTCTTCTCGGGCCATCGGCCGCCGCCGAACATCAAGGACCTCGTCGGGCGCATCGCCCCGCGGCCGGTGCTGCTGATCGCCGCGGGCAACGGCGTCGAGAGCGAGGTGCTCAACGCGGGCTTCTACGCCGCCGCGGGCGAGCCCAAGACGCTCTGGAACATCCCCGAGGCCGGACACGTCGCAGGTATCCGCGCGCGCCCCGCCGAGTACGAACAACGGGTCGTCGGCTTCTTCGACGGGGCCCTCCGTGGCGAAGGTAAGGGGTCCCCTCAGGGCGAGTAAGGGGTCAGGGCCGGAAAGTCGCACCGGATGCCCGATGTGGGGGTGTCGGTCGTAGCCGACCATGCACTACGTCACCCGATGCAAGGAGCTCGCAATGTTCACCCCTCTCGCCACCCAACTCGCAGCAGCCAAGACCGATGACGTCGTCCGCGAGCGGCGATACTGGAGCCGTGGCCACCAGGATGACGTCAAGCCGGATGATCGGCCGGACGGCGGAGCTCGCGGAGCTCGAGGCCGCGCTGACAGACGCGGCCGCGGGGCGCCCGTCGCTCGTCTTCGTAGCGGGTGAATCGGGGGTCGGCAAGACACGGATCCTCGACGAGGCTGCCCGCCGTACGAAGCTGGCGGGCGGCCGCCTGCTTTCGGGCGACTGCGTCGAGCTCGGGGAGGGCGAGCTGCCCTACGCGCCCATCGTCGCCGCATTGAGACCACTGGCACGCGACGGCCACCCCGCGCTCGACGCGCTCCCTGACGGCGCGCGCACGGAGCTGACGCGCCTCCTGCCCGGCCTCGGCCGTCCCTCGCTGCCACCGGTCGAGACGGAGGACGTCGGTGCTGCTCAGAGCCGGCTCTTCGAAGCGCTCCTCTCCCTGCTCGAGGAGCTCGGCTCCGAGCACGCCGTCGTGCTGATGATCGAGGACCTGCACTGGGCGGATCGCTCGACACGCAACTTCCTCACCTTCCTGTCGCGCAGCCTGTGCCGCGAGCGCGTCCTGGTCGTCGGCTCCTACCGGCCCGACGAGCTGCACCGCCGCCATCCGCTGCGGCCGCTGCTCGCCGAGCTCGAGCGCGGCGAGCATGCGCGCCGGATCGAGCTCGCGCCGCTCTCGCGCGCCGAGCTCGCCGAGGCGCTGGGCGACATCCTCGGCGCGCCACCCGACGCGGAGCTCGTCGACCGGCTCTATGCGCGCAGCGAGGGCAACCCGCTGTTCGCCGAGGAGCTGCTGGCCGCCGGCCTCGACGGCCGCGGTGCGCTGCCCCCGACGCTGCGCGAGGCGCTGATGCTGCGCATCGAGGCGCTGCCGCCTCCCGCCGAGGAGCTGCTGCGGCTGCTGGCGGCCGGCCAGCGGATGGATCACGAGCTGATCGAGGCGGCCAGCGGGCTCGAGCCGCGCGAGGTCCGCGAGGCGCTGCGCGAGGCGATCTCCAGCCACATCGTCACCGCCAACGAGAACGGGTTCTACGGCTTCCGCCACGCGCTGCTGCGCGAGGTCGTCCACGACGACCTGCTGCCGGGCGAGCACGCCGACCTGCACCGCGCGATCGCGCTCGCGCTCGAGGAGCGAACCCGGCACGAGGGCGAGGCGCGGTGCGCACCGCACGGCCGCGATCGCCCACCACTACATGGCCGCCGGCGACCAACCCGCGGCGTTCGCCGCATCCGTCCGCGCCGCCGAGTCGTCGATGGCCGTCCAGGCCTACGGCGAGGCGGCTGACCTGCTGGACCGCGCGATCGAGCTCTTCAACCACGTCCCGAACGCCGAGGAGCTCGCGAAGGTCGACCGCGCCGAGCTGATGGCCCGGGCTGCGATGGCCCGCTACTACGAAGGAGCGCTGCCGCGCTCGACCGCGCTGCTGCAGATGGCGATCAAGCTCCTGGACGAAGATGCCGAGCCACGCCGCGCGGCGGTCTTCTACGGCTGGCTGGAGCGCTCGCTCACCCACTGGGGCCACGCCGACGACGGCGAGGAGGCGCTCGCGCACGCGCTGAGCTTGATCCCAGCCGACGACGATAGCCCCGAGCGGGCGTGGCTGATCACGAACCGCACCAAGGCGCTGATGCTGCGCTCCCACTTCGCCGAGGCGGTCGTGGCCGGGCGTGAGGCGATGCCGCTCGTGCGCGCGATCGGCGATCCCGACACGCAGGCAGGGCTGCTCAACGCACTCGGCGTCGCTCTGATGGCGGTCGGAGACGAGGACGAGGGCGCGGCGATGCTGCGCCAGGCGATCGAGATCTCCGCCAAGTCGACGATGCAGCAACAGCTCGGCACGAGCTACAACAACCTCGCGGAGGGGCTGCATCTCGCAGGGCGCAGCGAGGAGGGCCTTGCGGTCGCGCTGGAGGGACGCGAGCGCATCGAGGGCGCCAACCGCTCGCAGGGCTGGCTGAGCCTGCAGGCGGCGGAGATCCTGATCGACCTCGGGCGGCTCGACGAGGCCGAGGCGCTGATGCCGAACCCGGGTGACCGGCCCGCCTATGGGATGTACCTGACGAACCTCGACCTGCGCCGCGGCGAGCTGGCGTTGCTGCGCGGCGACCACGAGACAGCCCGAGCGCTCCTGGAGGAGGCCGGGCGCGTCGCGGTGCGCGCCGGCCAGCCGCAGTACCACGGCCCGCACGGCACGTTCCTCGGTGAGCTGTTGCGCCGCGAGGGAGACCTCGACGCGGCCCGCACGACGGTCGCAGCGGCCGCGGCGCTGCTGGCGGGCGACACCGTGCGCATCGCGCGCCTCGCGGCGCTCGGCGCGCGGATCGAGGCCGACGAGGCGGCCCGCGCGCGCGATCTCGGCCACTCCGGTGACGCCGCCCAGGCGGCCGCGCGCGCCGCGCGCCATGCCGAGGAGGCGGCCGAGGTCATCGGGCCTCGCTCCCAGGTCGAGCGGGCGTATGCCGCTGTGGCCGCCGCCTACGCCACGTGCGCCCGCGGCGACGACGCAGGCGACCAGCTGCGCGAGGCGATCGCCCGGTTCGAGGCCCTCGGCCATCCCCATCCGGCTGCGCTGATGCAGATGACGCTCGCGGAGGACTCGCTTCGCGCGGGGGATCGCGACGCGGCTGCGAGCTTTGCCGGCGAGGCGCTCGCCAGCGCGTCAGAGATGGGCGCCCACTGGCTCGCGCGCGAGGCGCGCAGCTTCCTCGGGCGCGCGCGCCTGCCCCTCCCGGAGGGATGCGACGACGCCGAGGAAGGCGCCATGGCGCTGCTCGACGAGGACCCGTTCGGCCTCACACCGCGCGAGCGCGAGGTGCTCGCGATGGTCGCCGAGGGCGCGACGAACCGCGAGATCGGCGAGCGCCTCTTCATGGCGGAGAAGACCGCGAGCGTCCACGTGTCGCGGATCCTCGCCAAGCTCGACGTGCGTTCGCGTACCGAGGCCGCGGCGGTCGCGCATCGCCACGGGCTGGCCCGCGCCTGAGCGCCGATAGCCTGCTCGGCATGAAGATCGGATGGATCGGGCTGGGCATCATGGGCTCCCGCCAGGCTGCGAACCTCGCGCGCGCCGGGCACGAGCTGATCGTGTGGAACCGAACGCAGGAGACCGCGCAGGCGTGGGCGCAGGAGCACGGCGCGACGGTCGCAACGACGCCGGCGGAGGTCTCCGAGCAGGCCGAGATCGTGTTCTCGATGGTCGTCGACGGCCCTCAGGTGCAGGAGGTGGTCGTTCCCGCGGCGCGCGAGGGCGTGCTGTTCGTCGACATGACGACGATCGGCCCGGCCTGGACGCGGCGCATCGGCGAGCAGCTGGCCGAGCGCGGCGCGCGGCTGGTCGATGCGCCCGTGACCGGGTCCTCACCGCGTGCCGAGGACGGCACCCTGGCGATCATGTGCGGCGGCGAGGCCGACGACGTGGAGCGCGTGCGCCCGCTGCTCGAGGCCATGGGCTCGCTGATCGTGCACGCCGGCCCGCTCGGTGCAGGCCAGGCGGTGAAGCTGATCAACAACGCGGTCGCCGCGGCCAATGCCGCCACGCTCGCCCAGGCGCTGCTGGTGGGGAGCGCGCAGGGCCTGGACCTCGACGCGCTGGTCGAGGTGATGGCGGCGGGGTCGGGCGCCAGCACGATGCTCTCGCTGAAGGCCGGCCCGATGCGCGCCCACGACTACACGACGCTGTTCAAGACCGAGCACATGCTCAAGGACGTGCGGCTCTGCCTCGAGGAGGCGCTGGCCGCCGATGTGCCCTTCCCGGCGGCCGCAGCCGCCTGCGATGCCCTCTCGGCGGCCGTCGCGCGTGGGCACGCCGCGGACGACTTCGCGGCGCTGCTGGAGCCCTACGAGGGGTTCGCGAACCGTCGCTTGTAGGCCGCAAAGTAGCTGCATTTGCAGCAGAATTTGGGGATTTGGGGAGGAAATGGGAGAATGCGGGTAGTCCCGTCGCACGGATCGCGCGGTTCAACTGCGCGGTTTCGCGACGGGATTGTTTCTGTTCACCTCCGAAGTTCCCTCCCCTGAATATGCCAATTGCGTTCAAGGAATGGGCGGTCACCGTCCGCGCGCTCGCTGAGGGCGAACAGCTCCTCACCCTGCGCAAGGGCGGGATCCGTGAGCCCGAGAAGCACTTCGAGCTCGATCACGACCGTTTCTTCCTCTACCCGACATTCGATCACCAGCGCAACGACTGCGTTCGCGCCTCGCACCAGCCGGAGCTCCGGCGCGCCCTCGAAGAGGGCGTCTGGGCCGAGGGTGAGCCGCCCCCGAACGCGCTCCTGCGCGACGGTGGCATCGCTCAGCCCGACCGCGTCCGGATCCGTGCGTGGGCCGAAGTGGCCGAGCACTGGACGATCGACGACCCCCGAACGGTGGACGCCCTGTCCCCGTACTACGTCTGGACCCCCGATTACGCCGAGAAGCGGCTGGCATGGAAGCGTCGCCACCCGCTGCACGTGCTGCTGCTGCGGACGTACCGCATCCCGCGCCCTGTCACCGTGAAGGTGCGCGACGAGTACGCCGGCTGCGTCAGCTTCCTCGAGCTGTACCGCGACCTGCCCTTCGAGGGCACGCCGGTCCTCTCGGACGACGAATTCGACCGTGCCTCGGAGCAGATCCGCGGCATCGTCGAGGGCGGCGTCCCCGCGCTCGTCTAGCACCGTTTCCCCGTCCGCCGACAGCCCGCGCACGTTGATCGTGGGCATCGGCGGCGGCGGGGACGTGGTCGGTTCGCTCGCGGCCGCCGCGCTGATCGGCGACGCCGTCGTCGGCGGCCTCACCTGGGAGCGCCGTCCCGTCGACCCGATCCCCGGGCCGCGCACGCTCGACGAGGTCGAGCACGCCGAGCGGCTGAACGATGCCGTGGCGCTCGCCGGCCCGGAGACCTCCGGCCCCGGAGGCTTTCGCTTCTGCGAGTCGCACGTCGCGCGGGCGACCGGCGAGCGCACCGTGCTCGTCGATCCGAATCCGGGCCCGCGCGCGATCGCGGCGGCGCTGGACGACGCTGCCGGGCAGCTGGGGTGCGGGCGAGTCGTGCTGCTGGACGTCGGCGGAGACGTGCTGGCCCACGGTGACGAGCCGGGGCTCGCGAGCCCGCTCGCCGACGCGGTCCTGCTCGCGTCCGCGCGGTTCCTGCGCACGCCGGCCGCCGCCGCCGTGTTCGGCGCGGGCTGCGACGGCGAGCTGACGCCCGGCGAGGTCCGCGAGCGGCTGGACGAGGTCGGCACCACGGGCGAGGACGTGCTCGACGCAACCCAGCTGGACCGCATCGAGGCGATCGCGAAGGAGGTTCCGACCGAGGCGAGCGCGATGGCGCTGCGCTGCGCGCGCGGTGACCGGGGCGAGGCGCCGATCCGCCAGGGCAGGCGCAACGTCCTGCTCACCGAGCTCGGCGGCGTCATCGTGTGGTTCGACCCGCTGCGCGCGATCGACACCGCCGCCCGGCTGGCCGCAGCGGTGCAGGACGCCGGCTCGCTCGCCGAGGCCGACGCCATCCTCGAGGCGCGCGGCATCCGCACCGAGCTGGCATACGAGCGCGAGATGGCACGGGCCTAGCGCCGATGGCCTGGTCCGAGACCGAGAGCCCGAACTTCACCGCCCGCCACGAGGAGCGCGACGCCGACGACGTCGTCGAGGTCCTCGAGCTGCTCGAGGGCACGCGGGCGCGGATGGCCGAGGTCTTCCCGTCGATGCCCGAGCAGGTGGGCGTCGTCATCCACGGCTCGAACACGGCGCTCGCGCTCGCGCAGCCCTACATCCCGATCGTGCGCCAGCTCACGGCGCCGGCCGCGAGGCGCTACCTCGTCGGCTGGTTCGGCCGCGACACGGTCCACGTGCTCGCGCCGCGCATCCTGCGCGAACGCGCCTCCAATGTCCCGGGCTCGGAGGAGATGGCGCTGCGCGCGCCCGCCGCGCTCTACGCGCAGCTCGTCGTCGGCCACAACAACCCGCAGCTCCCTCCCCCGTTCCGGCTCGGGCGCTTCATCCGCTACCTGCGCTGGGCATGGCTGCCCAACGGCGCCGCGCAGTGGTTCAGCGGGCAGACCGCCTTCGCGCGGCCCGCGATCGCTCGGCGCCTGCGCGAGGGCCCGGAGCCGAGCTTCCCGCCCAGCCTGCGCGACGCGATCCTCCTGGGTGGCACGGTCTTCGACCTGATCGCGCGCGAGGAGGGCGAGGAGGAGGCGGTGAAGGTCGCCTGCCGCCTGCCGCCAGGCGGCCCGCGGCGCGCGCTGGTCTACGCGTTCAAGGGCCGCCCGCTGGTCCACACCGAGGGCACCTGGCGCGCGCACCTGTCACGGATCGCGGGCCAGGCCTAGGTGCGCTGACGCTGGGCCTGGGCTCCGAGCGTCGTAACTATTACGACGTTGGGGGCCCACTCGTGGGCGAGCGGATCCACGGCCGCAGGCGCGGGCGCCAGCCCGGGACGGCGCGACGGTACGCGTCGTACTCGGCGCCGTAGCGTCGGGCCAGCACGGGCTCCTCGTACAGCGTCACGAACAGCCACACGGCCACGCCGAACAGCCCGCCGTAGGCGTACAGACCACGGCGCCCGAGGATCAATGCCTCACCGCAGATCACCGCCGCGACCGCGAGGTACATGGGGTTGCGCACATGACGGTAGAGGCCGCCGACGACGAGCCGCTCGGTGGGCGCGACCGGAGCGGGCGTGCCCGCGCCCTCGATGACGAAGCGCGCGAATGCGTGGACGAGGACCGCCGCGCCCGCGACCACGAGCACGACACCGAGCGCCCGCCAGGGCCACGCGTACGTGCGGTCAACGTGCCATCCCGTCAGGAGCCAGGGAACGACACCCGCCACGACGCCCGGGGCGAGCACGAAGAACAGGGAGCTCCCCGCTGCGGCAACAGACCGGCGCATCTCAGCCGATGGGAACTGCGCGCAGCGGCACCGCTGCCGACTGCACGATCGACGTGGTCGTCTGCCCGTAGAGGACGAACCCGTCGATCAGCTCCTCCAAGTGCTCGACGTCGCGGACGTGGATGCGCATGATGAAGCAGTCCTCACCGGTGATCCGCAGGCATTCGACGACCTCTGGCGTTGCTCGGGCGAGGTCGGCGACCTTCGCGATCATCCGCGGCGCGGGCCGGATCCGGACGACGGCGGTGAGCGCATAGCCAAGGGCGCGCGGATCCACACGAGCCGCGTAACCGGTCACCGTCCCGTCCTCCTCGAGCTTTCGCAGCCGGTCGGCCACCGCCGGAGGGGTGAGGCCGACGCGCCGGCCGAGCTCCGCGAGGCTGAGGCGTGCATCGGCCTGGAGCTCTTCGATCAGAAGGTGATCGACATCATCAAGGCGTCCATTCGCAGCCATACAGGCCAGGATACCTTCGATTGGCCCTGGTGGCGACAGCCCCGACACGAGACCCTTTTTGGCCATGGCCGCCGATGCGCACACCGAGCGGGCGCCACGCAGCGCGTCCGTTCCACCGGAGGCGTACTTCGTCGGAAGCGCGATCTTCCACTACCTGGGCCCCGCGTTCGCCGTGCTGCTGTTCGCGCGCGTCGCGCCGCTCGGCGTGGCGTGGCTACGGATCCTGACGGCGGCGATCGTCTTCGCGTTCTGGCGGCGCGAGCGCCTCGGCCAGGTACTGCGCGACCGCGTGGTGCTCGTCTGGGCGGTTGTGCTCGCGGCGATGAACTGCTGCTTCTACACGGCGATCGATCGGCTGCCGCTGGCGACCGTCGCGGCGATCGAGTTCCTGCCGGTCGTCGTGCTCGCGGCGCTGGGCGCGCGGACGCCGCGCAACGTCGGCGCGCTCGCCTTGGCGGTGCCGGTGTGTATGTGCTGACGGGCGTGCACCTCGCGGGCGAGGCGACGGGATCGCGTTCGCGTTCGCCAACGCGCTGCTGTTCGCGGGATACATCGTGTGCGCCGATCGCGCGGCCAAGGACGGCCTCGGAATCGACGGGCTCGCCGGGGCGATGGTGCTTGCCGCGATCTTCGTCACCCCGGTCGGCGCGACGGGCGTCGATGCGATCTCGATCGTGGCCGGCGCCGGGGTGGGCATCTGCTCGTCCGTCATCCCGTACGTGTTCGACCAGCTCGCGCTCGCCCGCCTCCCTCGCGCCACCTACAGCCTCATGGTCGCGATCCTGCCGGCGACCGCGACGATCATCGGGCTCGTCGTCCTGGCGCAGGTCCCGACGCTACGAGACCTTGCCGGCATCGCCCTCGTGGCCGCCGGCGTCGCCCTGCATCGGCCGTAGCGCCGGCAGCCCGTCGATGCTGTGCGCCGTTGCGGGTGACCTGGATCTCGCGGTAGCGCTCGCACCGTTGACGCGCTCCTTCTTCGCGTGCGCGAGCGCGAGATGCTCGCGGTTGCGCACGAAGGTCATCTCCGGCACGCCGTAGCCGCACGAATCCGCGACGCGCGTCACGTCCACCACGACGATCGCGCGGCGCGACTCCGGCGTCGACGGGTCGTCGAACTGCGCGCGCTGCGAGCAGGTCCTCGATACTCCGGCGTCGCCCGACGGCAGCACCCGCCCGCGCCCGTGCAGTCGCAGGATCCGTGGCGGCCCCTCGAACGCGCAGAGCATCACGACGATGCGGCCGTTCTCGCGCAGATGCGCGATCGTCTCGGTGCCGCTGCCGTAGGCGTCGAGATAGGCGACCGTGCGGTCGTCCAGCACCCGCAGGCTTCCGATCGGGCCCTTTGGCGACACGTTGATATGGCCGCCCTCGTCGAGCGGCGCGGTGCCGACGAAGAACAGCGCCTGCTTGGCGATCCAGTCGCGGTGCTGGTCCTCGATGCGCTCGAACAGGGTCGCCATGGCTCTCCGAAGCCTACGAGACGATCGCGCTGCCGATCCAGAGGATCAGCGCGACGACGGCGATCGCGCCGAGCAGCCACGCCAGGATCCGCAGCGGCCGGTCGACCGCGGGGCGCCCGGGTCTCGGCCGCGATCAGGTCGGCCTGCAGCAGCACCTCGCGCGCGGCTTCGAAGCCCGGTCTGCGGCACCATCACGTCGCGCGGGCCGGCGGCGAGCATGTCGGGCACGTCGAAGCCGCGCGTGCGGCGCAACATCGACGGGCACCCCCTCCTCGAGCAGGAGGCCCTGGATGAACTCGGCCTCGGCCTGATGGCGTGCGCCGGCGACGCGGACGAGCGGCCCCTCGGCGTACTGCGGCTTGATCTTGCGCGCACGCGCGTGGCGCTCGGTGACCGGCTGGTCGACGCCGGCCGTCCGGCGTAGACCAGCGGCATGCCGCACGACGGGCAGAAGCGCTCGTCGAGCCCGTGCGTGGTGCCGCACCGAGGGCAGACGAGCGGCTCAGCCACGCTCGACCGGCACCTCCGTGATGACGCCGTCGTCGATCAGGTACGAGCGGACGACTCGGGCGGTCGGCCTGCGACGCCCACGATGATCCACTCGACGCCGGGCCAGTTGGCTGCGAAGTTCACGTCGGTCTGCGACGGATAGGGCTCCGAGCGGGTGTGCGAGTGGTAGATCGCGCCGAGCTCGTTGCCCGCGTCCTCGATCCCCGTCAGCGTGCGGTGCAGCTCGAGGCCGTCGACCTCGAAGCGGAACGGGCTGGCCGCGCGTGTTCTCCGCCTCGTGGACGGACACGGCCGCGCCGTCGCGGGTGGCGACCATCCCGCAGCACTCGTTTGGCGCGTCGCGGCGCGCGTGATCGACGATCGCGTCGAGAAGGTCCGGCGCGATCCTCACTCGGCGCGCGGCGCGGGGAGCTCTTCGTCGTCGTCGTCGCGGTCGTGACCCGAGAGGGCGTCCTTGAAGTCCCGCATGCCCTTGCCCAGCGAGCGCCCGACCTCGGGCAGCTTCTTGGGGCCGAGGAAGATGAGCGCGACGGCCAGCACGAGCACGAGTTCCATGGGTCCGACGTTCGGGCATCACAGTGTCCTGACTACCACCACAAGGTGGACTCGAGGTCGGCGATCTCGTCGACCGGCTTCGTATAGATCCCAGAGGATAGGTACTTCCAGCCGTCATCACACACGATGAAGACGATGTTGCCCTCGTCCATCTCGTTGGCGATCCGGACGGCGATCGAGGCGATCGCGCCGGAGACTGACGCCCGCGAAGATGCCCTCCTCGTCGAGCAGCTTGCGCGTCCAGATGATCGCGTCGCGGTTGGTGACGAAGATCTTCCGGTCCAGGAGGCTGAGGTCGATGATCGGCGGGATGAAGCCGTCGTCGAGCGAGCGCAGGCCCTGCACGGGCTCGCCCTGCATCGGCTCGGCCGCGACGATCTTCACGCGATCGCCGAGCTCCTCCTTGAAGCGCCGGCCGTTGCCCATCAGCGTGCCGCCGGTCCCGAGGCCGGCCACGAACGCGCTGATGTCGCCGTCGAGCTCGTCGAGGATCTCGGGCGCCGTGCCGTTGTAGTGCGCGAGCGGGTTGGCCTGGTTGCCGTACTGGTAGGGCATGTAGTACGACGCGTCGTTCTCGGCCATCTCGAGCGCCATCGCGACCGCGCCGTTGGAGCCCTGGTCGCCGGGCGAGTAGACGATCTCGGCGCCGAACATGTGCAGCAGCTGGGTGCGCTCCGGCGTGACGTTGTCGGGCATCACCACCTTCAGTGCGTAGCCCTTGCGCCGGCAGATCATCGCCAGTGAGATGCCGGTGTTGCCCGAGGTCGGCTCGAGGATCGTCTGGCCGGGGCGGATCAGGCCCTTCTCCTCGGCGTCCTCGATCATGCTGCGCGCGACGCGATCCTTGACCGAGCCGGTCGGGTTGAACGACTCCATCTTGGCCCAGATGCGCACGCCGGGCTTGGGCGTCAGGCGCCGAAGTTCGATCAGTGGCGTGTTGCCAATGGCCTGGACGACGTCGCCGTAGCGTCCGCCGCATGGCCGGTTCTCGAGGGGCGGGAGGCCCATACTTCACGAAATATAGCGAGGGTCTGCGAGGCTGCAGCCATGTTTGGCGCCGGGCATCTCCTCGCCACCTACGGCGTGGTCGGCGTCGGGGTCGTCCTGTTCCTCGAAACCGGCCTCTTGCTGGGACTTCTGCTGCCGGGCGAGACGCTGACGATCCTCGCCGGCGCGTTCAGCCATGTGCAGCACGCGGGCCAGCCACATCCGCAGCTGGCGATGGTGATGCTGATGGCGGGGCTGGGGGCGGCGGCCGGAGGCCAGCTCGGCTACGCGCTCGGCCGCAGCGCAGGTGACGCGCTTCACGACCGCCCCGACGGGCGCATCTACAAGCGCCGGTACCTCGAGCGCACGCACGAGTACTTCGAGCGCTACGGCGCCGAGACGATCCTGATCGCCCGCTTCATGCCGTTCATCCGCACGCTGTCGAGCCCCGCCGCGGGCGTCGCCGAGATGTCGGTGCGTCGCTTCACGATCTACAACGTCGTCAGTGCCGCCGTCTGGGCCGTCGCCGTCGCCACGATCGGCTACGCCCTTGGCGGCGCCTCGACGTCGAGCGCCACGCCGCTGCCGATCACGCTGGGCATCATCGCGTTCTCGTGCATCCCGGCCGGGATCGAGTATGTCCGCCACCGGCGACGCACGGGGTGACGGGTGCGCCGGTGTTCGGCGTGGGCCCCGAGCGTCGTAGCTATTACGACGTTGGGGGCCGCGCGGGGACAAAGGGGGACAAAAGGGTCAGACCCCAATGTCACGCTTTGGCGCAGCGAACCGCGCTGCGCGCCACCAACGTGACGCAAAGCCCGCGACGCGACAGCTTGCGTCAGGCGGCGGTCACGTCGGCGGCGAAGGCTGCGAAGGCGTCGATGTAGCGCTGCAGCTGCTCGTCGGTGTGGGCGACGCTGAGGGTCCACTGCTCGTCGACGCCTGGCGTCATGAAGATGCCGTGGTTGACGTGGTACAGCCACGCGAGGACCGACAGCTCCTCGTCGACCTTGGTCGCGTAGTCGCGGTACTCATAGAGCGGCTCGTCGGAGAAGACCACGCAGCCCTTGGAGCCCATCCCGACCGTGTGGCACGGGAGGCCGTGGCGGGCGATGACCTCGTCCAGCCCGGCGAGCAGCGTCGTGTTCATCGCGTCGAAGCGCTCGTAGGCCTCGTCGGTGAGCACCTCGGTCAGCGCGGCCTTCGCGGCCGCCATCACGAGCGGGTTGCCGTTGAACGTGCCGACCTGGCGCACCCGGCCCGATGCGATCTCCGCCGCGAGCTCGTCGGTCATGCCGATGGCGCCACCCGGGTAGCCACCGCAGATCGCCTTCGCGAGGCAGACCATGTCGGGCCTGCCGCCGAAGCGCTCGACGGCGCCGCCCGCCGCGATGGTGCAGCCCGTCTTGACCTCGTCGAAGATCAGCTTCGCGCCGTGCGCGTCGCACAGCTCGCGCACGCGGTCCAGGTAGCCGTCCCGCGGCGCGACGATGGTGATGTTCATCATCGCCGGCTCGACGATCACCGCCGCGACGTCGAAGCGCTGCAGCGCGTGCTCCAGCGCGTCGGCGTCGTTGAACGGCACCGCCTTGGTGAGCTGGCGGATCGCGTCGGGGTGGCCTGCGCCGAACGGCAGCGACGAGGGCTCGTCGCGATCGCCGAGCTGCTCGAGCGGCGGGCGCACCGACGACCATCACCGAGTCGTGATGGCCGTGGTAGGAGCCCTCCATCTTCAGCACGACGTCGCGGCCGGTCGCCCCGCGGGCGAGATGGATCGCCGCCATGGTCGACTCGGTCCCTGAATTGGAGAAGCGCCACTGCGGCAGGCCAAAGCGCCGGCGCAGCTCCTCGGCCACCTCGATCGAGCCGTCGGTCGGCGCGGCGAAGTGCGACCCGCGTGCGGCCTGCTCGGACACGGCGCGCACGATCGCCGGGTGGGCGTGCGAGACGCACATCACGCCGAAGCCGTTGTGGAAGTCGACGTACTCGTTGCCGTCGACGTCCCAGACGCGCGAATCCGTGCCGTGCGACAGGTAGATCGGGCGCGGCTCGCCAGCCTGGAAGGAGCTCGGGACGCCCTTGGGCATGACCTGCACCGCGCGGTCGAACCTCGCCTGCGAACCCATGGTGCGCTCGAGGAACCGCGCGCGCTCGCGCTGCGTCAGATCCTGGAGCTTGCCTCGGTCGATGTGCCTCTCTGTCGTGGCCATGGGACAGAGGCTAGCCCGGCCGTCGGCCAAGACGGCGGGGCTTTGGACGGATGGGAGCAACCGGCTACGAGGCGGGTGCCACCTCGTACGTGTCGTTGTCGCCGTGCTGCTGGGTCCAGAACATGCGCCAGCCATTGCTGAACAGCGTCGGAACCTCGGCGCCGAGCAGGCCCGACACGGACGGATCGCCATCGGAGACGTGGATGCCGGTGATCTCGTTGTCACCCTCGTTGCCGTGCCCCGAATGCTCGGCGTCGAATGTCGCCGACGGGTCGACGACCCTCCGCCAGGAACCGAACGGGTGCCGGCTGGTCCTCGGTCACGTCGAGCAGGTAGCCCGAATCCAGGGCGTTGCGCTGGGTGTGCAGCCCATCGCCTGCGTCCTCGACCACAGCCGCCTGGTGGCGGCTGACGAACGCGATGTTGTCGATGCCCGTGTGCGCCACGTCGCCCTGCCACACCACGCGCAGGTGTCCGGTCGTCGCCGACGGGTCGCGCTGGAAGAGCTCCTGCAGCGACCCGAAGCCGCCGTAGGCCGCACCGGCCTCGGTCAGCGAGTTCGTGTCGCCGGTCTCGGTGAAGAAGAACCGCTGGAAGTGATCGCCAGGCTCGAAGACGCCGTTCTCCGGGCGTTTGAACGGGGTCGCCTTGGCGGCCTTCGCGAGCGCGTTGGAGTCGAACGGCGACGCGCCGTCGGTGTCGGTGTCGTGGATCGTCACCCAGCGAGTCTTGAACTCCTCGCCCGGCGTGTGCAGGTCGCGCGTGTCCGCGCTCTTGATGTCGGCCTCGGCCTGGCCGGCGTGGAAGACGATCGGATTGCCGCTCTGGTTCGAGATCACCTGCAGCGCCTGCAGCTTGCCGTCGCTCAGGTCGCTCGGGTCGTCCGGGACGAACCGGTAGACGAACGAGTTGGGCTGCTTGGCGTGCGTGCTGGGGGAGCCGGCGCTGCCGCCGACGTCCTCCACGATCCAGAGGTTGCCGTCGTTGTCGGCCTGGATGCCCTCGTAGCCGCCGCGGCCGAGCGAGCCCGCGATGTCGGACACCTGCGACGGGTACCCCAGCGTCGCGGCGTAGGCGCCGCCCTTGTTGCCGTTCTCGGCGGTGAAGAGCAGGCGCTGTGCGAACGGATCCCACGTCGAGCCGTCGATGGCGGGGACGTTGGTCGAGAGCAGCGTCACCCGATGGGCCTGGTCAGCGTCGAGATTGATGCGCGTGATCGCGCCGGGCGTCCCGCTCTCGTGCCCCTGGTAGAGGAAATGGGTGCCGTAGTCGTACTCCGGATCGGCGCCCGGCTGGCCCTGCGCGAGGACCAGGTACGTGTTCTTGTCGGGCTCGGTCTTGTGCGCCTCGTTGGTGGACTGCGTGAGCACGGTCGGCGCGGTGAAGCCGTCGTAGCCGTAGTACGGCACGGCGCTGGTGGCACCGTCGAGCGCCAGCGCGCCCCACGCGACGGCGGTCTCGCTGAGCTGCGGGGACAGGACGTTCGCCGGCGACGCGCCGGCGACCTTTGGGTTGGCCGGCACCGCGGTCCAGGAGACCGGCGGCGAGGCCAGTGCTGCGGCAGGGGCGAGCACCGCGGCTGCAAGCGCAGCGGCGAGCGCCCGCCAGGGATGGCGGTTCATCGAAACGACCTCCGAGGGAACGGCACAGGCCCCGTGCCTGTGCTTCGGAGATCAACCTATGCGGCGCTTCAGGCGATGTCGTGATCGAGCGGTGAACCGCCGGCCATGGCCGGGAGGATCACCAGCACGTCGCCGTCGCCGACCCCGGTGTCGAGCCCGTCGAGCACGCGGACGTCCTCGTCGTTGAGGTAGACGTTGACGTAGCGGTTGAGCTCGCCGTCCTCGCCGAACAGTTGCGGACGCGTCTCGGGATGTGCCTCGGCGAGCCCGTCGAGCAGCTCGCCGACGTTCGAGCCGTCGACGGAGACCTCGCGCTCGCCTCCGACGGAGGGGCGCAGGACGGGTGGGATGCGAACCGTGGCCATGGAGCGCGGGAACCCTAGCCTGCGGCGGCGCAGAACGCCTCGTAGTCCGGGAAGACGCCCATCTCGTCGTCGTCGATCTCGTCGGGCTCGCGCGAGCAGATCGGGCACTCGGGGTCGCGGCGGACCTTCAGCTCGGTCGTGGTCGCCGCCAGCGCGTCGTACATCAGCAGGCGGCCGATGAGCGGGTCGCCGGAGCCGATGATGAGCTTGATGACCTCGGTCGCCTGCAGCAGGCCCATCGTGCCGGGCAGCACGCCGAGGACGCCGTTGGCGCCACACGAGGGCGCGAGCTCGGCCGGCGGCGGCTGACGGAAGAGGCAGCGGTAGCAGGGGCCCTCGTAGGGGGCGAACACGCTGAGCTGGCCCTCGAAGCCGAGGATCGCCGCGCTGACGACCGGGATCTTCAGGCGCACGGATGCGTCGTTGAGCAGGTAGCGCGTCGGGAAGTTGTCGACGCCGTCCACGATGACGTCGTAGCCCTCGATGATCTCCATGATGTTCGAGGCGTCCAGGCGCGTCTGGTACTTGACGACGTTGACGTCGGGGTTCAGCGCCTTGACGGCCTCCTCGGCGGAGTCGACCTTGGGGGTGCCGACGCCGGCCGTGGTGTGGATGACCTGGCGCTGCAGGTTGGAGAGGTCGACGACGTCGTCGTCGACGATACCCAGGGTGCCGACGCCCGCGGCTGCGAGGTAGAGCGCAACCGGCGAGCCGAGGCCGCCGGCGCCGAGGCACAGGACCTTGGCGTCGAGCAGCTTCAGCTGGCCCTCGAGCCCGACCTCGGGCACGAGCACGTGCCGGCTGTAGCGGTCGCGCTGCTCGGCGGTGAGCGTCTGCGGGACCTCGACGTCGTAGCCGCGGTCCTTCCAGAGCGTGATGCCGCCCGTCATCGACACGACGTCCTCGAAGCCCAGGTCCTCCATCAGCGTGTGGGCGGCGAGCGCCGAGCGCTGGCCCGTCGCGCAGTAGAGGATCACGCGCTGCTTGCGATCGGGCACCGCTGCGTCGATCCGCGACTCCAGGTAGCCGCGCGGGACGTGCTTGGCGCCGGGCAGGTGAGCGACGGCGTACTCCTCGGCCTCGCGCACGTCGATGATCGGCACGCCGTTGCCCACGAGCGGCTTCACGTCGGAGGGGTCGACCTCCTGGATCTGCTCGCGGATGCGCTTGATGTACTCGGCGCCGGACGGGCTCATGAAGAAATCACCTAAACACGGGTCGGGATTACTTCAAAAAGTATAGCGCCGCTTGGGAACCGCCACGACGGCGCTTAACGAACTCGAGGCGCCCCCGCTGCCGGGACGCCTCGAGTGAGGGGAATTCGGGGCTGGACCTTTGTGGCAATCTGCGCGGCTCCCGCCGTCCAGCGCCTCCCTTGGAGGGGTCCATCTCCTTGCTGCACCAGGAGTATCGGACGGGGCGGTGAACGCCGATATGGGGTCTGCACCCCATTTGCGCCCATGAAGCTCTCCCGGCAGATCCTCGCGGTCAACGCGGTCCTCATCACGGCCACCGTCCTGGCGGCCAGCGCCGTCGCGCGCCTGCGCGTCGAGGACGCGGGCAGCCGGCGCCAGTCGCTCGTCCTGGTCGCCGCCATCCTCGCGACCGTCCTCGTGAACGGGATCGTCCTGCGGCGCCGGTTCGCTCCGCTGGAGTCGATCATCGCCACGATGGAGCGCGTCGAGCTCTCCGAACCGGGCAAGCGCTCGGCCGTCGTCTCGGCCGACAGCGAGGAGGTCGTGCGCCTGCACCAGGCGTTCAACCGCATGCTCGACCGGCTCGAGCTCGAACGCCGCCAGAGCTCCGAGGCTGTGCTGCGGGCGCAGGAGGCCGAGCGTGCGCGCCTGGCGCGCGACCTCCACGACGAGGCCAACCAGTCGCTGACCGGCGTGCTGCTGCGCCTGCGGGCGATCGAGCACGACGCGCCCGATGCCCTGCGCCCCGAGCTGCGCGAGACAGCCGAGGCCGCGACGATGGCCATGGACGAGCTGCTGCGCCTGGCGCGCGAGCTGCGCCCGTCCGCGCTGGACGACCACGGGCTCGAGGCCGCCCTGCGAACGCAGGTCAACGGGTTCGCCCGGCAGACCGGCGTCGAGGCCACGCTTCAGATCGCGCCCGATCTCGGCGAGCTGGGTCCCGACGAGCAGATCGTGGTCTACCGCGTGGTCCAGGAGGCCCTGAACAACATCGCGCAGCACGCCGGCGCGACGGCGATCACGGTCGAGCTCCGTCGAGCCGACGGGCGCAAGATGCTGCGCGTGACCGATGACGGCTGCGGGTTCAACGATGCCACGGAGGCAACGGCGGGGCTGGGCATCACCGGCATGCGCGAGCGCGCCCGGCTCGCGGGCGGGCGCCTGCGCGTACGGTCGCGCCCCGGGCATGGAACCGTCGTGGAGTTGACGCTGTGAGCGTCACGCTGCTGATCGCCGACGATCACGGGATCGTGCGCGGTGGCCTGCGGGCGCTGCTGGACCGCCAGCCGGACCTCGAGGTCGTCGCCGAGGCGGCGGACGGCGCCGAGGCGCTCGAGCGGGCACTCGCGCTGCGGCCCGACCTCTGCATCCTCGACGTCGCGATGCCCAAGCTCACCGGCCTGCAGGTCGCGCGCGAGCTCAAGAGCCAGGCGCCCGGCGTGCAGGTGCTGATGCTGTCGATGCACGACGACGAGCGCTACCTGTTCGAGGCGCTGCGTGCCGGCGCGTCGGGCTACGTGCTCAAGCGGGAGGCCGACCACGATCTCGTCGACGCCATCCGCGCCGTGATGCGCGGCGAGCCGTTCCTGACGAACTCCGCGCAGCGGTCGCTCGTGCGCGAATGGATGGCCGACGCGTCCGCCGGCCCGTCCGAGCCGCTGACGCCGCGCGAGCAGGAGGTGCTGAAGCTGATCGCCGAGGCGCATACGAACCGCGAGATCGGCGAGATCCTGCACCTGAGCGAGAAGACCGTCGAGTCGCATCGCGGCAACCTCCTGCGCAAGCTCGGCATGCGCGACCGCGTCGAGCTGGTCCGCTACGCCATTCGCCGCGGCCTGATCGAGCCTTAGAAGGCGCGCAGCGCATCCGTCGGCGAGAGGCGCGCCGCGCGGCCGGCGGGGTAGATCCCCGCCACGATCCCGATCGCCAGCGCGCAGCCGATCCCGCCGCCCAACGCGACCGGGGGGATCACGAGCGTCCAGCCCTGGCTCGCGGCATAGCCTGCGGTCACCGCCGCGCCGAGCATCGCGCCCGCGAGTCCACCGAGCGCCGAGAGCAGCAGCGACTCGCTGAGGAACTGCGCGCCGACGTGACGGCGCGTTGCGCCAAGCGCCCGACGCAGCCCGATCTCCGAGCGGCGCTCGAGCACCGAGATCACCATGACGTTCGCGATCCCCACGGCGCCGACGAGCAACGCGACGGCGCCGAGCCCGAGGAACAGCGACGTGAACGCGCCCTTCGCCGCCGCACGCGCCGCGAGCGCATCCGACGGGCGGCTGACCTGCGTCTCCTCGGGGTGCTCCGGGTTCACCGTGGGCGCGAGCAGCGACCGCGCCTGCTTCACGCTGTCCTGGCCAGCGCGGACGTAGAGCATGCTCGCGCTGCGCGTGGTGCCGAACAGGCGCTTGGCGACCGGGTAGCCCATCAGCGCGGCTCGGTCGATCTCGGGCGCCAGTGGCAGGTGGCGCAGGATCCCGCCGACGGTGAAGCGCCGCCCGGCGATCGCGACCTGGATGCCGACGCGGCGCACGCCCAGCCGTTGTGCCGCGACGGACCCGATCACGACGACGGGGTAGCGCTCGCTCGCCGCGTCCAGGAAGCGCCCGCGCGCCATGCGCCCGTCGAGCGTTGCCAGCAAGCCCGGGTCGGCGGCCTGCAGCGCGATCCCGCTGGTCTCCTCGACGTCGATGTACTCCGAGCGGCGCACCGACTGCCCGACGTCGGCGACCGACGCTGCGCGGCTGACCGTGGGCATGTGGCGCGCCGCGCCGACGGCCGACTCGGGAAGCGACGCGTTCTCGCCAAGGAACGACTGGCCGGGGGTGACCGTGAGCAGGTTCGTGCCCAGCGCGTCGAGCTGGGCGAGCAGGTCGGCCTTCGAGGACTCGCTGATCCCCAGCACCGCGACCATCGACGCGATGCCGATCGCGATCCCCAGGGCGCTGAGCGCGGCGCGCAGCCGCCGCGTCCGCAGCCCGACCGAGCCGACGACGGCGACGTCGCGCCACAGCAGCCGGCTTCTCATCGCGTGTCCGCCTCGACGAGCCCGTCGCGCATCGCCACGCGCCGCGGCAGCGCGCCGGCGAGCTCGCGATCGTGCGTGATGACGGCGATCGTGGTGCCCTGGCGGTTGAGCGCGCGCAGCAGTTCGAGGATCTCGGCGCCGGTGTTCGAGTCCAGGTTGCCGGTCGGCTCGTCGGCAAGTACGACCGCGGGCGAGCCGACCAGCGCGCGCGCGATCGCGACGCGCTGGCGCTCGCCCCCGCTGAGCTCGCTGGGCAGATGCTCGAGCCGGTGCCCCAGCCCGACGCGCTCGAGCGCCGCCGCGGCCTGCCGGCGGCGCTCGCGCTGTGGGGTCCCCGTGTAGAGCAGGCCGTCGGCCACGTTGTCGAGCGCGCTGCGCCCGTCCAGCAGGAAGAACTGCTGGAAGACGAACCCGATCGCCCGCGACCGCAGGCCGGCGAGGACCGCGTCCGAGGCCTCCCCCGCGTCGACGCCGTCGATCACGACGCGCCCGCTGGTCGGCCGGTCGAGCGTTCCCATGACGTGCAGCAGCGTCGACTTGCCCGACCCGGACGGGCCGACGACCGCGAGCAGCTCACCCGCCTCGACCCTGAGCGAGACGCCGCGCAGCGCCTCGACACCGCCGGAATAGCTCTTGGTCACGTCTTCGAGCGCCATGACGGTCAATTCGGCACCGTGACCTTCGTCCCGGCGCGGACGCCCGACACCTCGACATAGCCGCCCGCGAACAGCCCGGGCATCACCGCGATGAGGTGCGATCCGGTGTCGACCGCATAGCCGCCGTCCTTCGTCGCGATCAGCGCGGTCACCGGCACCGCCAGCACATGGTGGCGGCGCGAGCGCGCGAGCTCCACCGAGACCGGCGCAGCATCGAGACGGCCCAGCCCCTTTGTCGACCTGAGCCGGATGGTCACCGTGATCGTCGGGTCGCCGCCGTCCCCGCCGCCCTGGTCGCTGCTCGCCGTCGCGACCCGGCCCACGCTCGTGACGCGCCCGCGCACCGTCGTGCCGTCGGGGAGCTCGACCGGTGCCCGCGCACCAACCCTGCACTGCGCTGGTCGGCCGCAGCGAGGTGGATCGTCACGACGCGGTGCGTCGAAGTCGTGGTGAGCGCGGGCCCGCGGGGTCGCGCGCCCGCCGATCTGGGCGGCGCGCTGGGTCACGCGGCGGCTGCCGAGGAGGAACACCACGCGCCCGAGTTCGACGGCGCCGGTCATGACGAGGCCGCGATCGTCCTGCCAGGCACGCACCGCCGCGGCGGTGCTCGCGTCGAACGTGCCGTCGATCGCTCCAGGGCCGTAGCCGGCAGCCGACAGGCCGCGCTCCAGCTGCAGGACATCTGTGCCCTCGTCGCCGCGGTGCATCGCGCGGTACGCGGGCAGCGCGCCGTCCATCAGCACGACCGGCCTCGTGTCCACGCGCCACAGCGTCTCGCCCGGCCCGATGACCTGGCCGACGTGCGGCAGCCAGGTGTAGGTCCCCGCGAGCGCGTTCGCGGTCTGGCGCTCGCCGCTGTAGCCAAGCGTGCCATCGACACGCTGCGTGTCGACGAGGTTGCGCCGCCGGACCGTCGCCGTATGAGCCGTCGAGCGCGACGCGCCGCGAGCGGTGCGGTCCCCGTCGGAGCCGCCGAGCGCGATCGCGACGCCGGCGGCTCCGGCAGCGAGCGCCGCCCCCGCGGCGATCCGGCCCCACCTCACTTCGACTGCTCCGCGCGCAGCTTCGGCTGGAAGGCCTTGCAGGCCTCCTGCGCCGCCCTGAACGAGGGGGACTCCGGGTTGATGGAGCTCTTGCGCGCGCCGCGGATCTGGATGCGAACCGCGCCGCCGTTGACCTGCGGGTCGGGCATGTCGACGCCGTGCTGGCGCATGCAGCGGGCGAACTTGAACGCCTGGTCGCGCAGCTCGGCCTGCTGGGCCGCGGACAGCTTCGGCGCCGCCGCCTCCATGTACTTGCGACACGCCTCGTCGGCGCGGCGCATCACCTGTGGCGAGACGCCTTCGCCGACGCGCACGAGCCCCGGCCCGCGGGCGTCGGGCTTGGGGTCGGGGACGTTGACGCCGTGCTCGCGCATGCAGCGCGCGAACTTGAGCTGGGCCTGCTCGGCCCTCGCTCGCGCATCCGCGGGCGACGCGGGGTCCGAGCCGCCGCAGGCAGCGAGCGTGAGGGCAGCCGCACATGCGCCGAGCGCCGCGGTGGTGGTCGTTCTGGTCATGCGCCCATCCAGCCAGCGCCGACTGAGAAGTTGCTGAAGGGCAGCTAGGAATCGCTTATGAGGACGGGCACGCGCAGCCGCAGGCGCGCTCCACCGCCCTCGGCCGCCTCGGCGGTCGCGCTGCCCTGGTGCGCCTCGGCCACCTGGCGGACGATCGCCAGCCCCAGGCCCGACCCCGGCGTCCCGCGTGCCGACGGCGCCCGGTAGAAGCGATCGAAGACGTGCGGCAGGTCCTCCAGGGCGATGCCGGGCCCGTGGTCGCGCACCGCGACCTCCCCTCCGCGCACGGTCACCTCCACGACGGACTCCGTCGGGCGAGTACTTGACGGCGTTGTCCAGCAGGTTCGACACCGCGCGCGCGAGCCGCGTCCTGCTGCCCCGGACGAGCGTCGGCTCGGCCCGCACGCGCACGCGCCCGCCGTTCACCCGCGCCGCGCTCTCGCGCACGAGCTCGTCGAGTCGCACGTCCTCGATTTCGTCGCCGGCGGGGCGGCCGTCGCGCGCCAGGTCGATGAGGTCGCCGACGAGCAGCGTCAGCTCCTCGAGCTGCGCGCTCGCCGCGGCGACGACCTCGGCCCGCTCGGCCTCGGGCAGGTCCTTCGCGCGGCCGAGCAGCTCGATGTTCGTGCGGATCGACGTCAGCGGCGTGCGCAGCTCGTGCGAGGCGTCGGCGACGAGCTGGCGCTGCGCCTCGCGTGACTGCTCGAGCGCGGCGAGCATCGTGTTGAACGCGGTGCCGAGGCGGTCGATCTCATCGTCCTGCTGGCCCGACGGCATGCGGCGCGAGAGGTCCTGGGTCTGCGCGACGTGCTCGGCCTCAGCGGTCAGGCGCCGCATCGGCGCGATCGCCCCGCGAGCGACGAGCAGGCCCAGCCCGCCCGCGAGCCCGATGCCGCCCAGGCTCACGAGCAGCAGGATGATGCGCAGCCGCTTGAGCGATCCGTCGACCTCGGTCAGCGGGCGCGCCACGACGAGCGTGTCCCCGATCGGCCCCTTTGTGACGAAGACGCGCAGGTGCGTGCCGTCGCGCTTGAGGTCGGCGAAGCGCGGCACCTCCCCTGCGAGCAGCTGCTGCTTGGAGAGGATCCGGCGGCCGACGACGTCTCCGCTCGGGGTGATCGCCTGGGCCACGCCGGCCGTGCCGCCGAACTTGCCCTTCGGAACCTGCACCGTGAACGTCTTCGAGACGCCGGGACCCGGAAGCGGCGGCTCCGCCTGCGCCTGCTTGGCGGCCTTCGCGGCCTGGCTGGAGATGAACTGCACGCGCGGGACGATGCTGCGCAGCGAATCGTCGATCTGGCCGCGGAGCAGGTGGCGTGCCTGCACGTAGACGACGACCGACGCGAGCACGATCGCGAACGCGACGGCCGCCGCCGCGCCGGCGGCCAGGCGCCGGCTCAGCGTGAGCTTCATGCCGCGCCCTGACGCAGGACGTAGCCGACGCCCCTGATGGTGTGCAGCAGGCGCGGCTCGCCGTCGGCCTCCGTCTTGCGTCGCAGATAGCCGACGTAGACCTCGAGCGAGTTCGAGGACGGCCCGAAGTCGTAGCCCCACACGCGCTCGAAGATCTGCGAGCGCGTCAGGACCTGGCGCGGGTGGTGCAGGAACAGCTCGAGCAGCAGGTACTCGGTGCGCGTCAGCTCGACCCGGCGCTCGCCGCGCCGCACCTCGTGGGCGGTGGGGTCGAGCTCGAGATCGTCGAAGCGCAGCACCTGGCGGTCGTCCTCCCAGCCCGAGCGCCGCAGCAGCGCGCGCAGCCGGGCGAGGAGCTCCTCGAGCGCGAACGGCTTGGACAGGTAGTCGTCGGCGCCGGCCTCCAGGCCGGCGACACGATCGGACACCCCGTCGCGCGCGGTCAGCATCAGCACCGGCGTGCGGTCTCCCGTGTCGCGCATCCGCCGGCAGACCTCGAGGCCGTCGAGCCCGGGCATCAGCACGTCGAGGAGCACCGCATCGGGGCGCATGTCGGCAAGCCGCCGGATCGCATCACGCCCGTCGATCGCCGTCCGCACGTCGAAGCCGTCGAGCGTCAGCGCGCGGCCGACGGCGTCACGCACCGCGGGCTCGTCGTCGACCACCAGGACCTTCACGGTCGCAATGGTCGCCGCCGAACCTGAAGGGATGCTGAAACGATGTGCGCGATGGCTCCGCGCCTCCGCCTCGCCGTCCTCGCCGTCGCCAGCATGGTGCTGCTCGCCGCGCTCGCGGTCGTGCTGTTCGTGCATCCCAAGGCCGAGCCGGCCGAGCGCGGCTTCGCCGGCGCGATCCGCCCGGACATCCCAGCGCGCATCTGGACGCTGAGCGACCAGGACGGGCGCCCCACGCGCGTCGGCGCGCCGTCGGCGGGACCGAGCATCGTCACGTTCCTGTACACGCACTGCCAGGACACGTGCCCGGTCACGGCCAGCACCGTGCGCGGCGCGCTGGACCAGCTCGGCCGCGACGTCCCCGCCTACGCGATCAGCGTCGACCCGGCCAACGACACGCCCGACAGCGCCCGTGCGTTCCTCAGCCGCAACCACCTCACCGGGCGCATGCACTTCCTCCTTCGCCCGGACACGACGTTGCAGCAGGTCTGGACCTCGTTCGGCATCCGCCCACAGGAACGTGGGCTCGAGCACACCGCCTACGTCGTCCTGCTCGACGGCACGGGCCGCCAGCGCGTGGGCTTCCCGTTCGACAAACTCACACCGGAGGGACTGGCGCACGACCTGCGCCGTCTGTTGCAGTCCGGCACACACGCGTAACGCGGTCTCCGCGAGCGTCTGGGGCGTGGGCCCCGTGGCTACCAATAGTTCGAAGTACGAGGGCCCGAGCGTGGATGTACGCATTCTGCGGGCCGCCCGGCACAACGTCATCACGACGTGGGCCGACTGCATCGGAGGTATCGGACGGTCTTCGCCGTGGGGCGGCCGGATCTACCGCTGGAGGGGGTGTTCCTCGCGGCCGTCCTGGCATGCGGACCACGGGCGAAGCTGAGCACCGAGATCAACGGAACGCCCGCACACGTCGCCGCCACCGTCCTCGCCGCCATGTCCGGGCCCCCGTACTACGAATAACTCGAAGCGCGAGGGCCCAGCTGTCAGCCCAGCGTGACGGTGCGCAGCTCGCGGGCGTCGCGGACCGTCGCCTTGATCAGCAGCGAACGGGCGCCGGCGGGGGCGCGGACGGCCACGGTCTGGCAGGCGCCCGCGCGGCGCGTTGTGACGCGGCGCCCGTCGGCCTTGAACAGGACGTGCGCGGAGTGAGCCATGCGGATGCTGACGGTTCGGCCTGAGCGGGCCACGCCGCTCGATGAGCGTGCCGCGAGCGAGTGTGCCGCGGCGCGTGAGCCGTGTCGTGCGGCACGGTCCCGCCGCCGCCGCAGCGGCGGCGCCGTTGAAGACATCCGGGCCGAATGCGTTCGAGCGGCCGGCGTAGCCGAGCGGTGACAGGCCGAAGATGTCCTCGATGGTCCGCAGCAGCGAGTAGTGGTTGTAGGGCTTGTCGCTGGTCGTCCCCGGCGAGACGAACCGCGAGACCACGACGGTGCCCGTGCGCCCGCCGCCCGGGCCGGGCGTCTGCCCGCCGGCGTTCGGCGTGTTCGGGTGGTCCTGGACGCAGCAGCCCTCGGCGCCCGACTCGGACTCGTCGAAGGTCACGATCAGCGCGCCGTCCTGCTGGTAGGCGGGCGAAGCCTCGATCCGCGGGACCCACTCGGCCAGGAACGCATCGATCGAGCCGTAGCCCCCGGGACGCCCGTCGGCGCACGGCTCGTCATGGCCGTCGGAGCACAGGTCGGGCGTGATGAACGTGAGGTTCGGGGTCGTGTCAACGGACTGCAGGTCGGCCTGCAGGCGGTCGAGCGGAACGTCGCGCTCGTGGCAGTCCGGGCTGTCGATGATCGAGTGGAAGTAGACGAACGGGTTGTGACGCGCCGCGTACTGGTCGGTGGCGGTCGCCTTCTGGGTCGAGTCCGGGCTGTTGAGCGCCGGGTGCCGGCATGTCGTGTCGCCCGTCGTCGTGTTGCCCATGTCCTCCATGTAGCCGCCCCAGGTCAGCCCGGCGGCCGTGAGCTGGTCTGCAACGGTCTTCACGCTGGACGGGTACACGCAGCCCGCCCCCATCGCCTGGCCGTCGCTGCCGATCGTCCCCGGGAAGAACTCCTGGTAGATCTGGCAGTCCGACTGCGTGATCGGGTTGGGCCCCTGGCCCGAGACCATCGCGATGTAGTTGGGCAGGCTGTTGTGCGCCGTGCCGAAGTAGTGCGTCAGCAACACGCCCTGCGACGGCAGCACCTGCCCGAGCTGCGGGGACTTCGCCTGCGGGCCGAAGCTCGAGTCGTAGTCCTTGTTCTCCAGCACGACGACGAAGACGTGCTTGATCGCAGGCTGCGCCGCGCCGGCCATCGACGGCACGGCGAGCAGTGCGCCCAGCAGCATGGCGATCGCACCCCTGCGCATCGTGCCCTCAGTGTGACGAGTCGTCGTCGTTCTTGCGTCGCTTCTCGCGCCAGCTCTGGAACGACAGCGCGCCGACCAGCACGATCACGGGGCCCATGTAGAGCAGCGTCACGTACCAGTGGCCGAAGTGAGCGATCGGCAGAGTCACGAGTTCGCCGCGCTGAGGAGCCAGAGACCGAGGCTGGTGAACGCGATCATCACCACGAGCATCCAGTACTGCGAGCGCGTGGCAGCCCGGGCGCCGCGATACGTGCTCAGCGCGCGGTCGTGTGCCAGCGCGAGGCCGCAGGCGTGGCCGACCACGAGCGCGACCACCTGCACGTACCAGACCCCGTTGGCCGAGATCACGCTGTAGTCGATGGTCTTGTCGGCCGTCCCGAAGATGTCCGAGCCGTGCCCGAGCGGATCGGAGATCAGGTACGCGATCGCCTGCCCCTGATACAGCAGCAGCGAGCAGTAGTGCGCGATCACGTACGCCAGCGCGATGGGGATCAGCGAGTGCACGAAGCGCCGACCCAGCTCGGTCGCCTCGTGGTTCTCCCCCACCGAGCGCATCCCGATCACCCCGAGCCGGTACAGCCCGCTGATGAAGAGCACGACCCCGATCAGCCCGATCGTGAACGCGATCTCGAGTGCGACCTCCGCGTTGAAGCCGAGGTCCAGGAAGCGATGCTGCAGCTGGATCCCGAGCCCGTTGGTCCCGGTCCACAGCGGCCCCTGGGAGAACCCGTCGAACGAGGTCGTGCCGATCATCGTGCACAGCAGCGGGACCGTCCCCGGCACCGGATCGAGCTTCGGTGCGCCGGCCAGCGGCGGGCGCAGCCGCAGCTCGCCGCGTACCCAGTGCAGCGGCGACAGCCGCGAGAAGAGGCCGAAGTACACCCCGAAGGCGTCGCCGTAGCGCGACCAGGCCTCCGTGCCGTACACGCTCATGCCCACGATCTGCGTGGCCGCGTAGGCCAGGATCATGATCGAGAGGGTGCTCGGGTCGGCCTTGTTCGTGTACGCGAGCTCGACCCACGCGAACGCGAGGATCCCGAACGCCGCCGGCCAGCGGCCGAGGCGCTCGGGATACGGCAGCGGATCGGCGCCCGCGCCGACGCGCTTCACGAGCCAGCCTGTCCCGCGGCCGATCGCCAGCCATGGGTTGAACGCCCGGAACACGTCGCCGAACAGCAGGCTGAGCACGGGGATACCGACCCAGAACAGGACGTAGACGACGGTCGGCGTGAGGTTCGCCGTCGAGGTCTGCACGCCGGCGAGGCCCGCGTAGACGACGATCCCGAGGATCGCGACGCCGATCAGCCCGCTCAGCACCTCGAGCTGAACCGGCAGCCGCAGCACGCGCCGCTCGCGGACGTCCTCGAGCCGCGGCTCGGGCCACAGGACGGCGAGCCCGACGAACGAGATCACCAGCACGATCGCCGCGCCCCACGCGAACAGCCAGCGCGGGATCGGCAGGTCCTGCTTGCCGACGAGGCCGTGTGCGCTCGCGGTCGCGGGCAGCGCGAGCGCCGCGGCGAGGGCAAGTGCCCCCGCCGCGCGCAGGCGCCGGCTCACGGCTCGACCTGCAACGACGCGATCTGCTCGCCCTTTGCCTCGAGCTCGACGACGAACTTGCCGTCGATGGATGCCGGGAATGCGAAGTGGACGCTGCCGCCCTTCGTCACGTCCTTGTGCACGTCATAGCCGTGGATGTGGATCTCGTCCGCGGTGTCGGACTTGACCGTCAGATCGACGGTGTCGCCCTTCTTGTAGGTGATCGTCTTGACGCCGCCGTCGGGCTTGCCGTTGACGACCGTGACGGTCTGCGGTCCGGACGCGGTTTTGGTCGAGTCGTTGCTGCCGCCGCCGATGAGGATCACGGCGATCACCACGACCACGACCGCTCCCACGAGCAGTCCGATGCGCTGGTTGCGTCCCATCTGGTTCGTACCTCCTGAGTTCTGGCTGAGTGGGCTACTGCTGGTGGACCAGCGGACCCGGAGGCGGCCTGGCGGCCAGATGGCGAAGCGGGGCGCCGGCCGGCCGGCGCGCGGCCGGCGGTGCGAACGCCGCGATGGGCAGCGAGGGAAGGACGGCACGCAGGCGCGCGACGAGGGGCGCGCCGGCGACGACCGCGTCGCGGGCGCCGCGGAGCAGGAGCGCGACGGCCAGGCCGATGCCGGCAGCGAGCGGAATTCCGAGCCAGCCGCCCGCGGCGAAGATCGGCCCGTGAGCGGACAGCGCCGACTCGCCGGCCTCCTGCAGGACGAACGAGACCAGCAGCACGATCGCGCACGACAGCCAGTCGCGGCGAAGCGACCGCGACGGCTCGTCGCGGGGTGCGACCAGCCTTGCGACGAACCCGGTCGCCGCGAGGGCCACCAGCACCGTGAGCAGCGGCAGCGCCGCGTGCAGGTACGCGTGCCCGGGCCCCACGCCGCCGTCGACGGGGGCGATCGTGAAGCGCAGCTCGTGCACGGCCCACGCACCCGAGCTGAGCAGGGCGGCGCGGCGGAATCGGGGATCGCTCAGCGACACGGCCCAGCATTTAACGACAACGGGCGGGCCCGAGGGCCCGCCCGTCGCAGTGGAGCGTTGGTCAGCGGCTTCCTACTAGGAGCAGGTGGCCGTGGTCGTCGCGCTCTTGGTCGTGCCGTCGGTGTACTTGTAGTCGACGCCGAAGGCGACCTTCTTGGTCTTGCAGCTGGCGATGCCGACGTACGGCTTCTTCTTCTTGCCCAGGACCCGGTTGATCGTGGTGTCGAACTGCACCAGCGTCGCGTACGCGCCAGGGGCCGGCTGCTGCAGGTTGTCCGGGACGTGGACGCTCAGCTTCTTGGCGTACGGAGCCGAGTCGGAGGACAGAATGCCCTCGATCACGGAGTGGATCTGCAGCGGTGTCGAGCCGTCGACCAGCAGCTCGAGCTTGTTGCCGCCCGGGCCGTTGTAGGCCGTCACGGTCAGGTTCTCGGTCAGGCCCAGCGCGGTGCCCGCGGCGACGCCCTTACCGACCTTCGAGCCGGCCGGGCACTTGGTGTCGTCCGCCTGCACCTGCGAGGCGGCGCACGTCTTCAGCGCCTTGCCGTTGAACACGAGCTCCTTGCCGAGATGCACGATCGTGTCGCTCGCGGCGAACGCGGGCTCCGCGGGGTTCGGCGTCGTGCGGAGCTTGACGACGAGTTTCGTGCCCTTCGGCTTCGTCTTGGTGCCGTGCTTCGTCGGCGACATCGACGCCGAGATCGTGATGTCCGGGTTCACTGCGGAACTGATGCCTGCACCAATACCGGCGAGCGCAAGCGCGCCCGTGACCGCGATGGCCAGTTTCTTCATCTCTCCTCCTGGGGGATGGAACGGGGGTGGTGAAACAACCCTACGCGAGGGCCAAAGTTTCGCGGCGAGAATCGTAGGGAGTTTCAGCGGGCCGTGCGCTCGATGCCGTCGAGCAGTTCCCAGTTGGCCCTGAGCACGTCCTCGGCCCGCGCGACCAGCGTCTCGGGGTCGGCGCCGTCGAGGCGCTGCGCGATGAACGCGCGGCCGGCAGCCGCGTGCTCGACGTCGAGCTGCTCGTGGAGGTCGAAGTAGGCGGTCGCCTCCTCGGCGTCGATGCCGTAGCGCCCGCGCAGGCCGGACGCCTTCGTGGCCGAGATCGCGGGCTGCGCGGCCTCGATCGCGTAGATGCCGACGAGCGTCTCGAGCAGCGAGCCGTCCTTCGCCCATTCCCGCGCGCAGGCCTCGGTCTCGGGCGCGGGGGCGGCGTCGCGGTCGCCGCCGACCGCGCTGACGAAGCCGTCCCAGAGGCCCACGTGAGCGGCCTCTTCGACGGCATGCGGCTCGAGCGCCGGCTCGGCGTCGGCGGCGGCGCGCGTCGCGTCGGCGAGCGCCACGACCGCGTGGCGGTACTGCCCGCTGTAGTACGCGAGCTCCTCGCGCGTCAGCGTGCCCTCCGACCAGCGTGTGTAGAACGGATGGTTCAGGACGTTCCAGCGCTCGCGCACGGCGTCCAGCTCTTCGAAGAACTCCATGGTCTTTTGCGACTCCCTCGCAGCGGCAACAAGAAGCGGACCGGAGGCGCGATGCTACCTTGCCGCCGGTGCGCACCCCCGTCGGGAAGATCGCTGCGCCGATGTTCCCCGACGGGACCGGCTGGCTGAACGTCGCCATGCTGCGCATGGACAAGCAGATCGGCCGGCCCGTGCTGGTGGAGTTCTTCGACGTCTGCCGCGTCAGCTCGTTGCGCACGCTGCCCTACGTCAAGGCGTGGGCGGCGAAGTACCCCGACCTGCGGGTGATCTCCGTGCACTCCCCCGGCTACCCGCCCTCGCACGACGAGACGGTCGTGCGCGCAGCGGTCGAGCGCCTCGGCATCGAGCACGCCGTCGCCCTGGATCCACAGCTGGCGATCTGGCAGCTGTACGGCAACGAGGGCTGGCCCGGGCGCTACGTGTGGGACAAGCGGCTGCGCCTGTTCGAGCTCCACTACGGCGAGGGCGCGTACCGCGAGACCGAGGAGACGATCCAGGAGCTGCTCGGCGTCGAGGCCGGCCTGGTCGACCCGGTCCGCCCCGAGGACGATCCGTCGGCGATGCTCGTGGTGCCGACGCCCGAGCAGCAGGGCGCGTACTGCGGGCCCTACGAGGCGGGCGCCGTGTGGGCCGTGCTGGAGGGCACCGGCACGATCCGCGTCAACGGGGACGACTACGACGTCACGTACACGGGCGCGCACGAGCTCGTCGAGCACGGCGTGCACACGGAGGGCGTGCTGTCGCTGGACGTCGGCGACGGCGTGACGTGCCACGCGACCACGTTCACCCCCGGCCTGGCGCCTTGAGCGCGTCCGGGTCGACCTCCGTGAGCAGCCGGCTGAGCACCGGTGGGCCGGTGCCCTTCAGCTCGACGATGCTGCCAGGCCAGTACGGGCTCGAGCGGCCCCGCTGCAGGAAGATCGCCTCGTAGACCCAGCAGCCGGTGTTGGTCAGCCGGGCGCCGTCCTGCGCCGTCCACTCGAGCGAATCGTCGTTGGCCAACGGGCCGGCTCGGTGCGTGTGTCCGTAGAGGACGTGGCGAGCCTCGATGCCAAGCCGGGCAACCGCCTCGCCCATCGCGAGCACGCCGGCGCGCCGCAGCTCCTCGGCGGAGAAGTCGGCGCGGACCGGGCCGAGGCCGAGGCGATTCACGCCCGAGATGCCGAGCGGCAGGATCCCGGCGAGCAGGCGGCCGCGCAGCGGCCGGTGGCCGTCGCCGCCCAGCACACGCCAGGCCTCGGTGCTGGCGCTCGACGGCGGCCGGCGCTTGCCGCTGCCGCTGCGCTCGGCCATCGCGTGCATCCACGCGTACAACGGCGCCAGCGCCGCCTCGTAGTCGTCGGGCTTCGCCTCCTCCTCGGGCACGGCTCCGACCAGCCGCCCCATGATGCCCGCGCCGAGGCGCTCGAACGTCGGCACGGTCGTGTGGCGGTCGAGGTAGTGGCCGTGGGTGGCGTACACGTCGTCGCGGAGCCAGATGCCCGGATAGGCGACGGTGAGCGCCGCGGGTGCGAGCCATTGGGCGATCGCCTCGGTCGCGGCGCTCGCGCCGGCGCCCGGGTGCTCCTCGAGGCCGAGCGGCGGCGGCTCGACGTGCGCGCCGCGCCCGGTCAGCCAAGGAGCGACCAGGGCGTGATCGTGGTTGCCGGGCACCAGGATCACCTCGGCGCCCTTGCCGAGTGCCGCGCCGAGCTCCTCCAGGACTGGCCGCGCGACGGCCATCGCCTCGCGCGCGGGACCCTGTCGCAACTCGATCGTGTCGCCCAGCAGCACGAGCCTGTCGGCGCCGTCGATGCGTTCGATCAGCTTGTCGCGCGCGGCGCGGCGGCGCAGCACGTCGCCCTCGGAGCGCGACCCGAGATGAAGGTCGGAGACGACCACCGTCCGCATCGCCCGGACACTAACCCCCGCGGCCCGCCTCACACGGCCATGGACCAACGGCTTCGCCATCGGTGCCCGCTTTTCTCGGCACCCGAAGCTACCCTGCACCGCCATGCCCCCCGGCGCCCTCGACGGACTGCTCGTCGCCGACTTCTCGCGCGTCCTCGCCGGGCCGTTGTGCACGCAGACGCTCGGCGACCTCGGCGCCGACGTCGTGAAGGTCGAGCGGCCGGGCGCGGGCGACGACACGCGCACCTGGGGGCCGCCGTTCGTCGAGCAGGGCGCCGACCTACTACCTCGGCCTGAACCGCAACAAGCGCTCGGTCACGCTCGACCTCGCCGACCCGGCCGACGCAGCGCTGGCGCGGACGCTCGCCGCCCGCGCCGACGTGCTCGTCGAGTCCTTCCGGCCGGGCACGATCGACCGGCTCGGGCTGGGCTACGAGGATGTCGCCGCGACGCAACCCTGGCGTCGTCTACTGCTCGATCAGCGCATTCGGGTCCGGCGAGCAGGCGGCGCGGCTGCCCGGCTACGACCTCTTGCTCCAGGCGATGAGCGGGCTGATGAGCGTCACCGGCGAGCCTGACGGCAGGCCGCTGAAGGTCGGCGCCGCGCTGATCGACATGGTCTGCGGGCTCTACGCGACCACGGGTGTGCTCGCCGCGCTGCAGGCGCGCGAGCGCACGGGCCGCGGCCAGCGCGTGGAGGTGTCGCTCATGGACAGCGCGCTGGCGGGACTGCTCAACCAGGCCTCCGCCCACCTGCTCGCCGGCGTCGTCCCCGGGCGCCTGGGCAACCGCCATCCCTCGATCGCGCCGTACGAGACGTTCCGGGCCTCGGACGGCGAATTCGCCGTCGCAGTCGGCAACGACGCGATCTTCGCGCGGCTGTGCGCGGCGATCGGCCGGCCCGAGCTCGCCGGCGACGAGCGCTTCGCGACCAACGCCGCGCGGCTCGAGCGCCGCGAGGAGCTGGGCGCGATCCTCGAGGCCGCGTTTGCCGCGTCACCGCGCCGCCGACTGGGTGCAGCGGCTGTCGGAGGCCGGCGTCCCGGCCGGGCCCATCAACGACGTCGGCGGCGCGTTCGCGTTCGCCGAGGCGCTCGGCCTGGAGCCCGTATGGGAGGTGGACGGCGTTCGCGGCGTTCGCTCGCCGCTGCGCTTCAGCGACACGCCGACGGCGGCGCGCCGGCGCCCGCCCGCGCTGGGCGAGCACGACGACGAGCTGCGGGCCTGGCTCGCTGGCGACTAGGACGCTGCCGGCTCGGCAGCAGCCATCGCCTGGCGGATCGTCTTCGGCAGCATGAAGCGCACGTCCTCCTGGACGACCTCGAACTCCGAGACGTCATCGACGCCGCGCGCGCGGAAGAAGTCGACGAGCCGCCGCACGAGCTCCTCGGGCGCGCTGGCGCCCGACGTGATGCCGACGGTCTCGACTCCCTCGAGCCAGGCCTCGTCGACCTGGGACTCGTTGTCGATCAGGTGCGACGCCGCGCCGTGCTCGCGTGCGACCTCGACCAGGCGGTTGGAGTTCGACGAGTTGCGCGACCCGATCACGAGCACGAGGTCGCACAGCGGCGCCATCTGCTTCACCGCGGCCTGACGGTTCGTCGTGGCGTAACAGATGTCGTCGGTGCGCGGCCCGGTGATGTGCGGGAACTTGTCGCGCAGCCGGTTGATGATCGTGCGCGTCTCGTCGACCGACAGCGTGGTCTGCGAGATGTAGGCGATCTTCGAGGGATCGGCGACCTCGAGGTTGTCGACGTCCTCCTCGGTCTCGACCAGGACGATGTGGTCCGGCGCCTCGCCCATCGTGCCCTCGACCTCCTCGTGGCCCGCGTGGCCGATGAGGACGATCGTGTAGCCCTCGGCGGCGAACTTGACCGCCTCGCGATGGACCTTGGTCACGAGCGGACAGGTCGCGTCGATCGTGCGCAGCTGCCGGCGCTCGGCCTCGGCGTGCACTGCCGGCGAGACGCCGTGCGCCGAGAAGACCGTCATCGCGCCCTCGGGGACCGAGTCGTCGAGCTCCTCGACGAAGATCGCGCCGCGCTCGCGCAGCTGCTCGACCACATGCTTGTTGTGGACGATCTCCTTGCGGACGTAGACGGGGGCGCCGTAGAGCGTGAGCGCGCGCTCGACGGTCTGCACGGCCCGGTCGACGCCGGCGCAGTAGCCGCGCGGGGCGGCCAGGAGCAGCTTCGAAGGCATGCCATCAGTGTACGAGCCCGAGACTCAAGTGCCGCCCCGCACATGCCGAGGTCGCTGTCACCGATCACAACCGCCACGCCTCCGAAACCGAACGGCACCTCGCGAGCGAGGCCGACCAGCACGCCGGCAGCCTCGAGTACTTCGACCGCGAGATCGCGGCGGCATTCGCCGCGGCGCTCATCGCCCAGCGCGCGGCGGTCAGCCGCGGCGCAGCTCGCGCATAAGCTCGACCACCGCTTCGCCGGCGGCGTCGAGGCTGCGCTTGGACAGCACGTTCGGCCGGTCCTGGAGCGTGTGCCACTGCGGGAAGTCGAAGTCGATGAGGTCGATCGCCGGCACGCCTGCCCGCATGAACGGCGTGTGGTCGTCCTCGACCGCCCCCTGCTCGGCCGAGGACACGACCGAGCCCACGCCGGCGCGCCTGGACGCGGCGCGAAAGCGCGCCCAGAGCGTGGCGTCGCTGCCGAGGTCGCGCCTGAGGCGCAGGTTGCGGTTGGCGACGAAGTCGGCCAGCACGAGCGACTTCAACTCGCGGGCATGCGCCGCGGCGTAGGCGCGCGAGCCGCGGACGCCACAGCGTAGGAACGTGCTGCATCCGGCGGGGGCCTCCTCGCCGTCGAAGAGCACGAAGCGCACCTCACGCGGGTTGCGCTGCGGCAGATGTCGCAGCGCTCGCGCGGCCTCGAGTACCAGCGCAGTTCCTCCCGCGCCGTCGTTGGCGCCGACGAAGCCCGCCGGCGTGTCCTTCGTGTCGTAGTGCGCCGCCAGCACGACGGCCGGCCGTCGCCCGGGCAGCACGCCGACGACGTTCTGGAGGCGGCCGGCGGGATCTCCTACCTGCTCGAAGCGCCCGTTCGGAAGATCTGCGCGCAGCCGCACGGCGAGCCCCCGCAGCGCGGGCGAGCCGGCAGGCCGCGGGCCGACGCGCACCTCGCGCAGCAACTCCGCCCACGCGCGGCTGCCGTCGAAGCGGTTGACCTTCGCCGACGGCGTCGCGGTGCGGGCATCACCGTCGCCGGTGGTGAGCAACAGGACCGCGCCGGTGGCCAGGCAGCCGACGATGAGCACCTGCAGCGCGATCAGCGCCGCAAGCGAACGCCTAGTCGTTGCTCGTCACCGCCTCGAGAAGGTCCGCGAACTTCTCGCGCGCCGCGGCGCGGCGCGTGGGGACGTGCTCGGAGGGCACCTCGTCGGGCGGCGGCGCGTAGCCGCGCAGGATCTGGCGGGCGACCGACTGGCGATGCACCTCGTCGGGCCCGTCGTAGAAGCGCGCGCCGCGGGCGAAGCGGTACATCGCCTCCAACGGCAGGTCCGTCGAGTAGCCGAGCGAGCCGTGCGCCTGCAGCGCGCGATCGACGACGTCGTGCAGCGCCTGCGCGCCGTAGAACTTGATGAGGCTGATGTCCTGCCGCGCGGCCGAGACGCCCTGCGTGTCCATCTTCCAGGCCGCGTGCAGCGTCATCAGGCGCGCAGCCTGCATCTGCGCCGCGGAGTCGGCGATCCAGTTCTGGATCGTCTGGTGCTCGCCGAGCGTCTTGCCGTGCGTCGCCCGGTAGGTGGCGCGCTCGCAGAGCATGTCGAACGCCCGCCGCGCGACCCCGAGCCAGCGCATGCAGTGGTGGATGCGCCCCGGATACAGGCGCTGCTGTGAGATGAGGAAGCCCTCGCCCTCGCCGCCGAGGCGGTACTCCGCGGGGATCCGCACGTCCTCGTAGAGGATCTCGGCGTGCCCGCCGAGCTTGCCGAACTCGTCACGCGGGTGCTCCATCGTCGCGACGTCGCGCAGGATGTTCACGCCGGGCGTGTCGGTCGGCACGATGAACATCGTCGCGCGCTGGTGCGGGCGCGCGTCCGGGTCGGTGACCGCCATGACGATCAGGAAGTCGGCGATCGAGGCGTTCGAGGAGAACCACTTGTGCCCGTTGATGACGTAGTCGTCGCCGTCGCGCACGGCGCGGGTCTTCAACTGCGTGGGGTCCGACCCGGGCGAGTTGGGCTCGGTCATCGAGAAGGCCGACTTCAGGTCGCCCGCGAGCAGCGGGTGCAGGAAACGGTCCTTCTGCTCAGGCGTGCCCGCGAGCGCGAGGATCTCCGAGTTGCCGCTGTCGGGCGCCTGGCAGCCGAACGCGTTGGGCGCGAACGGCGTCGTGCCGAGGATCTCGTGCATGAGGCCGAGCTTGAGCTGGCCGAAGCCCTGCCCGCCGAGCTCAGGATCGAGGTGTGCCGCCCACAGGCCGCGTTCCTTGACGCGCCGCTGCAACGGCTCGTAGATGCGATCGAGCGCCGTCTGGTCGAGTTCCTCGACCAGTGTCTCGAGCGGCCAGATCTCGTCGCGCACGAACTGCGCCATCCAATCGAGCTGCTCCTGAAAATCGGGGTCCGTCGAGAAGTCCCAGGCCATGACGGGAGCCTAGTGAGAATGAGGGGTCTGACCCCTCATTCTCACCCCAGGTAGACGGCGCCCGGCGGGGGATGGCCTCCCAGGAGCGCGCCGACGCGTTTCCAGGTCCCCGCCGTGAAGGCGCGCAGATGCGCCCCGCGGCGCAGGCGCGCCACGGCGATCTCCGGCGTTCCGTCGGCATTGACGTCGGCGATTCCGACGCGCAGCCCACGGCCGTGGGCGCCCGTGCCGAACGGCCGGAACGCGCCAAGGCGCTTGCCGTCGGCCCCCAGTGCGACGACGACGGCGTCCCCGCCCACGGCAAGGTCCGCGAGCTTGTCGCCGTTGAGGTCGCCCATCGCGAGGAACAGCCCGCGGCGCGCGCGGAGCTTCGGCCGCAGTCGTGCGACGGCAGACCAACCGACGTCGCCGGTCGGTGCCCCGCCCGTCGCCCGGAAGATCGTGATCGCGGACCCCGCACGCGGACCACCCGCCGTCGCGATCTCCGCGCGGCCGTCGCCATCCATGTCGCCCGCGGCGACGCGCACCCCCGTCCGCGCCCTGTGCGCCCGCGCAAAGAACTGTCCGATTCGTGCCCCGGTCATGCCCGAAAAGACGCGGACGAGCGGCCGTCCCCCCTCCCCCGCGCCGACGACGATATCCGCGTGCCCGTCGCCGTCGACGTCCCCGGCGGCAACGTAGATGCCCGCGTGGAACCTCCCGACGAACGCGCGGAAGCGCAGCAGCCGGTGTCCGTCGATGCCGCTGAAGACCTCGACGAGCGCCCGGCCCCGCGCTCCCGGGGCCGTGATCAGGTCGGCCGCGCCGTCGCCGTTGACGTCGCCGGTCGCGATGCGAACGCCGGAGGTCATCCGCTTCGGGTATGCGCGGAAGCGCAGCAGCAGGTCGCCGTTGGGCGCGTAGGCGCCGACGAGCGGGTCGTGGCCCGGTGGCGCACCGACGCCGAGCAGGCGCGCGGGCGGCGGCGCCGAGGAGATCGTGGCAGTGGTCGTGGCCGTCGCCGTCGAACCGCCGACGTCCGCGATCGCCACCGACACCGGGTAGGAATCCGGGGCCTTGTAGGTCGTGGTCCCCGTCACCTGGAAGCCCCCGCCGGGACGTGCGCCGACGGTGGCGGGCCCGCTCGTGCCGTCGCCCCAATCGACCGTCGCGCTGAAGTCGGTGGGCTTGGCCAGGGCGTTGCCGTCGGTGAACGTCGCCACGACCACCGTCGCCGGGTAGCGCGCATACGCGCTCACCGGCGTGCCCGTCGCCGAGAGCGGCGCGTCGGCGATCGTCACCTGCGAGTGCGCGCTGCCGCTGCCCGGCGAGCAGATGTCGCTCACCGTCGTCACGAGATCGGGGTGCCCGGCCTGGGCGTAGGTGTGCCGGCCGCGCACGGTGAACGTGCTGCCGCCGGCCGGGATGGTCCCGCTCGAGGTCGCTCCGTCACCCCAGTCGATCGTCGCCTTCAGGCACGCATTGGTCTTCTCGCTCGTGGACCCGTTGGCGACGGTCGCGTTGAGCTCGGTGCCCTCGGTGCCCGTGACGGTCCGCCCGGTCACGGTCACCGACGCGGACGCCGCCGCGGGTGCGGCGGCGCACAACAGCGCGATCGACATGAGGCCTCGAAGCAGCAAGCGCGGTTAGGCTAGGGAACATGGCGCAGGATCACTTCGACCGGCTGACGGCCATCGACGCATCGTTCCTGCACCAGGAGGGACCAACTCGCATATGCACGTCGGCGCGGTCTCGATCTTCGAGGGCCCGCCGCCGGAGTTCGAGGAGTTCCTGGACTCGCTGCGGATGCGCCTGCACCTCGTGCCCCGCTACCGCCAGAGGCTCGCGGAGCCGCCCCTGCAGACAGGCCGCCCCGTGTGGGTCGACGATCCGAACTTCAACCTCCAGTACCACGTGCGCCAGACCGCGCTGCCCGACCCGGGCAGCGAGGAGCAGCTGCTGCGCCTGACGTCGCGCGTGTTCTCCCAGCAGCTGGACCGCTCCAAGCCGCTGTGGGAGACGTGGCTCGTTGAGGGGCTGCAGGGCAACCGCTTCGCCCTGATCTCGAAGACGCACCACTCGCTCATCGACGGCATCTCCGGGGTCGATCTGGCGCAGGTGCTCTTCGACCTCACGCCGGTCCCGCAGGACATCCCGCACCCCGACGAGGCATGGGAGCCCGCGCGCGAGCCGAATCCCATCGAGCTGCTCGCCGACGGGGTCGCCGGGCTGGCGAAGGCCGGCCTGGGGGTCGCCGCGCGTGCCGTCGGCGCCGCGACGCGCCCGACCGAGTCGATCACGGAGCTGCGCGAGGCCGCGGAGGGACTCGGCGAGATCGTCTGGGCGGGGATGAACCCCGCGCCGGAGACGCCGCTGAACGTCGAGATCGGCCCGCACCGGCGCTTCGTCGGGGTGCGCAACCGGCTGGAGGACTTCAAGACGATCAAGAACGCGTTCGGCGGCACGGTCAACGACGTCGTGCTGACGGTCGTGTCCGGCTCGCTGCGCGACTGGCTGCAGTCCCGCGGCGTTCGCACGGAGGGCCTGGAGCTGCGCGCGCTCGTGCCGGTCTCGATCCGCGCGTCGCACGAGCACGGCCAGCTCGGCAACCGGATCGCCGTGATGCGCGGCCCGCTGCCCGTCTACGTCGAGGACCCGGTCGCCCGCCTGCAGGCCGTCCGCCAGGCGATGGGCGAGCTGAAGGAGTCCAAGCAGGCCGTGGGCGCCGAGGTGCTCGCCGGCGTGCAGAACTTCGCGCCGCCGACGATCCTCGCGCAGGCGTCACGGCTGAACTTCTCCACGCGGCTGTTCAACCTGATCGTCACGAACGTGCCGGGCCCGCAGTTCCCGCTCTACGTGCGCGGGCGTGAGCTCGAGGACGTCTTCCCCGTCGCCTTCCTGCCCGAGAACCACGCGCTGGCAGTCGCGATCATGTCCTACAACGGCAAGGTCAACTTCGGGCTGCTCGGCGACTACGACGCGCTGCCGGACATCGGCCGGATCGCCGATGGGATCGAGGCGGCGCTCGAGGAGCTCCTCGCGCTCGCCGGCAAGCGCGTGAGCGAGCGGGATCCGGTTACCTCAGGGTGAAGCGCGCGTCGGCGCGGCCCGGCGGCGATTCGCGGTTCCCCGCCCTGTCGACGGCGATCGAGTAGAAGGCGTAGCGCGTATGCCGCAGTGCGGCGACGTGCACCGTTCGCGCCGACGTGCTGCGCAGCTTGCGCGGCCGGTGGCCGTTCACGGAGCGCCAGATCTCAAAGCGCGCGATCCCCGATGCGACGACGTCGGGTGGCGCGTCATCGCTGCCGGTGAGCCGGAGCGTGACCTTGCCCGCCTGCAGCTGATGCGAGGTCTTCAGGCGCGAGACGGGCGGGCGCCGGTCCTCCGCGCGTGCGGCGTTGATCGCGGCGCCCGCGTCCAGGATCCCCCAGCCGAGCTCCGCGTTCCAGCCCGTGCCGGCCGGACGGCGAGCGGTGCGCTTGATGAGCGTGATGATGTCGCCGGCGGTGAGGTCGGGGTTCAGATGGCGCACCATTGCCGCGACGGCCGTCACCTGCGGTGCGGCCATCGACGTCCCGCCGACGTAGGCATAGCGCGAGTCGCCGTTGAAGACCGCTCGGCAGTTGCACGGCGGGTCGCCAGTCGCGAGCGACCCGGTCTCGAGGCTCGTGAGGTTGCCCGGGAACGCGCCGAACAGGCCGCGCGGCCCCCCGCCGTCGGCCGCCCCGAAGGTGCCGTACGCGGCAATCGAGATCTGGGTGCCGCGGCCGGCGAAGGACGCGCGCGCGTCCTGCACGTTCGCGGCCGTCACGTCGAGGCCCTTGCCCCTGGTGATCTCCGGCCCGGTGCCAGTCGGCTGCAGCACGTTGGACGGGTCGCCCTGCTCCTCGATCGGGTCGTCGGCGGCCGCCGCGACGAGCACCACGCCGCGCTTGTAGGCGTAGTCGATCGCGTCGACGATGCCGCGCGCCGCCGGCCGGCTGCCGTCGGTGCCGAAGCTCATGTTGATCGCGTCCGCGCCATGGTCGGTTGCGTCGACGATCGACTGCGCCACGGAGAAGTCACTGAGGTCCGAGCGCTCGACGACGAGCCCGCAGCCGTATGCCGCGCCGGCCAGCCCGATGCCGTTGCCGCCGTTCGCGCACGCCAGCGAGGCGACGTGCGTGCCGTGGCCGGCGTCGTCGTGGCCCGGGTTGTCGGTCTCGGCATCCTGATCGACCGTCGCGCGGATGCGCCCGGCGAACTCCGGATGCCCGCCGTCGATGCCCGTGTCGATCACGCCGATCACGGCGCCGGCGCCGTGCGTCACGTCCCAGGCGGCGGGGAAGTTCTCGCGGAACGCCCACCACTCGACGGAGGTCGCGGGCGGCGTGCCGGTCGCGCCCTCCTGGGTGGCCAGCGCGGGGTCACCCGGATCGGAACGCACCGTGGCACGGCGCTCGACCTCGACGCGTGCGACGGAGGCGTCGGCGCGCAGCCGGGTGGCGAGCGCGTGCAGCGACCCGGTCGTCGGCCGGGCCGTGAACAGGCGCAGCGGTGCGAGCAGCGGCGACGTGCGGCGGGCGTGGGCGCGGGCGAGCACCGCGTTGGCACTCGCGTGCGCCGTCTGTGCCGGACCCGCCGGCTCCAGCTGCACGAGCAGCCGGCCGGTCAGCGTGCTGGCCCCGGCCGCCGGAGCGGCAAGGGCGGCGGCAGCGAGGGCGAGGGCGATCGCAACGACGGCGCTTCATGTGTAGGTCACAACCCCCGTGATCGGCCTGCGGAGCGGCGACCGTGAGCGCCGGCTAGTACCCGAGGGCGAACTTTGCGTCTTCGCTCATCTTGTCCGGCGTCCACGGAGGCGTGAACGTCATGGAGGACTCGACGCTCTCGACGCCATCGATCTCGGAGACGAATTCCTCGATCTGCTCGGTGACCTGCGGTCCGATCGGACACGCCGGGGTCGTGAGCGTGAACGTCACGTGGACGTGACCGCCGTCGATCTCGACACCGTAGATCAGGCCGAGCTCGACGAAGTCGAGCCCGAGCTCGGGGTCGATCACGTTCGTGAGCGCGTCCTCGACCTCTTCGAGTTCGGGAGTTGCGGACATATGACTGAGTGTAGCTGCGCGCCGGTTTGGGGTAGGTTGCGCGCCATCGTCACGTTCTGCGAAGACCCGACGATCCTCACCTGCTCCGGTGACGAGGACCGCGCCACGCAGTCGCTGCGGCGCCGTGCCGCTTTCACGAGCGCTCGCCGCCAACCGCGATCTGCTCGTGGACCTCTCGGAGCTGTCGTTCGCCGACACGTCGCTGATGGTGGACCTCGCGATGGTCGCCCGGCGCCTGCGCCAGGCCGGGAGCCGGATGACGCTGCGCGGCGCGCAGCCGCAGATCCAGCGGCTCGTCGAGCTCGTCGGCCTCGACCGCCTCCCGGGCGTCTCGGCCGACTGGCCGGCTCTCGCCTGAGCGCGTGGCCTCGGACATCTAGCCTGTCAAGGCGATGCTGCTCCTGATCCTGCTGTTCATCGTCGTCCCGATCGCGGAGATCTACGTGATCATCCAGGTCGGGCAGGCGATCGGCGCGCTGTGGACGATCGCGCTGCTGATCGCCGACTCGATCCTCGGGTCGCTGCTGATGCGCTCGCAGGGCCGCCAGGCGTGGCGGCGCTTCAACGAGGCGATCGCCGCGGGACGCCCGCCCGCGCGCGAGGCGTTCGACGGCGCCCTGGTGATCTGCGGCGGCGCGTTCCTGCTGGCGCCCGGCTTCATCACCGACGCGCTGGGCGCCGTCCTGCTCCTGCCCCCCACGCGAGCGCTCGTGCGCCGCTTCATCGTGAGGGCCGTGATCGGCCGCACGCCGGCCGGGCGCGCGGCGATCTTCGCCACCCGCCGCGCACGGGGCGCGGGCGGCAGCGCTGCGCCGCGCCCGCCGGCCGACGTCGAGGGCACGGCGCAGGAGATCAACAGCGACCCCCCGCGCCTGCCGTGACCATCGGCCCCGAGCACGAGGATCCACGCCCGCCCGCCGGCGAGGGCTTCTCCGACGCGGTCACGTTCTCGTTCGGCGATCCCGCGGCAGACGTCTACGCGGTCGCGCGCGTCGGATTGAGCGGCGAATCCGCGGCGAGCGGGCTGGGGCTCGTCTTCAGCGGCGGCGAGCCCGTCGCGGTGCAGGCCGACGGCGTGGCCGATATGACCGAGCGGTCGTGGGCGGCGATCGATGCCGCAGGCCTGGCGACCACGATCGAACGGCCGCTCGAGGCGTGGACACTGTCGTTCGCGTCCGACGGCGCGACGTTCGATCTGCAGGTCGAGGCGGCCTCGGCTGCGGGCGAGATGGCCGACGGCGGGATGGAGGGCTATGAGCAGCTGTGCCGCTTCACCGGCGACGCGACGATCGGCGGACGGCGAGTCGCGATCGACTGCCTGGGCCAGCGCGGGCATTCGTGGGGCGCACCGGACTGGGACACGATGGCGCTGGCCCGGACGCTCGGCGTGTGGATCGGCGACGACCTCGGGCGTCTCGCTGCTCGCGATCCGCGCCCGCCGGCAGCGACCGCCACGACCAGGAGTCGATCGCCGCGTACCTGTACGAGGGCGGCGAGCCCGTGCGCGTCGAGGACCCGCGGCTGTCGACCGGGTACGACGGCGAGCAGCGCCAGCGGCGCGCAGGCCTCGAGCTGTGGGTCGACGAGGAGTCGCACGCCCGCCGCGCCGCCGGCGAGGTCGTGTGCGGCACGTCGCTGGACCTCGGCCGCCTGCGCCTGGACTGCGCGTTCCTGCGTTGGCACATGGAGGGCCGCGAGGGCGTCGGGCGCTACGACATCCTTCGCCGGGTCGGCTGAAGGTCGTACACGCGATCGGCCGCGAGGAGGATGTGGCCCTGCCGGTGGGCGCCTACCGTGCGTCCATGCACCCGGCCCAGCACTTCCACATCGCCTCGGAGCGCGCGCGACTCGTCCGCGAGCTTGCCGATGTGGTCGCGCACTCCATCTCCGTCGTGACCGTGCAGGCCGCGGCGGCCGACGCGTATCTCGAGCGCGACACCGCGCAGGCGCGCGAGCACCTCGCCGCCGTGCGCCGCACCGCCCAGGATGCGCTGGCGGAGCTGCGGCGGCTCTGCGGCGTGCTGCGCACCGACAGCGCGGTGCTCCTGCCCCAGCCGACGCTCGATCGTGCCGGTGAGCTGATCGCAGAGGCTCGCGAGGCGGGCGTGCAGCTCGTCCTCGTCGAGGAGGGCGAACGCCGGGAGATGCCGCCGGGCCTGAGCCTGACCGCATTCCGCATCCTGCAGGAGGCGCTCGCGAACGTGCGCAAGCATGCCGGCGCGGTCTGCGCCTCGGTGCGGATCGCCTATCGCTCCGACGGCCTCGACCTCGTCGTCACGAACGTGCCCGGCGCCGCGCCGGGCGACTCCGGCAGCGGCCACGGCCACGGCCTCGCCGCGATGCGCGAGCGCGCCGAGGTCTACGGCGGACAGCTCGAAGCCGGGGTCGAGCCCGACGGCACGTTCGCGGTCCGGGCCCGCCTGCCGTTCTAGTCGTTCTAGTTGTCGGAACCGAGCCGGTCCCAGAGGTACAGCTCGAGGCACTCGTTGGCGAGCTCGGTGCAGCGCTCGCGCGACAGGTGCGGCAGGACGGTCTCCATCGCCTGCTCCTCCGGCACGCCGCTGTCGAACGCCTCCTCGCCGCGGAAGCCGGCGGCGATCTTCAGCGCCTCGCGCTTGTTCTCGCCGAGCGACGGAAAGACGTTGACGAGGAAGTCGCGGTTGGCGATCGGCTGGCCCACCTCGAGCGACGCGTGCCAGGCCGCCAGCATCGACAGGTCGTGCTCGTCGAGGTCGGCGATCGCCTTGGCGTAGTGCGAGTCGAGGTCGTGCTCGGGGATCTCGTCGACCCACGCACGAACCACCTCGCCGAGCAGCTGCCGCCGCGCCTCGCGGCCGACGGACTCGGCGATGACGCGGATCGCGTCCTGGGGTTCGATGAAGCAGAGCGGCATCGCGGGCTCCCGGTGCTGGTTCAGCGGGGACTGCGTGTGAAGGTAGGAGCCGCTCCGGACGGCAAAACGCCCATCGGCGCAGGCGATGCCGCACATTCCGGGTTTTCGATGCTCAGCCTCCGAACTCCGATGCGAATTCGCGCCTGGCGGCCGAGGGCTCGGGGCTGCCCGAGCGGACGACCTGCGAGGCCGGCGCCGGCGCGGACGGCATCGCCGGCCGCGGTCGGCGCAGCCGCGAACTCGGTGCGTGCGGCCGCGACGGTGCGCGTGGGCCGTGAACTCCCTGGCGCGCGCGGTGCGCCGGGGCGGCGGGCGTGGCGCGCGCCGGCGCCGGCAGGTGGTCCGCCGCGCGCGCGACGGCCGCCGGCCGGTGCGCGACGGGCCGTGCGCTGGGCGACCGGGCGAACACGCTCGGCGCGATGACCGTGCGCCGTAGCGGCGCCGTCGACGACGACCGCGCCGCCGCCGGCGAGAGCCGCCGCCGAAGCCGCGATCGCCGCCAGCTTGCCGCCCGACAAGGCGTCCGCGGCGCCCTGGAGCTTGAGCGCAGCCGACGCGGCGCGATCGTGGACGGCGCCCGCGATCGCCTCGTGGAGCCGCACGAGCAGGCCGGCCGCCCGATCGTGCCCGTGGTCGACGGCGGCCGGCGCGAGCGCGACCGGGAACAGCGCCGCGAGCGGGGCCGACGTCGCGTGCAGCTCGCGAACCGTCGCGCGGCACGCCGTGCAGTTGCGCAGGTGCGGTCGGATCTCGAGCGAGCTGCTCGGGGGTCGCCTCGCCGTCCACGATCGCCGACAGCAGCGGCAGCCAGCGCTCGCACTCGTCGCCGCCGTCGATCCGCGCGTAGCGCGCCATGAACGCGCGGCGTCCCTCGGTGATGCAGCGATTGACCTTGGTGTGGGTCCAGCCGGTCTGCTCGCAGATCTCGGCGTACGAGAAGCCCTCGGCCTTCAGCCACAGCGCACGCAGCTCCTGGGGCTTGAGCCGCTGCAGCGCCTCGGCCGAGCGCCGCAACCGGTCGAAGCTGACGCATCTGCTCCTCGGGCGAGGGCAGGTGCCGGGCCTCCTCGCGATCGAGGTCGGGCTCCTCGGCGGACACGAGCTGCTGGCGCTGCGCGCGCACCGCCATCGCCTCGTGCTTGCAGACGGTGTGGACCCATCGTGCGCGCGCTCCGGGTCGAGCGTGGCGGCGCGGCGGACGAAGATCTCCATCGTGCGCTGGTAGGCGTCCTGGGCATCGTCCGCGCACAGCGAGTGCCGGCGGGCGGTCTTCAGCAGCGAGTCCGCGTGCTGCGCCACGACGTGCAGCACGAGCTCGCGCGCCTGCTCGTCGCTCATCACGCGCGCGTGCGGCGCGTCCATCAGCTCGACATCCATGTCGATCCGCATCCCTTGCTCGAGGTTCAGGTTCATCGCCGTTGTAGGGCAACGGCGCGCAAACCCGCCCCCCGGCGGACGCAAGTCGACGAGGAGCGGCGGCGCTCTAGAGCTTGCCCGTCGATGATCGCCCAGAACGTGTCGAACTCGTTGCCCGGCATCATCGGCGAGGAAGATCGCCACGATGATCGCTATTATCGCGACGACGAGCGCGTACTCAACAGCTGTCTGTCCGCGTTCCTCGCGGACCCGGTTGCCCCAACTGCGCCAATCCATCAGACGGCAACCGTAAATCAGCGACAACGGCGATCTGCGCGGTGACGGAGGTCTAGTTCTCCTCCTGGACTTTCGTCAGGCGACGCCGAGCACCGCGCCCAGCCGTCCACGGACGGCCGGGTCGGGTTCGCACTCGAGCCCGCGGTGATCCGGTCCTCCTCGGGGCGGGCCCAGTTCACGAACGCCAGGTCGAGCGCCCCGATCGGCACGGACGCCTCCGATGCGAGCTCGCTCGCGCGGCGCTGGAGGTTGATCGCGTCGCCGATGCCCAGGATCCGCTTGGCGGCGAGCACCGTCGGATCGGTGGGATCGGCGCTGAACTGCAGCGACGACGGCTCGACATCGAGCAGGCCGAGTCGCCCGGCCGACGACGAGGAACTCATAGCGGGGCGCCCGGCGCAGGCCCGGCAGCGAGAGGCGCTCGAAGGCGCGCTCGAACCGGCGCTGCGGATTGAGCGATGCCTCACCGGACGCGAGTGCCGCCGCCTGCGAGCCGGCGCGTTCCGCTCGTGCGCGGTAGGCGGCGAGCGTCGCGAGGCCACGGGCAGGGTCGTGGCCAGCGCGCGGGCCGAGCGGCACGCCATCGAGGTCGGGGAGCTCGCCGGTCGCCCACGACGTGCGCGCGCGCGAGATGCCCGCGAACGGCTCGTCGCCCTCGACCGGTGACAGGTAGGCGATCAGGAAGGCGAGCCAGAGCCCCTCCTCGCCGCCGGCCCTCGCCGCATCGGCGTAGACGCCCGGCGGTTCGCGGCGAAGCTCCTCGAGGCGCGCCGCCGCGAACGCGATCTCGTCGGCCAGCCGCTGGGCCTCGACCGTCGCGCGCACGCCCGGCACCGCCCAGTTGTCATAGCCGTCGTCCTCGGCGCGAGCCATCCGGCGCACGCGCAGGTTTCCGGCCGGCGCAGCGCTGCGCCGCACGCCGCTCCTGGACGCCGTCGAGGACCGGCGCCCGCCGGATCGCGACTGCGGCGCCACGCGCTCGCTCTTGGAGCAGATCGGGCAGTTGGCCTCGAGGCGGCCATGGCGGCAGAACGTGGGCACTACGAGCAGTCTAGGCGGCGGCTACGCGCTGAGGCCGGCCAGGAAGATGCGCGTCACGAACTCGACCGCGCCGTCGACGTCTGGCGGCGTTCGCCCGAGCATGCGGACGGCGACCTCGAACCCCGCGCCAACCATCGCGGAGGCCATGTACTCGACGTCGTGCTCGGGCAGCAGGCCGGACCGGATGCCGGCCGCGAGGTCCTCGCGCAGCTCCTCGACGCCCGCGCCGACGGTCGGCTCGTCGAACATCGACCGGATCGTGCCCGCGTTGCGGCGCAGCAGGCCGAACGTCTCGGGATCTTCGACGAGGTAGCCGTAGTAGGCGCGAAACCCGCCCTCGACGAACTCCTCGACGGTCCCCGACGCCTTGCGCGCGGCGCGCACCCGGGATCGGATCTCGGCCGCCGCCTCGTCGAGCAGGGCGTGCAGCACGGACTGCTTGTCCGGGAAGTAGTTGTAGAACGTGCCTGTCGCCAGGTCGGTCTCGCGCACGATGTCGCGAACCGTCGCCGCTCCGTAGCCCAGCTCCGAGAAGACCCTGCGCGCGGCGTCGAGGATCGCGGCGCGGTTGGCGGCCTTGGTCTGCTCGCGCTTGCCCGCAAGGGCCGCCTCGCTCATCGCGTCACATTATCCCAGAAAAATGACGCATGCGTCAACTTTGCCGCACCGTCATATAGGGTCCCGCCAATGCGCGCAGCCACTGTCCCACTCGGTGCTGCTGTCCTCGCCCTGCTCGCCGCTGGTCCGGCGACCGCGAAGGACTACAGCAGCACCGCCCTGAACATCATCCCCTCCGGCCAGTTCGGAGGCGTCCCCACGGCCAAGGCCGACGTGCAGGCGAAGATGTACGACGCCCTCACGCCGCTGTCCGACAAGGTCACGAACGCGGACCTCAAGAAGGACTTCAAGTCCGAGAAGCTCGGCAAGAAGGGCACGCCGGGGCCCGTGACGGTGGAGAAGGTGACGCGCAAGGGCGTGCGCATCGTGCGCGACCGGTTCAACGTCCCCCACGTCTACGGCAAGACCCACGACGACGTGGTCTGGGCCGCCGGCTGGATCCTGCAGGAGGATCGCGGGCTGCTGCTCGCCCAAGCGCGCTACCCCGCCCGGTTCGCGGCGGTCGACGCCCCGGGCATCAATGCGATCAACCTGATCGTCGGGCTCAAGCAGGTCAAGACGACGGCCCAGGTCGACCAGATGATCGAGTCCCAGCAGACCGCGCTGCTCAAGCAGCGCGGCAAGCGCGGCAAGGCGCTGCTCCATGACATCGACATGTACGTCAAGGGCGCCAACGCGAGGCTCAAGTTCGACAAGTCGACGGCGACGCCGTACACGCGCGTGGACATCTACGCGGCCAACGCGGTCGCCGGCCAGCTCTTCGGCCGCGGCGGCGGCGACGAAGCGCGGCGATCCGAGCTGCTCAGCGGCCTGACCACGCGCCTGGGCGACACGGCCGGCAACCAGCTCTTCGACGACCTGTCCGAGCACAACGACCCCGACGCACCGACGACGCATGACGCGCTCGGTGCCCTACGAGCCGATCCCGGCGGGCGGCGACCGCTCCGGCAACGCGATCCTCGACGACGGCAGCTTCCAGCCGGTGCCGGCGACGCAGGGAGCGACGACGCGCGGCGCGGGCTTCGAGCCGCACGGCTGGGCGTCGAACTTCCTGATGGTCTCCGGGAAGCGCTCGGCCACGGGCCACCCGCTGTTCGTCGCGGGCCCGCAGATCGGCTACTACTACCCCGGCCTCACCTTCGAGCTCGACCTGCACGGGCCCGGCTACGAGGCGCGCGGGGCATCCTCGCCGGCCCAGCCCGGGTCGATCCTGATCGGGCGCGGGCCCGACTTCGCCTGGTCGCTCACCTCGGCCGGATCGGACACGACCGACGACTTCGTCGAGACGCTCTGCGACGGCAGCGACCTGAAGTACATGTACAAAGGCCAATGCCGCGACATGGAGACGATCGACGCCGGCGAGATCGTCGGCCAGGGCAAGGTCGTGTTCCACCAGACGGTGCACGGGCCCGTGATCGGCTACGCGACCGTCGGCGGCACGCGCGTGGCGATCTCGCAGCAGCGCTCGAGCTACATGCGCGACGCGCAGTGGAACCTGTTGTTCAAGGACGCGACGGAGGGCCGCATCCACTCGGTCGGATCGTTCCTCAAGTCCGCCGCGCAGTCGCCGTTCACGTTCAACGTCGCCTACGCGGACGACAAGCAACATCGCGACCTACTCGGCCGGGCGGCTGCCGCTGCGCAACCCGCACGTGGACCCGCGCCTGCCGACGAAGGGCACGGGCGAGTTCGAGTGGACGGGCTTCCTGGCAGCGAGCGACCACGCGTTCCAGGCCGACCCGCAGAGCGGGCTGCTGGTCAACTGGAACAACAAGCCCGCGCGCGAACTGGGGCTCGGCCGACGACAACTGGGCCTACGGCTCGACGTATCGCTCGCCGATGCTGGTCGACGAGCCTCGCCAAGCGCAAGAAGCACACGCTCGCGACGCGTCACGTCCGCGATGAACGCGGCCGCCACCCAGGACCTGCGCTCGGTCGAGCTGACGCCGCTGCTCGACAAGCTGCTCGCGGGCAGCACGCCGCCGAGCGCCGCGCGAGGGCCAGATGCTCGCCGCGCTCGACGCGTGGCGCGCCGAGCGGCTCCAGCCGCCTCGACGTCAACCTCGACGGCAAGGCCGACGCCGGCGCCGGGCCGGCGATCTGGGATGCGCTGTACCCGCGCCTCGCCGACGCGATCCTCGCGCCGGCGATCGGGCCGCAGAACGACTTCCTGAGCACACTGGTCGGCCGCGTCAACGGCCCGGCATCGGGCTTCCAGGACGGCCGGATCTGGATCATCGACAAGGACCTGAAGCCGATGGTCGGCGAATCGGTCCAGGCGCCCTACCGGACGAAGTTCTGCGGGAGCGGGCGACAAGGCGACCTGCCAGGCGACCGTCTGGCAGGCGTTCCAGGCGGCCGGTGACGCGATCGCCGCGGCGCAGGGCAACGACGTCGCCGCGTGGTTCATGGACGCCAACGCGGAACGGATCAAGTTCGCCCCCGGGCTCCTGCCGACCACGATCCGCTACACGAACCGCCCGAGCGGGATCCAGCAGGTGATCTCGTTCATCGGACATCGCAAGTGACGCTAGCCGCAAGGTTCATAGGAGCGGCGCGTTGTCGCTCCTATGAACCGTTCCCTCAAGACCATCCTCGCGCTGGGCGCGGCGAGCTGTGCGCTTGCGCTGGCGCCCGCGTCGTCCATGGCGATCGTGGGCGGGCACGATGCCGGCCCGTATCCCTCCGTCGCCCGCGTCACGCTCGGACAGTCCTTCCTGTGCACCGGCACGCTGATCGCGCCCAACTGGGTCCTGACCGCGGGCCACTGCGGCTCGATCACCGGTGCGGCGGTCGCGACGCCCGCCTCGTGGCCCGCACCGCTCATCGACGTCCGGATCGGCGGCCACACCGACACGCAGGGTGAGCAGGTGCCCGTGTCGCAGGCGATCGTCGAGCCGAGCTACCTCGCGACCTCGGGCTACGACATCACGCTGCTCAAGCTCTCGCGCAATGCGGCCGAGGCGCCGACGCCGGTGTCCGGCACGAGCGAGACCGCGCTCTGGGCGCCGGGACGAGCGAGACGATCGTGGGCTGGGGCACGACGTCGGAGGGCGGCGACACCGCCATCGACGCTGCAGGAGGCCAACGTGCCGATCACGACCGACGCCTACTGCTCGGGCGCATACAGCGACTTCGACGCCACGACGATGATCTGCGCGGGCTTCCCGCAGGGCGGCGTCGACACGTGCCAGGGCGACTCGGGCGGCCCGATGTTCGGCCACACCTCGGCGGGCGCGCTGCGCGTCGTCGGCGCGACGTCGTTCGGCGAGGGCTGCGCCGAGCCCGGCAAGCCGGGCGTCTACGCGCGCGTCGGCGACACCGCGCTGCGCGAGTGGATCCGCTCGCAGGCGCCGGCCGGGATCGGCCCGTAGAAGCGGTCTGGCGCGGTGTGGCGGCGATAGGCTCGCGCGATCGAGCTCGTCGCCGCCGCCCGCTCCCTCGCCGTCCTCGCCGCCGACCACGCCGATGCAGGCGAACGTGATCGGCGGCTCGCCACCCCGGTCGTCGCGGCGATGGCCGAGGCAGGGCTGTTTCGCATGCTCGCGCCGGCGGCGGCGGGCGGGCTCGAGGCGCCGCCCGCGGAGCTGGTCGAGTCGGTGGAGATGCTGGCCCGCGGCGACGGCGCCGCGGGCTGGCTCGTCGCGGTCTGTGCCACGTCGGGCCTGCTCGCCGGCTACCTGCCGCCCGAGCACGCCGGCGAGCTGTTCGCCGATCCGCTGTCGATCGCGGGTGGCGTGTTCGCCCCACGCGGGCGCGGCGTCCGCGTCGACGGCGGCATCGAGGTGACCGGGCGCTGGCCGTTCGCGAGCGGCTGCGAGCACTGCGCCTGGCTGCTGGGCGGCGTGATCGTCGAGGGTGAGCCGGCGCCGCGGCTCGCGGTCGCCCGCCGCGAGGAGGTGGTGATCCACGACACGTGGCACGTCGCGGGACTGCGCGCGACCGGCAGCCACGACATCGAGATGGACCGCGTCCTCGTCCCGGCCGGTCGCAGCGCGTCGGTCTTCTCCGACGCGCCGACGGCGACCGGCCCGCTGTACGCGTTCCCGCTGTTCGGCCTGCTGGCCATCGCGATCGCCGCCTGCGGGCTGGGCATCGCGCGTGGCGCGCTCGACGACCTGGTGGGCATCGCCGCCGGCAAGACGCCGACGGGCGGCACCCGTCCGCTCGCCGCGCGGGCAACCGTCCAGGCCGACGTCGCCGCCGCACAGGGCGCGCTGCGCGCGGCCCGCGCCGGGCTGCTGGCCGCCGTCGACGAGGCCTGGGAGGCCGCACAAGCGGACGGCGCGATGACGGTCGCGCACCGAGCGGGCCTGCGGATCGCCGCGACGCACGCCGCGCGGACCGCCGCCGATGTCGCTGCCGGCGCGCTGCGGCCTGGCAGGCGGCAGCGCGATCTACGACGGCATGACGCTGCAGCGCCGCTGGCGCGACGCCGTGGTGGCAGCGCAGCACATGCTCGTCGCGCCGCCGACCCTCGAGCTCACCGGGCGGTCCTGCTCGGCGCCGAGACGGACACGACGCAGCTGTAGGGCCTGCTGTCGCTTTGCGGGCGTTGCGTCACGTTGGTGGCGCGCAGCGCGTTCGCTTGGGCGGGCGCTCCGCGCTGGTTGCCGTCACTGAGGGAGGGGGTGAACCGCTGGCGCTCACTTGGGCTGCCTAAGTCGCTATATGCGCGAACTATGCCGCCCAAGTCGCGTCAGGTGCCGGCCGCGCCGCGGGCTGCCGGCCCGACCCCCCGTGACATTGGGGTCTGACCCTTTTGTCCCCCGTGACATTGGGGTCTGACCCTTTTGTCCCCGCGCGCCCGGGCCCCCAACGTCGTAATAGTTACGACGCTCGGGGCCCACGCCGAACACTGGCGCACCGGTCCCTTCTCCCTCGACGCCCGAACCCCGCCGCGCGCCCCACCAACGCCCGAACTGAACGCTGCACGCCACTCGGCCCAAGCGTCAGCGCTGCAACGGCGGGCGGCCCGGGTCGGTCAGGCCGCCGCCGCGGCTGCGGCGGATGAAGTAGACGATCACGGTCGAGCACGCCAGCGACGCCAGGAAGCCCGCGGTGTAGTGCGCGCCGAAGATCACGCGGACGAGCAGGCCGGCCGCGAACGAGCCGGCGATGCCCACGAGCATCGTCTGCAGGATGCTCATCGGGTCCTTGCCGGGGAGCGCGAGGCGCGCGAACGCGCCGACGATCAGTCCCCCGATCGCCAGCGCGATGAGATAGCCGAGCATCGCCGGAATCTACCCGCGGCGGCGCAGGCGAACCTCCCGGCTCACACCGGACGTGTTCTGGTTGTTCACGCCGACGAAGACGCGGTACTTGCCGAAGTGGCTGACGCGCAACGACTTGCGATACCGCGAGGACGTCACGGTGCCGTGGCGCAGCGAGCCGCCCTTGACCGTGATCCAGTTGCCCTTGCGGAGGCGCTGGATCGCGAACAGCGCACCGTCGTTGGCCGGCGTGACATGGCCCGAGAAGCGCACGCGATGGCCGCGCCGCACGCGCGTGGCGCTCGTCTTGACGCCGACGCGCACCGCGCACCCGACGATCACGACCGGGCTGGTCGCCCTCGGCGTCCCGACCGTCACGACGCGGAACTGGGTGTTCACGGTGAGCAGCGGAACGGCGAACCCGAAGTTGCCGTTGCCGTCGGTCACCAGCGGGTTGCCCGTGTTGACGAAGTTCGTGCTGTACGGGAACGCCTTCTGCTGCAGCTGCACCGTCCGGTTGGCGTTGCCCGTCCCGGTGAGCTGGCCCGAGAGCGTCGCCCCGGTCCCCCATGTGGCTGGGTTGGGATTCGCTGCCAGGCTGAAGCCCAGCGGCTGCTTCTTCGTCGTGAAGGTCCTGTCACCGCCGAACGTCCTGCCCTGCGCGTTTTCGGCGACCAGCCGATAGTGGTACTTCGTGAACGGCGCGAGGCCGGTGAGCCCCGCCGTGGCGGCCTTGGCGTTCGTGCCCGCGCCTGCATCGGTCGGACCCGTCGTCGAGCCGTAGAGGTTCGACGTGCCGTATTGGAAGAAGTACGTGGTGCGCGCGCCGTTCGGATTGACCTTGCCCGTGAGCGTGGCCGATGTCTGTGTGATCTGCGAGGCGCCGCCCGTCGTCACGGTCGGCTTCGAAGCCGCGCCCGCCGGCGCCGCGATGGCGATCGCGGCCGTCACACCGGCCGCCAGGATCCGTCGTGTCATCGACTGCCCTCTCCCTGCTTGTGGTGTTCCCCCATCCTCACAACAACAGGGGATACCCAAAGTCGCGGCATACTCCTCGGCGACGAGCGCGCCGGTGACGTGCTGCGGCGGGCCCTCGGGGCCGAAGTCCGCGTCGTGCACGTTGCCCGTCTCGACCGGCGCGGGCGCCTTGGCCCGCAGGTAGCGGTCGGCCATCCGCGCGGCCTGGCGGCCCTCGTTGATCGCCCACACGATCAGCGACTGGCCACGGCGTGCGTCGCCCGCGGCGAAGATGCCCTCCTCGGAGGTCTCGTAGACGGGCGCGGCGATGTTGTTGCGCGCATCCTTGGCCAGGCGCAGGCCGTCGACGAGCTCCTGCTCGGGATGCAGGAAGCCCATGGCCAGCAGCACGAGCTGGGCGGGCATCGAATCCTCGGTGCCCTCGACCGGCCCGAACGGCGGCGCGTCCTGGGCGTGGGCGTAGTGCAGGGAGCCCACGGCGCCGTCGTCGCCGGCCTCGAAGTGCGTCGTGACGACCGAGAAGCTCTGCACGCCCTTGCCGAGCGCGCGGGCCTCCTCCATCGCGTAGCTCAGGCGGAACTTCGCGGGCCACAGCGGCCACGGCGTCCGGTCGTCGGGGCGGCGGAGCGGCGGCTCGGGGAGCAGCTCGAGCTGGACGACCGAGGCGGCGCCCTCGCGCGTCGCGTTGGCGACGCAGTCCGCGCCGGTGTCACCGCCGCCGATCACGATCACGTGCTTCCCGGTCGCGCGGATGGCGCCGTGCTCGCGGCCACCGTCGACGGCGCGCTGGCGCTCGTAGAGGTAGTCCATCGCGAAGTGAATGCCGTCCAGCTCGCGCCCGGGGACCGGCAGGTCGCGCGGCGAGCGCGAGCCGGTCGCAGAGCACGACCGCGTCGAACTGCGCCCGCAGGTCGTCGGGCGTGATGTCGACGGCCGACCTCGACGCCGTAGCGGATCTCGACCCCCTCGGCGGCGAGCTGCTGCACGCGGCGCTCGACGGTGGCCTTCTCGATCTTGAACTCCGGCACGCCGAAGCGAACGAGCCCGCCGGCGGCCTCGTCGCGCTCGAACAGCACGACCGCGTGCCCGGCGCGGCGCAGCTGCTGCGCCGCGGCCATGCCGGCGGGGCCGGCGCCGACGACGGCGACGCTCATGCCGGTCTCGACCGTCGGCGGTTGCGGCTTGACCCAACCCTCGGCCCACGCGCGGTCGATGATCGAGTTCTCGATCTGCTTGATCGTGACGGCGTCGCCCTCGTTGATCTCGAGCACGCACGAGGCCTCGCACGGCGCGGGGCACAGGCGCCCGGTGAACTCGGGGAAGTTGTTGGTCGCGTGCAGCTGGCGGATCGCGTCCTGCCAGCGATCGCGGTACACGAGGTCGTTCCAATCGGGGATCAGGTTCCCCAGCGGGCAGCCGTTGTGGCAGAACGGCACGCCGCACTCCATGCACCGCGCGCCCTGCTGCTGGAGCTCGGGCACGCTCTTGGACACGAGGAACTCGCGCAGGTCCGATGCGCGCTCGCGCGCGTCGCGGTAGGCGACGTTGCTGCGCTCGATCTTGAGGAAGCCGCCGAGCTCGCCCATCAGGCCGGCACCGCCTCGGACGACGACGACGCGGCCTCGGCGGCCTGCTCGGCCAGCACCCGCTTGTAGTCGGTCGGGAAGAGCTTCACGAACCGCGCGCGGTAGCGATCCCAGTCGTCGATGACGCGCTGGGCCACCGGCGACCCGGTGCGGTCGCGGTGCTCGGTGATCAGCGCCAGCACGTCCGCGGCGTCGGCGTCGGTCAGCTCCTCGAGCTGGTCGAGCATCGCGGCGTTCACGCGCGAGCGGAACGCCCCCTGCTCGTCGAGCACGAACGCGAGGCCACCGCTCATGCCGGCCGCGAAGTTGCGTCCGGTCGGGCCCAGGACGACCACGCGGCCGCCGGTCATGTACTCGCAGCCATGGTCGCCCGTGCCCTCGACGACCGCGTGGACGCCGGAGTTGCGGACCGCGAAGCGCTCGCCCGCCTGGCCGCGGAAGAACGCCTTGCCGCTCGTCGCGCCGTACAGGACGGTGTTGCCGATGATCACGTTGTCCTCGGCCCGGTAGGTCACGCCATCGGGCGGCATGACGGCGAGCACGCCGCCGCTGAGGCCCTTGCCGGTGTAGTCGTTGGCGTCGCCGTGCAGCGTGAACGTCACGCCCGGCGCCAGCCAGCCGCCGAACGACTGGCCGGCGGAGCCGCGCAAGCTCGACGCTGATCGAGTCCTCGGGGAGGCCATCGGCGCCGCGCGCTGCGGCGATCTCGGACGAGAGGATGCCGCCGACGCAGCGGTTGACGTTGCGCACCTCGCTCTGGATCCGGACGCGGTCGGCGGAGCCGTCGATCGTGGCGCGGGCCTGCTCGAGCAGGTCCCAGTCGAGGTGGTTGTCGAGGACCGCGCGGCGGCGGCTGCACGCGCCGGCGCGGCGCGTCGTCGGGCACGGACGACGGGATCGCCAGCAGCGCCGTCAGGTCGATGCCGCGCGCCTTCCAGTGCTCGATCGCGTCGTCCATCTCGAGCAGGTCCGTGCGGCCGATCAGCTCGTCGACCGTGCGCACGCCGAGCGACGCCATGATCCCGCGCGCCTCCTCGGCGACGAAGTGGAAGAAGTTGACGACGTGCTCGGGAACGCCCTTGAAGCGCTTGCGCAGCTCGGGGTCCTGCGTGGCGATGCCGACCGGGCACGTGTTGAGGTGGCAGGCGCGCATCATGATGCAGCCCGCCGCGACCAGCGGGCCGGTCGAGAAGCCCATTTCGTCGGCACCCAGCAGCGCGGCGATCACGACGTCGCGGCCGGTCTTCAGCTGACCGTCGGTCTGGACCGTGATGCGCGAGCGCAGGTCGTTGAGCAGCAGTGTCTGCTGCGTCTCGGCCAGGCCGATCTCCCAGGGCACGCCCGCGCTGACGATCGAGCTCAGCGGCGAGGCGCCGGTTCCGCCGTCGTGGCCCGAGATCAGCACGTGGTCGGCGTTCGCCTTGGCGACGCCCGCGGCGACCGTCCCCACGCCCACCTCGGCGACGAGCTTCACCGACACCGACGCGCTCGGGTTCGAGCAGCGCAGGTCGTAGATCAGCTGCTTGAGGTCCTCGATCGAGTAGATGTCGTGGTGCGGCGGCGGCGAGATCAGGCCCACGCCCGGCGTCGTGTGCCGCACCCAGCCGATGTACTTGTCGACCTTGTGGCCCGGCAGCTGGCCGCCCTCGCCGGGCTTGGCGCCCTGGGCCATCTTGATCTGCAGCTGATCGGAGTTGCGCAGGTAGTGGATCGTCACGCCGAAGCGCCCCGACGCGACCTGCTTGATCGCCGAGCGGCGGCGGTCGCCGTTCGCATCGGGGACGAACCGCCGCGGGTCCTCCCCGCCCTCGCCCGTGTTCGAGCGGCCGTTGAGGCGGTTCATCGCGATCGCGAGCGTCTCGTGCGCCTCGGTGGAGATCGACCCGAGCGACATCGCGCCGGTGGCGAATCGCTTGACGATCTCGGTCCAGGGCTCGACGTCCTCGATCGGGATCGGCTCGATGCCCGCGGCGCGGAAGCGCAACAGGCCGCGCAGCGTCGCCTCACGCGAGGCCTGGTCGTTGACCATCGCGGAGTACTCGTCGTACTTCTCCTGCGATTCGAGCCTGACCGCGTGCTGGATCGACGCAATCGTCTCGGGGTTCCACATGTGCTTCTCGCCGTCGCGGCGCCAGGCGTAGACGCCGCCGACAGGCAGCAGGTCCTCCACGGCGCGCGGGTACGCGCGCGCATGACGGTCCAGGGTCTCCTTCGCGAGCACGTCGAGGCCGATACCGCCGATCCGCGATGCGGTGCCGGCGAAGTGGCGATCGATCAGGCTCTTCTCCAGCCCCACCGCCTCGAAGATCTGCGCGCCGTTGTAGGACTGGATGGTCGAGATCCCCATCTTCGAGATCGTCTTGAGCAGGCCCTTGCCGAGCGCCTTGACGACCTTCAGCTCGGCCTCCTCGGCGTCGTCGAACAGCTCCGCGACGGTCTCGAACATCACGTACGGGTTGATCGCGCTCGCGCCGTAGCCGATCAGCGTCGCGAAGTGATGCACCTCGCGCGGCTCGCCGGACTCGAGCACCAGGCCCGCGCGCAGGCGCGTCCCGAGGCGCACCAGGTGGTGGTGCACCGCCGCGACCGCGAGCAGCGACGGGATCGCCGCGCGCTCCGGCGACACCGCACGGTCGGACAGGATCACGACGTTGATCCCGGCCTGGATCGCGTCGTAGGCCTCGTCGCAGACGTTGGTCAGGCGCGCCGACATCCCGTGCGCGCCCTCGTTGACCGGCCAGGTGATGTCGATCGTGTGCGAGCGGAAGACCGACGTGTCGACCTCGCGCAGCGTCTCGAGCTCGCTGTTGCGCAGGATCGGCTGGTCCATGACCAGCTGGTGGGCGTGCTCGGGCGTCTCGTCGAGCAGGTTCTGCTCGGCCCCGACGCCGGTCGCGAGCGACATCACGATCGACTCGCGGATCGGGTCGATCGGCGGGTTGGTCACCTGCGCGAACAGCTGCTTGAAGTACGAGAACAGCGGCGGGCGCTGGTCGCTCAGCACGGCGAGGGCGTTGTCGTTGCCCATCGAGCCGATCGGCTCCTCGCCCGCCTTCGCCATCGGCGCGATCAGCACGCGCAGGTCCTCCTGCGTGTAGCCGAACGCCAGCTGCAGCGCGCGCAGCGGCTCGTCCAGCGTGCGCGCCGGCTGCGGCGGCAGGTCGTTGAAGTGCACGACGTTGTCGGCGACCCATTGGCCGTACGGGCGCTGCGTGGCGACCTGGCGCTTGACCTCCTCGTCCTCGACGATGCGGCCCTTCTCGAGGTCGACCAGGAACAGCTTGCCCGGCGCCAGGCGGCCGAGGCGCTTCACGTCGGCCGGCTCGATCGGCAGCATCCCCGCCTCGGAGCCGAGGATGACGTGGCCGTCCTTCGTCTCGACCCAGCGGCCCGGGCGCAGGCCGTTGCGGTCCAGCGTGGCGCCGACGACGGTGCCGTCGGTGAAGCACACCGATGCGGGGCCGTCCCACGGCTCCATGAGGCACGCGTGGAACGCGTAGAAGCCCTTCAGCTCCTCGGGCAGGTCGTCGCGGTCGCGGTAGGCCTCGGGGATCATCATCATCGCCGCGTGGGGCAGCGAGCGGCCGCGCGAGCATCAGCAGCTCGAGGACGTTGTCGAACGTCGCCGAGTCCGAGCCGCCGGGACGCACGACCGGCATCACCTTCTGCAGGTCGATCCCGAACAGCTCGCTCGCCAGCTGTGACTCGCGGGCGCGCATCCAGTTGACGTTGCCCATGAGCGTGTTGATCTCGCCGTTGTGGCAGATCACGCGGTATGGATGCGCGCGCTCCCAGCTCGGGAACGTGTTCGTCGAGAAGCGCGAGTGCACGAGCGCCAGCGCCGACGCGAAGCGCTCGTCGGCCAGGTCCGGGTAGAAGTGCCGGAGCTGGTGGGAGATCAGCATCCCCTTGTAGACCAGCGTGCGCGAGGAGCACGAGGACGCGTAGAAGTCCGGGCCGGCGGCGAGCTCGACGATCCGCCGGATCACGTAGAGCTTGCGCTCGAACGCCATCTGGTGGCCCTCGAAGCCGGGGCCGGCCGCGATGAAGAGCTGGCGCATGCAGGGCCGCGAGGCGGCGGCCGTGTCGCCGACGTGCTGCTCGTCGACCGGGACGTCGCGCCAGCCGAGGACGCGCTGGCCCTCGACGCGGACGTTCATCTCGAGCAGCTGCTCGATCTTCTCGCGGCGCGCCGGGTCGTTGGGCAGGAAGCACTGCGCCACGCCGTAGGAGCCCAGCGGCGGGAGGTCGAAGTCGACCACCGCGCGCAGGAACGCGTCGGGGATGCGGACGAGGATCCCGGCGCCGTCGCCCGTGCGGATGTCGGCGCCCTCGGCGCCGCGGTGCTCGAGGTTGTCGAGCGCCACCAGCGCGCGGTCGACGACCTCGTGCGTCGGCCGGTTGTCCAGCCGCGCCACCATCGCCACGCCACAGGCATCGTGCTCGAACCTAGGGTCGTAGAGGCCGTCGGCCTGTGGCGGCTGGTTGCGCAAGGACATGAAACGCTCCCGTGGTCGGCGGCGCGGGGGGCGCGGGGAAGGAGCGGGAAGCGTAGCGAACGGTCCCGCGCGACGGTGAACCCCGCGAGTACGGGTTCGTGCGCCGGAGCACTAGACTCCGCGCCCCGAGGATCGGCGCGAATGGAAGGAGATGGCGGTGGGCACTACGGCTGACGATCCCGGCAATGCGCCGGATCGTGATGTGATGGCCGATTCTGTGACCCCCGACCTCGAGCTCACGCTGCCCGCCCGCCCTGAGAACGTCGCGGTCGTTCGGCATGCGCTCGGCGGATTCGGCGACGCGCTCGACGTCGCCGGACCAGGCGCTGGCGGACATCAAGCTCGCCGTGACCGAGGCGTGCACCAACGTCGTCGTCCACGCCTACCCCGATGGCGAGGGCCCGCTCGGGATCAGCGCATGGGTGCGCGACGATCGCCTGACGGTCGTCGTCCACGACGAGGGCCGCGGAATGCTGCCGCGGCCCGACAGCCCCGGGCTCGGGCTCGGCCTGCCGCTGATCGCGACGCTTGCGGAGTCGCTCGAGCTCGGCACGGGCCCCGACGAGCGAACCGAGGTGCGCATGACCTTCCTGCTGACCGACGCCGAGGCCGCCGCGTGAGCGAGACGCCGAGCACGGCGCCCGGGCCCAACGAGGCGCAGGTCGCGATCGTCCGCGGCCCGCTCGTCGGCGCTGTCCTGGGCCGTGTCGTCGGCATGCTCGCCGCGCGCGCGCAGTGTCCGATCGACCGCCTCGACGACGCGCTGCTGATCACCGACGCCGTCGCCGCGCACGCCCCGCGGTTCTCCGCCGACGACCGCGTTCGCGTCGTCGTGCGCACGGACGACTCGGCGCTGGAGATCATCGTGCGGTCGCTTGCCGAAGGGGGAACCGAGGGACTCGTCGCGGACGCGACGCTGCCTGGCGTCGGCAACGTGCTGGAGCGCGTCGCGGACGAGGTTGACAAGAGCCCGGGCGAGCACGGCGAACAGCTGCGCATCCGCGTTTCGTTCGCGTCGTGACGTTCGCGCACTGAAATCATCACAATAGGAACGGCATGCCACCGGAGTTCAGCCTCAGCCAAGAGTCGCTCGACGCAGAGCGCCACATCGTCGCCGTGCGCGGCGAGATCGATCTCTTCACGGCCCCCGAGCTCAAATCAGCGCTGTCGGAGGCCATCGAGTCGGGTCACACCCGGATCGTCGTCGACCTCACCGATACGACGTTCCTGGACTCGACGGCCCTCGGCGTCCTGATCGGCGCGGTCAAGCGGCTGCGCTCCCGGGACGGCCGTCTCACGATCGTCAACGTCGACGACAACATCGCCAAGACGTTCGAGATCACCGGCCTCGACCAGATCTTCCCGATCAGCGCGACGCGCGACGAAGCCGTCGCAGCGCTGGACGCCGACGAAGCGCCCGCTTCCTCCTAAGCGGCGGCTCGCTGGATCGCCTCGACGCGGTCCAGGCCGCGCGTCGTGCGATGGCCGCCGCCGGTGACGAGATCGAGCACCGCCTCCTCCACCTCGCCCTGGATCGCGGTCTCGTCGGGCTCGTGCTCGAGGTCGTGACACCGCGATCACGACGCCGTCGCGGTAGCGGTCGAACACCCGCGGGTCGATGTATGACGCGCGCGCGACCGCGGGCGTGTTGCCCAGGTAGTAGGCGACCTCCTTCACGGCCCGCGTGATCGCTCGCTTGCGCCCGGTCTTGGTGCGCCGCGGCCGGTCCCGCGACTCGCCAGTGCGATCGCCGCCATCACGGTCGCGCCCCAGGTGCGGAAGTCCTTGGCGGAGATCGTCGAGCCCTGTCGCTTCCTTGAGGTAGGTGTTGATGTCGAGCGAGCGCACGTCCGCCCAGCGGCCGCCGCGCTTGAACGCCAGCAGCTCGTCGCCCCCGCCACGGCGCTGCTTGAGGCGCTGGATCGTGTCGGCGATCTCCGGGTCGATCACGGCCTGCACGCGGCGCTTGCCGCTCTTGGCCGGGTAGTCGAACAGCAGGGTGTCGCCCTCCACCACGGCGTGGCGCTTGCGCATGGTCGCGAGCCCGTACGTCTCGTTCGTGACGGCGTAGTCCTCGGAGCCGATCCGGAAGAAGCCGCGGTCCAGCAGCCGCACCGCGCATGCGAGGACGTGGTCGCGGTCGAGCTCGTCGCCGGCGAGGTCGCGCCGCGACGCGCTCGCGCAGGGCGGGCAGCGCACGGGCGAACACGACCATGTCGTCGAACTTCTTCTGGTCCTGGCGCTCACGCCAGCGCGGGTGGTACAGGTACTGCTTGCGCCCGCGGTCGTCGACTCCGGTGGCCTGGATGTGGCCGCCGGGGTACGGGCAGATCCAGACGTCCTCCCAGGCCGGCGGGATCACCAGCTCGTTGATCCGGTCCAGGACCTCGCGGTCGGTGACGCGCTCGCCGTCCGCGTCCAGGTACTCGAACCCCTTGCCGCGCCGGCGGCGGGCGATGCCGGGTCCCGTGCAGTCGGATTTGCGAAGTCGCTGAGCCATGCGCCGGGTGGGCTTACCCGGCGCAGGGCAGATTCACCGCTTGGCCGCGGCCTTCTTCTTCGCCGGGCGCCTTCTTGGCGGCGGGCTTCTTCTTGCCGTCCTTCTGCACCGCGTCGAGCGAGGCCTTCAGCGCGGCCATGAGGTCGGGGACCGGCGCGGCGTCCTCCTCGGTGGCGGGCTGGACCGCGATCTCCTTGCCCTCGGCCTTGCGCTCGATCATCGCGAGGACCTGCTCGCGGTAGGTGTCCTCGTACTTGGACGGCTCGAAGTCGGCGGCGAGCGAGTCGATCAGCATGCGCGCCATCTCGACCTCCTGCTTCGTGGTCTCGATGTCGTCGGGCAGGTCGTCGAGGCGGTCGGGCGGGACGACCTCGTCGGCGAAGATCATCGTCGACATGCCCAGGACGCCGCCCTCCATCGGGCGGATCGCCACGAGGTTCTCCTTCTGGCGGATCACGACCTTGGCGATCGCGACGCGGCGCGTCTCGACCATCGCCTCGTACAGCAGCCGGTAGGGCTTGGCGCCGCCGGCCGCGGGTGCGAGGTAGTACGGGTGGTCGTAGAAGATCGGGTCGATCTCGTCGAGCCCGACGAAGTCGGAGATCTCGATCGTCTTGGTCTTCTTCGGATCGAGCGCCTCGAGCTCGGCGGCTCGATGAGCGACGTACTGGTCGGGCGCGATCTCGTAGCCCTTGACGATCTCCTCGTAGGGCACCTCGTCACCGGTCGTGGGATCGACGCGCTTCTGCTGGATGCGCACGCCGGTCTTGCCGCTGAGCTGATGGAAGCGGACGCTCTTGCGCTGCACGGCGCTGTAGAGCTTCACGGGCACCGTGACCAGGCCGAAGCTGATCGCGCCGGTCCAGATGGATCGAGGCATGCGACACATTCTCCCCCATGCGCGCGCAAACCATCCAAGCGCGCAGGGGAACTTGCGAAACGCCCGGCTGGGTACCGTCTGTCGTATGGCACAGACCCGCAACGCAAGCCAGGGGATCCTGGCCGACGACAACTCAGCGGCCCGCGAGGAGATCATCGCGCTGCTCTCGAAGGCCTACTGGATGGAGATCGAGACGGTGATGAGCTACATCGCCAACTCGGTCAACCCGGACGGCGTCCGGGCCCAGGAGATCATCGAGTCGCTCAACGAGGACATCCAGGAGGAGCTCGGTCACGCGCAGCAGTTCGCCGCGCGGATCAAGGAGCTCTACGGGGTCGTCCCCGGCTCAATGGACTTCACGGCCGAGCAGAGCTACCTCCAGCCGCCCGACCAGCAGACCGACGTCGTGCACGTCATCAAGGGCGTGATCGAGGCCGAGACCGGCGCGATCGAGCACTACAACCTGATCATCGAGAAGACGGACGGCGTCGATCCCGTCACGAACGACATGGTCATCGCGATCCTCCGTGACGAGGAGGGCCACCGCCGCCTCTTCGAGGGCTACCTGCGCGAGTACGAGGCCGAGGGCCTCGCGTAGTCACTCGCTCGGCTGAGGTTCTGGGTCCGGCGCGGTGTCCGGATCCTCGTCCGGGACGAGCGGCACATCCGGCGGATCCGGAGTCGGATCCGCCGGGATGACGCCGGGTTCCGGCACGGCCGGGGTGGGCTGCTCACCCGGCTGAGGAACGACCATCAGGTCTTGCGCTCGAGGTCGGAGACCTCCGCGGCCTTGTCCGCGGCACGCTCCTGCGCGTCGTTCAGCTCGTCCTTCGCCTCGCCCTTGCGCTCCTCGCGGCGCCCCTCACGGCGGAGGCTGGGGTCATCGGCGATGTCGCCCGCGGCCTTCTTGGCGCGGCCGGTGATCTTGTCCAGGATGCTCATGTTTCCTGGCTACCCGAGCGGCGTCGAGGCCAACCCGGCGCGCAGCCCCTCCATGTTCTCGAACACGGCGACGGCGCCCGCATCGCGCAGCTCAGCCTCGGAAAACCCGCCTGTCAGCACGGCGACCGTCGGCACGCCGGCCTCGGCAGCGGCCTTCACGTCCCAGGGCGTATCGCCGACCATGACCGCCCCGCCGTCGGCATCCGCCTTGTCGAGGGCCGAGCGCACCAGGTCCGGCGCCGGCTTGGTCTCCTCCACGTCGCCGCTGTCGGTCCATGCGTCGGCCAGCTCGCGCGCATCGAGCAGATCGAGGTAGTGCTCGACCTCTTCCGGCTTGGCCGAGGACGCGAGGATCACGCCGTGGCCTGCGGCCTTGAGGTCCTCGAGCAGCCCGCGGGCGCCCTCGAACGGCTCGACCTCGTCGATCAGCTCCATGTAGAGCTCGCCCTCGGCTTCGCGGACGGCGTCGCCGTGCTCGTTCTCGAACTCGTCACCGCAGAGCGCCGCCACGAGCTTGTCGCCGCCCATCCCGATGTGGCGGTGGATGCGCCACGCCGCCACGCGCGCACCGTTGCGCCGCAACGCGCGGTGCCACGCGATCGTGTGCTGGTAGTTCGTGTCCACCAGCGTGCCGTCGATGTCGAGGATCGCGATCACAACGGGTCCCCGCGCCGGACGAGCGGGATCACGAACCACGTGACGACGATCACGGCCGGCGATCGGCAGCGTGACCGCGACCGCCGCGCCCGGGCCGAAGATGAGGTGCGTGAGCAACAGCACCACGCCGACGATCGCCACGGCGAGCATGATCAGGCCGTAGATGGCCATGCGGTTGGCGTACTCGATGATCTCCGGCTTGTGCCCGCGGCGGAACAGCAGCCGGTGCAGGGCGGTCGGCGCGATCAACAGCGCCGAGCTCAGCGCGGTGCAGATGAGCACGACCAGGAAGATGTGGCGCTGGAAGCTCGAGATCGTCTGCGAACCGCTGGGCGAACGGGACCGCCAGGAGGAACCCGAACAGGATCTGGACGCCGGCCGTGGCGACGCGGATCTCCTGCAGGAGCTCGAGCAGGCGACGCGAGTTGCGCTCGGACTCCTCCTCGTCGTCTGACGGGTCGCGCTCTGCCACGACCCCGACGCTACCCGCCGGTCAGGCGGCCTGCACGCCCACGGACGCGGACCAGCCGCTCGCGCAACGCCTCGATCGACCGGCGGATCAGCCGCGACACGTGCATCTGCGAGACGCCGACGCGATCGGCGATCTCGCGTTGCGTGAGGCCCTCGTAGAACCGCAGGTGCAGGATCTCGCGCTCGCGCGGGGGCAGGTGCGTCAGCCCGGAGCGCAGCATGTAGCGCTGCTCCACGCGCTCGAAGCCGACGTCGTCGCCGCCGATCGCGTCCAGCGCGTCCAGCCCTTCGCCCAGCGGCTCGTCGAGCGACAGCGCCCGGTACGCGTCGGCGGCGCCGAGCGCCTCCAGGATCTGCTCGACGCCCGCCTTGGCCGCGGTGGCGAGCTCTTGCGACGGTGGGTGAGCGCCCGAGCTCGCGCGTGAGCCGGTCGCGCGTGATCGAGATCCGCGCGCTGAGCTCCTGGACGTCTCTCGGAACCCGGATCATCCACCCGCGATCGCGGAAGTGGCGCTTGATCTCGCCGGCGATCGTCGGGACGGCGAACGTCGTGAAGCGCACCTCCCGCTCCAGGTCGAAGCGGTCGATCGCCTTGACCAGCCCGAGTGCGGCGACCTGCTCGAGGTCGTCGAGGGTTTCGCCTTTGTTGGCGTAGCGGCGCGCCAGCGTGCGGGCGAGCGGCAGCGTGCGCTCGACGAGCGCTGCACGAGCTTCCTCGTCAGCGTTTTCGTGCCAGCGGCGCAGCAGCTGGCGGTCGTCGGCATCGCTCGTCATGAACCCCTCCCCTGGCGTTGTCCCGATGCTTTCGCGCCGAGTTGCATAGGCAAGGTGGGCAAACGCGGACAGTTCAAGACCCGTACTCTCCGGGCAGGAGGCGAAGGGTGGACAGAGTTGGGCAAACCGTAAGCGCGACGACGTTCGCGCAGCTGACCGGGGTGTCGCGCGAGCGCCTGCGGACCTGGGAGCGCCGGCACGGGTTCCCGGCCCCGCATCGCGTGAGTGGTGGACCCCGCCGCTACCGGCTGCGCGACGTGCCGCGGGTGGTCGCCGTGCGCCGAGCGTCCGAGGACGGCGTCCCGATCGCACGGGCCGTCGCCGCGGCGGCGTTCGACGAGCCCGCGCGTGAGCTGTCCGCCGAGGCGTTCGCCACGATGGTCGAGCATGCGCCACTGCCCGTCGCGGCGCTGTCGGGGCCCGAGCCGCTCGCGATCGTCTACGTGAACGGGACGCTCGCGCGGCTTGCGCGCGTCACCGGCACCGGCAATGACCTCGAACGCGTCGTGCGATCGCTCGCCTCATCGCCCTGCGGCCCGCAGCTGCAGGCGCTGTTCGCCGCCGAGCACGAGGAGGCCCTCTGCGAGCACCCGCGGTGGGACGCGCTCCCCGGCGAGGCCCGGTCGGTCGCCTTCCGGCTGCCGGTGCAACCCGGCCAACCGCCACTCGTCGCGATGGTGGGGGTCGAGGCCGACCGCGAGCGCGCGCTGGCCAAGTCCGTCGCGACGCTCCAGCGGGAGCTCGAGGAGCTGCGTGAGCGCGACGGGCGCCACGTGCGCTGGATGGAGGCGATCGCCCGGCTCGCGGCCGAGTTCCAGGTCGAGGCCAGCACAGCGGGGCGTGACTCGGCCCTCGACACGCTCGTCCGGCAGCTCAACGCGACGGATGCCGCGCTCGCCACCTATCTCAGCGGACAGCTGGCGGTCGCCTCCAGCCGCCGTGGCTCGCTCGGTCCGGCGATGATCACCGTGACGGCCCACCCCGCCGTTGCCGCCGCCTTGCGGGATGCGCAGCCGGCGTGGCTCGAGCCGGCCGCCGCGTTCGCGCTCGGCGTGCCAGCCGGGCTGTATGCGTGTGGCGTCCCGATCGTGGTCGCCGGCGAGCCGCTCGGCCTGGTCGTGCTGCTGTTCGACGAGCTCGAGGAGATCGATCCGGATGTCGAGCGGCTCCTGACGGCGGTCTCGGCCGCCGTCGGGTTCGCGCTGCTGCGCGACAGGCTCGCCGATGAGCTGCGCGACGCCGCCGGTCAGGCGTGATCGTCGGCCGGTTCGGGGTCGCGCGCGGCGGCACGCAGGCGCGAGACCGACTGGCGGATGAGCCGCGAGACCTGCATCTGCGATACGCCGATGCGCTCCCCGATCTCGGCCTGCGTCAGGTCCTCCTCGAAGCGCAGCCGCAGCACCTCGCGCTCGCGCGGCGTGATCGTCTGCATGAGCCGGTCGAGCGTCGCGCGGTCCTCGGCGACGTTGTAGCCGTGCTCCTCGGTTCCGACCGTGTCACCGAGGGTGTCGCCCTGGTCCTCCCCGCCGCGCGGCGCGCTCAGCGAGGTCGCGCGGTAGGCGCCCGAGGCCTCCATGGCCTCCAGGATCTGCTCCTCGGTGCACTCCAGCTTCTCCGCAAGCTCGGGCACGGTGGGCGACCGCTGCAGGTCCTTGGCCATCGCGACGACGGTGCGGTCGACCTTCAGCGAGAGCTCCTGAAGATCACGCGGAACGCGCACCGACCACGTGCGATCGCGGAAGTGGCGCTTGATCTCGCCGAGGATCGTCGGGACGGCGTAGCTCGAGAACGCGACCTGGCGGTCGGAGTCGAATCGGTCGATCGCCTTGACCAGGCCGAGCGACGCAACCTGTATGAGGTCGTCGAGCGGCTCTTCGGCGCGCTGGTAGCGACGGGCGAGCTGGCGCGCGAGCGGCAGGAAGCGTTCGACCAGCGCGTCGCGCGCCGCGGGGTCGCGGGTCTCGAGGTAGTGCTTGAACAGCTGCTTGTCCTCGCGCGCGCGCTCGGTCGGTGCCGCAGGAGGCCGCTCATTGGGCTCTGCGGTCACCGGCATCGCTTCCGTGACTGGACGGCAATGCAGCGGGGTACCCGCGAGTTGGCATGTAGTTCCGACAGCAGACGGCCTTCCGTTGAGAGAACGCCAGGCTGCTGGGGCGTCAGAGGAGCGCGACGTGATGCTCGGCCGCGCAGCCTGTAAGAGTATCAACGGGGACCATCGCAACCGGCGAACTTGCACGAGGGCACTTTGGGGGAACAGACACCGACCCAGGTCCGCGGTCTGCGGATCCTGGCCGCCGACGAGGACGAGGCTGCGCTGCGCGACACCGCAACGATTCTCCGCGACCTCGGGCATGAGGTCACCGAGTTCGCCGTCGGCACGTCTGAGGTCGCCGGCGCGATCGCGCGCGAGGATCCCGACGCCTCGGTCGTCGTGGTGCATCGCGACGACGAGCACGCGCTCGGGTTGATCGACGAGATCGTCTCGTTCTCGACGGGACCGGTCGTCGCGCTGCTCGACGACGAGGACCCCGAGTTCATTCGCCAGGCGGCCGGCCGCGGCATCCATGCCTACGCCCGCCCGATCACTCCTGACGCGGTGCAGAGCGCGCTCGAGGTCGCGCTGCGGCGCCACGCGGAGCAGGCGGAGCTGACCGAGGCCGTCGACCAGCTCGAGACGGCGCTGGAGCGCCGCGCGGTGATCGAGCGCGCCAAGGGGATCCTCATGGAGCGCCACTCGGTCGACGAGCGCGCCGCGTTCGAGCTGTTGCGCGCGAAGGCGCGCTCGACGAGCCGCTCCGTGGTCGACCTGTCGCGCGCCGTGCTCGACGGCCACGCGCTGCTGCCCAACAAGACCAGCGACTAGAGAGCGCGGCCGGTGAGCTCGGGCGGGTGCGTGCACAGCTGCGCGCGGCCCGGGCAGCCGCTGCACAGGCCGAGGTGGGGAACCTCGGCGACCGGGAACTCGCCGCGCATCAGCGGCGCCGCGCCGGCGCGCAGCTGGGCCTCCAGCGCCGCGGCGTCGCCGGCCTCGTAGCGAGCGATCACCGGCTCGGCCGGGCGCTCCAGATACAGGTGGACGACCTCGGCGCGCGGCGCACCCGAGCGCAGCGCCGCGAGCGCATAGATCCGGCGCTGGGCGCCGTAGTCGGCCTCGGTCAGCACCTCGAGATCCACCCCCGCCACCGGATTGGTCTTGTAATCGACGACGAGCGCGGTGCCATCAGCCTCTTCGGCCAGCAGGTCCACGTAGCCGGTGAACGGCACGTCGTCGAGGATGAACGCGAAGCCCTCCTCGCGGCGGACCCGGCGAGCGGCGAGCGCGCGCGCGAGGACGTCGCCCTCGATCGCGGCCCGGACCAGCTCCTGCAGGTCGGCGACGTCGTCGGGCGTCACCTCGGCGTCGCTCATCTGCGCAGCGAGTTCGACGGCCTCGGCATCCGGCACCGCCGGGCGGTCGAGGTCGAGCTGCTCGAGCAGCAGGTGCGCGATCGAGCCGCGCACCATGCGGTCGAGCGCCTCGCCCTGCGCCGGCGCATCGGGCGCAGGTTCGGCGACGCGCGGCAGCCGCAGCACGCGCTCCAGGTAGAAGCGGTACTGGCAGGCGGCGTAGCCCGACAACGCCGAGTAGCTCAGCGAGCGCACGGCAGGCGGTGGAGGTGGCACCGGGAGCTCGGCGATCTCGCCGCCCTCCGCGGCGCGCGGCTCGGACGCATCGGGCCTCGCGCGCGGCGCGGGAATGGCCTCGCGCAGGACGCTGCCCAGATCGGCCGCGCGCGAGTGCGTGACCGACACCAGCTCGGTGCCGACACCAGACGCGGCTCCCGGGGCGAAGCGCGGCGCGAGCCAAGCGATCGGGGTCGAGCCGTTCGGCCACTTGTCGAGCTTCGCCGAGCCGCTGAGGATCAGCCGCTCTCGCGCGCGCGTGCACGCCACGTAGAAGACGCGCTCGTCCTCCTTGCGATCGGCCGCCTTCTCGAGTTCGCCCAGCTCGTCGTAGGCGAACGCATCCTGCGACGGCGCGCCGAGGCGCCGGAGCTTGAGGCCGATCGACCCGTCGGGTCCCAGCCGGATGCCGTCGCCGCCGCCCGGGATCTGGCGCCCGAGATCGGCCAGGACCACGACGCCGAATTCGAGCCCCTTGGCCGCGTGGATCGTCATGAGCCGCACCGCGTCGAGGCCGTCGAGCTCGATCGGCGCATCCGGCTCGCGGGCCTCGGCCTCGAGCTCGGCGCGGGCGCGATCGATGAAGCCGCGCGCGTCGCGGCCGGACCGCGCCTCGAATGCGGCGGCGAGCCGGATCAGCTTCGTCACGTTGGCCATACGGCGCCGGCCGCCGGGCAGCCGCAGCACATGCTCGTCGTAGCGCGTGCGTTCGATGACCCGCTCGAGCAGGACGTCGAGCGACAGCCGCGGCGCCAGGCCGCGCTCGGCCGAGAACCGGCCACAGAACTCGGCCAGTTGCTCGTCGGCCTGCACCGCCTCCCACAAGGTGACTCCGCCGGCACGCGCGGCGCGGCCCAGCAGCGCCAGCCTGTCGGACGAGACGCCGACGATCGGCGAGGCGAGCACCGCCAGGAGCGCCTGCTCGTCGCGCGGATTGACCAGCGCGGCGAGATAGCTCGTGAGGTCGAGCACCTGCTGGCGGGCCCAGAAGCCGCGCCCGCCGGAGGCCAGCGTGGCGAAGCCCTGATCCTCGAGCGCGCGTTCGAACGTCTCCATGTCGGTGCTCGCGCGCAGCAGGACACAGACGTCACCGGCCTTGCACTCGCCGGCGTCGACCAGATCGCGCACCCGCTGGGCGACGAGCCGCGCCTCGGCGCAGCGGTCGGGCTTGCCGGACGGCAGCACGCCGAGATCGACGCTGTCCCAGCCCTCGCAATCGGTCAGCAGCAGCTCGACGAGCGGCTCAGCGCTTGCCGTGTCGTCGCGGCCGGCGACCAGCGGCACGAAGCGCTCCATCTGGCCGAACGCCTGGTTGACCGCGTCGAGCACCGGCTTGCGCGTGCGGAAGTTCGTGGCGAGCTGCTCGGCCTGGCCGGCCATGGCGAGCGTGTCGCCGAGCGCCGCGAACAGCTCGACCGACGCATGGCGGAAGCGGTAGATCGACTGCTGCACGTCCCCGACGTAGAACGCGCGGCCGGTCCCGAGCAGGTCGAGCAGCTCCAGCTGCAGCGGGTTCGTGTCCTGGAACTCGTCGACCATGATGCGGGCGAACCGCTCCGCGTAGCGCGCGCGGATCGCGCCGTCGCGAACGAACAGATCGCGAACGAACAGCTCGAGATCGTCGAAGTCCACCGCGGAGCGCGCCCGCTTGGCCTGCGCGTACGCCGCGGCGTACCCCGTGAGCAGCTCACCGAGGAGCCCCCACACCGGAGCGGCGGCGGCGTCGGTGAGGCCCTGGACGTACGCGCCGTGTGCGCGCCGGTACTCGTCGCAGGCGGGGCCCTTGAGGGCACCGGCGGTGCGCCCGACCTTGAACGCGTCGACGCGCTCGGATCCGGCGAGCGCGTCGCGGCATCGCTCGAGCGCTTCGATCGCCTCCTCGGTGCGCGGGCCGGCGGGCTCCCCGACCTCAGCGAGTGCCGGCGCGACCGCCGCAGCGAGGTCGGCGCGCAGCGCCGCGACGTCAGCCACCGGCGGCGCGTCGGGCAGCCGCGGCTCGGCCTGGCCGCGGCTGCGCAGGCGGTCGTGCACCGACCAGACCAGCTTGCGCAGCGCGTCAACGCCGTACGCCGCCGCCACGTCGAGCGACTCCGAGCGCGTCTCCCCGCCATTGCCGAGCCAGACCGCGAGCGCGCGCTCGAACGCCTCGGTGCGCAGCGCACGGGCGTCGCCCTCGTCGAGAACGGTGAACGCCGGGTCCAGGCCGGCCGTGACCGCGTTGGCCTTCAGCACCCGCATGCAGAAGCCGTGGATCGTCGAGACCCAGGCCGCCTCGGTGGCCTGCGCGAGGTCGCGGCGACCGAGCGCGACGAAGCGCGAACGCACGCGCTCGCGCAGCTCGCCCGCGGCCTTCTCGGTGAACGTGATCGCCAGGATCGCCGCGGGGTCGATGCCGTCGTCGATGCACGAACGCACGAACCGCTCCGTCAGCACGCGCGTCTTCCCCGAGCCCGCGTTGGCCGTGACGATCAGGCGCTCCTCGCGCCGGGCGATCGCGCGCGCCTGCTCGGGAGTGAACTCGTCGGTCACGACCGCGCGCAACGGCAGATCGAGGGATAGCTGCACCCGTCCCCCTTCCAGCCGCAGGTCTCGGGGCGCGGCTCGAGCCGGCCCGCTCGGATCTCGCGCACGGCCTCCAGCGCGGCTGCCTCGATCTCGGCCAGCAGCGTCTCGGCCTGCTCCGGCGCCATGCGGTCGCGCAGCGAGAGCTTCACGTCCTCGTCGACGCCGTCGAGCAGGAACCCGCGCGGCCGCGGTTCCTCGCCGCCGATCTGCTGGTACAGCCCGCCGACGACGTCGAGCTCGAGCAGCTGCTGCACCGCTCGCACGTAGAGGCCCATCTGGAGCTTGCCCTTCGCCAGCCACTTCTCGGCGCCGTCGACGGGGCTGCGGCCCTTGTAGTCGCGGATGATCGCGCCCTCGGGTCCCACGTCGACGCGGTCGATACGGCCGCGCAGCATCAGCTCGCCTCCGCCCAGCTCGCGCCGGCGGCAGGCTCCCCTCGTCCTCGCCGAAGACCAGCTCGAGCTCGCGCGCCGCGTAGGCGCTGTCGTCGTGCGCCGCGTACTCCAGATGGCGGATCAGGTCGGCCTCGACACGGCGCACTTCGGCGCGCAAGCGGTCGGGGTCGACGGAGATGCGGTGCTTGCCCTCCAGCTCGGCGAGCGCCTCATGCAGGCGGGCGCGAGCCGCCGGAAGCTCGTCCGGACCGAGCCGTCCGCCGGGCAGGCCGGCGTACACGCGTTCCAGCGCCTCGTGCACGAACGTCCCGCGCACCAGCGGCTCGGGATCGGGCTCGAGGCCCTGTGGGTTCAGCTGGCGCTCGACGAACCAGCGCACCGGGCATGCCCGCCACGTCTCCAGCGCCGAGGCCGACCACGACTCGCGCTCGTTGAGCGACCGCAGCACCTCGGGGTCGAGCAGCGGGCCGATCGGCTCAGCCTCACGCGTTGCGTCGCCGCGCGCAGCGGCCGCGGCGCGGCGCGCCTCGCGGGCGGTCGGCGCATCGGCGGCCGTCCCAGCCCGCCGCGCCCAGGCCGCGGCGCCTGCGCTGCTCGAGCAGCTCGGGAGCGAACAGCTCCGCGACGTCGTCGACGAAGAACGAGCGCACCGCCGGCTTGCCGTCGTCGTCCCCGGTATGCCAGCTGAGCGCGAGCAGGTCGGTCGGGCGCGAGGCGGCCGCGTAGAAGAACAGCCGCTCGGTCGCGAGCGTGTCGTCGTGATGGCGCAGCCGCAGACCGGTGGCGACGTTGATCTCGTGGCGATCGTCGTCGCCGAGGAACGGGTCGGGACGCGCGGGCCGCGGGAACACGCCCTTCGTTGAGCCCGCAGATGAAGAGCGCCCGGACGCGGCGCGCGCGCAGGTCCTGTGGGCGGGCGACCTGGACGCGCCCGGGCCCGGGATCGTCGCCGACGAACAGCTCGAGCTCGCCGAGCGTGCGCAGGAGATCCTCGCCCGAGCCGGCCAACGCCGCATCGGCCTGCGCCAGGCGCCCGAGCTCCTCCAGGGTCTGGCGCGCCATCGCCGCGACGCGCGCGTCGAGCCGCTCGGCGCCGGTGAAGACCGGCGCCTCGCGTGCAAACGGCGCGGAGAAGAGCCGCGCGCGCCTCGCGCGCGAGCCGTCGGCAGAGCGCTGCAGCGCCGCGCTGCGCCTCGCGGCGGACCTCGTCGATCGCCTCGAGCGGGAAGGTCGGATGGCGCTCCTCCCACAGCTCGCGCGCGGCCTGCGCCGTCCGGGCGCCCGTCTTGCGCGCCTCCTGTTCGAGGTCGTCGGCCAGCCACGCGTGGCGCAGGAAGCCCGGGGTTCGCAACCAGGTCAGCAGGTCGTCGGCCGTGGCGTCGTCCTCGGCGCACCGGGCGAGCGCGATCAGCCCGCGGCCGAGCGCCGTGTGGCCGAGCGGCACCCGCCGCGTCAGCGCGTACGGGATCCCGTAGGCCGCCAGGACCTGCTCGGTCAGCGCCGCGGCGTCCTGCGGCTCGCGCCACACGATCGCGATGTCCTCGGGCGCGTAGCCCTCGTGGCGGATCAGCCGTGCGACGTGCGCGGCGACCTGCTCGACCTCGGCTCGCTCACCGCCGGCCTCCAGCATCACGACCGCGCCCTCGGCATCCGGGCGGGTGGCCGGGCTCGGATCCACCTCGAACAGGTTGCGCTCGAGGTGATGCAGCGCGGCATGCTCGTAGTGGTCAGCCCGGCCGTCGAGCGTGATGACCTCGTCGGCGAGCGGCAGCAGGTCGTTGTGCGACTGGGCGCGCGCGGCAAACGCGACGCGGCCGGGCTCGAAGGTCAGCGCCAGCGTCACCGGCGCATGGCGGGCGAGCGTCTCGACGGCGTCGACCTGCAGCGGCGTCAGGTCGTCGAAGCCGTAGAAGAGCACGGGCGTGGCGCCCCAGCGATGCGGATCGAGCCGGATCGCGTCGAGGGCGGCCGCGGTGTGCAGTTCTTCGTCGCGGCGGCCGAGGCGCTCCAGCGCCTCGCGGTAGGCGAAGACCAGCGCCGACAGCTCGCCCGCGAACGCGCCCCGCGCCTCGCTGTCCTGAGCCCACACCTTCAGCGCCTGCGCCAGCCGCGGCGGATCCACGCGCTGCTGTTCGAGCTCGGCCACGAGCCGCACGAACGCCTGCGGCGAAGCCGGGGGTCCTCGCGGCGGGTCCGAGCCGCGTGAGCCTCGTGGCGGCGATCGCGGCGATCGCCACGCGCTCGCGCGCCAGGGCGCCGACCGGGCGCCCCGCCAGCCCGGCGCGGCGCGCGAGCTCCGCGATCAGGCCGCGAAAGCGCTCGACGCGCACGCCGAACACCGCTCCGCCCCCCGCGAGCTCGCGCCGGTAGTGCTCGACGTCCGCAAAGCGCGGGACGACGAGGATCGGCTCGGCGCCGCGAGCGAGCTGCTCGCGGTAGGCGTCGAGGACGACGCCGGCCTTCTCGGCATTGGCCGGACCGGTGACGAGGGTGAGGGGCAATCTCCCTTGAGGGTCGCATCTTGGGCCGACGGCCTGACAGCATCTGTCCATGCCCAGGATCGACGTCACCTTCACCGCCGGCGCGATCGCCGCCGACAGCCGGGCCCAGCTCGCCCCCCGGATCGCCGAAGCCATGCTGCGCTGGGAGGGCGCGCCCGACGCGCCGTTCTTCCGCGAGATCGCGTGGGTCCACTTCCACGAGCTCGACGAGGGCGGCGCCTACACCGCCGACGGGCCCGCGCAGGACAGCCAGTTCATCGTCGACGTGATGATTCCCGTCGGCGCGCTGAGCGACCGCCGCCGCGCCGGGCTGGTCGAGGAGCTCAGCGCGGCTCGTCAGCGAAGCCGCCGGGCTCGGGGACGCCGACGCGCTGCGCGTCTGGGTCATCGTCCACGAGGTGCCCGACGGCTTCTGGGGCGCCGGCGGCCGGATCGTGCGCTTCGAGCAGCTCCGCCAGGCGGCGGACGCCGAACGCGCGGAGGCCGGCAGCGCCGTGATCTAGTCGACCGCAGCGTTACGCGGCAGTCGTCTCCGCGGGCGCCTCGCCCTCGGCGGGCGCGGCCGGCGTGGGGTCTCCTCGTCGGGCGGCTTGGCGCCCTCCTTGGCCCACGGCTCGTCGAACTCGACGCGCCAGCGGCCCTCCTCGTTCTGCATCAGCGCGAGCTTCGCGCGGAACGAGCGGCCGCTGCGGCCCTTGAAGCCGGTGACCTGCTTGGCGGTGCGGCCGGTGGCGATGAGCTCCTTGGCGACCGCCGCCGGGAGCTGCTTGCCGGCCTTGGACTTCCAGATCACGAAGCCGCAGCCCGGATCCTCGCGCGACCAGCACGAGTAGCCCTTGCGGTTCTCGATGATGTCGTTGCCGCAGACCGGGCACGGCCCGAGGTTCGCGCGCGGGATGCGGACGTCCTTGAGCTTGGCGTCGAGCTCGCCGACGGTCGCCCCCGCGAACTTCGCGATGTCGTCCATGAACGTCTTGCGCGTCTCGGTGCCCTCCTCGATCTGCGCGAGGCGGTGCTCCCACTCGCCGGTCAGCGTCGGGCGAGGTCAGCGTGTGGTCGCCGAGCAGGCGGATGACGTTCATGCCCTTCTCGGTCGGCACGAGCGCGCGGCCGTCGCGCTCGACGTAGCCGACGTCGATCAGGCGCTCGATGATCGCGGCGCGCGTGGCCGGCGTGCCGATGCCCGGACTCCTTCATCGCCTCGCGCAGCTCGTCGTCGTCGACGAGCTTGCCGGCGGTCTCCATCGCGCCCAGCAGCGACGCGTCGGTGTAGCGCCGCGGCGGCTTGGTCTCCTTCTCGTCGGAGGCGACCTCGCGCGTGTCGACCTGCCTCGCCCTTCTCGAGCTTGGGCAGCTGCTGGTCGCGGCCCTCGTCCTCCTCGGAGGCGGCGCCTCGTCCTCGGTCAGCTCGCCGTAGACGCCGCGCCAGCCCGGCACGAGCAGCACCTTGCCGCGCGTGCGGAAGACGTGCTCGGCGACCGTCGTCTCGACGCGCGTGTTCTCGAACTCGGCCTCGGGATGGAAGACGGCGAGGAAGCGGCGCGCGACCATGTCGTAGATCCTGCGGTCGTCGTCGCTCATCTTGGCGAGCGGGTGCTCGGACGTTGGTCGGGATGATCGCGTGGTGGTCGCCGACCTTGGCGTCGTCGACGACGCGGCCGAGCGGCAGGAGGTCCAGGCCCGTGCACGTACGCGGCGGCCTTGGCGTAGGCGTCGGTGGCGGCCGACGCGCTCGGCGGTCGGCTTGATGTCCGGGACCATGTCGCGAGGTCAGGTAGCGCGAGCTCGTACGCGGATAGGTGAGCGCCTTGTGCTCCTCGTAGCAGGCGCTGCGCGGCGCGCGAGCGTGCGCCGCGCGCGAGAAGCCGTAGCGGGTGTTGGCCTCGCGCTGCAGCGACGTGAGGTCGTAGAGCATCGGCGCGCGCTCGGTGCGCCGCGTCTTGTCGAGCTTGGTGATCTCGCCGCGCTCGCCGCGGACGGCCTCGACGATCGCCGTCGGCCTCCTCGGCGCTCGTGATCCGCGGCTGGGCGCCGGCGTGGAAGCGGCCCTCGTACCTGCGGCCGTCGTCGGTGGCTCGAACTTCGCGTCGACCAGCCAGTACTTCTCGGGCACGAACGCGCGGATCTCCTCCTCGCGCCGCGTCAGGATCGCCAGCGTCGGCGTCTGCACGCGGCCCAGCGAGACGGCGCCGTCGAAGCTCGAGCGCAGCCGGATCGTCGCCGCGCGCGTGGCGTTCATGCCGACGATCCAGTCGGCCTCCGAGCGCGACCGCGCCGCCTGCTCGAGCGTCGCGAGCTCCTCGCCGTCGCGCAGGTGTCGCGAAGCGCCGTCGCGCATCGCGTCGTTGGTCATCGAGGACAGCCACAGGCGCTTGACGGGCTTCTTCGCGCCGGCCTTCTCGTACAGGTAGGCGAAGATCAGCTCGCCCTCGCGGCCGGCGTCGCAGGCGTTGATGATCCAGGTCGACGTCGTCGCGCTTCAGCAGCTGCTTGACGACCGCTCATCTGCTTCTGCGAGCGCTCGTCGCGCACGACCAGCTTGAACTTCGCGGGCACGATCGGCAGATCGGCCATGCGCCACTTCTTGAACTTGTCGTCGTACTCGTCCGGGCTCGGCGAGCTGGACGAGGTGGCCGACCGCCCACGAGATGATGTGCTCGGGCCCCTCGAGCGAGCGCTCGGTCTTCTCGCCCGGCAGGCGACTTCTTCTCGAACGGGCCCGGGAGCACGCGCGCCAGATCGCGTCCCGACGGACGGCTTCTCGGCGATCACGAGGGTCTTGCCACGCGGGGAACCGTAGCTCAGCCCCGCACAGGGACCCGTGTCGACCGTCACCGTGCGGCCGACGCCAGGATCCGCCGCACGACGGCGTTGGGCACCGCAAAGCCGCCCTCGCCGGCGGCCTCCCGAGGCCGCCGCGAAGACCGTGCCCACCACGCGCCCGCGCCCGTCGACCAGCGGTCCGCCCGAGTTGCCCTGGCGCACCAGGCCGCGCAGCGAGAGCATCGAGCGCGTCACCGGGCCGCGGCCGTAGGCGTCCTGGCTGATCACCTGCCGCGTCGCGCCCAGCCGCGCGGCGCGGACGTCGTAGCGGCCGTTCTGGGGGAAGCCGAGGACCGCGGCGCTGCGGCCCGGCGGCGCGTCGGCGGCGATCGGCAGCACGCGGCCGCCGAGCCCGTCCACCTGCAGCACCGCGATGTCGTTCTTCGTCTCGAACGCGATCGCGTGCGCGCGCAGCTCGGGCCCGGCGCCGCGCAGCTGGACGACGGTGTCGTCCTCGCCGGCCACCACGTGCGCGTTGGTCACCACCACGCCGGGCCTCGCGATCCAACCCGAGCCCTCGATGCCCAGGCCGCACGCCGATCCGAGCACCTTGACGACGCCGTCGGCCGCGCGCCGCACGTCCGGGTCGCGGGCGATCTTCGCCGTCGGCGCGGGCACCTGCGCCTGCGGCCCGTCGACGGACGGGAAGGGATCGAAGCGGGCGAGCGCGTGGAGGATCACGCCGCTGGGCGGAAGCACGTCGTTGAGCCCGCGCAGGATCGCCGAGCGCTGGACGTCGCGGCGCAGGTCGCGCGAGGCCTGCGGGGCCTGCAGCACGATCGCGCCGGCCAGCCACGCCAAGCCCGAGCGCGATGAGCACGCTGAGCACCGCGCCGAGCCCGGCGTCGACGGCGCCCAGGCCCGGGATCACCAGCCTGCGGCGCACGAGCACCCCGACGCCCTCGAGGCTGCCGGCGATCACCGAGCCCGCGAGCACGGCGCCCATCAGCCCGAACAGCGGCGCGTACGGGGACTGCGCTGCCGCCGGACAGCAGCAGCGGCCCGACGCGCGTGCCGACGAACGCGCCCGCCACGAATCCCGCGAGCGACAGCGCCCCGACGATGAAGCCCGGCCGCAGCCCCTGCAGCGCCATGAGCAGCGCGAAGGCGACGATGATCCAGTCGATGGCCGTCAAGGACGGGAGGCTACGGGTAGCCTGAGCGCAGAGTTGAGCGCACGGCTGCGAGCACGGAAGGGCATGCCGCGGCGGGTCCAGGCACTCGTCGCGGCCGGGGCGGTCGCCTTCGGCGTCGGGATCGTCTGCGGCGCGACGCACGAGAGCAAGGCCGAGAAGGCCGCCAAGAGCTTCGCCCTGGCGTGGCGGCAGGGCGACCTGGCCGGGATGTACCGGCACCTCAGCCCGGACGCACGCAGTCGCTTCAGCGCCGCCGCGTTCCGCGCCGCGTACGCGCGCAACGGGATGACGTCGACGGCGCGGACATGGACGATCGGGCGCGCGAAGAGCCGCGGGAACGACGTCTTCGCGGTCCCGGTCCACGTGGACACGCACGCATTCGGCGCGGTCGACGGCACCGTGAGCCTCAAGGCCTCCGACGGCGGCGTCGACTGGCGCCCGTACATGTCGTTTCCCGGCCTCCGGGCTGGAGAGCAGCTGAGTCGCACGACCAAGCTGCCGCCGCGCGCCGAGCTGCTCGCCCGCGACGGCACGCCGTTCGCGAAGCTGCCGGACATCGCCCCGGACGTGGTCGGCGACGTCGGCCCGATGCCGCCCGAGGACGTGGCACGGCTGACGGCGCTCGGCTACCCGGCCGATGCCCAGGTCGGCACGTCCGGGCTGCAGCGCTTCCTCCAGGAGCGCGTCGGCGGCCGTCCGGGTGGGGATCTGCTCGCCGGTTCGCGGGTGCTGGCCCACGCCGAGCCCAAGCCCGCGAAGCCCGTTCGCACGACGATCTCGCCGGCCGTCGAGCGCGCCGCGATCACCGCGCTGGCGGGCCGCCTCGGCGGCGTCGTCGCGGTGCGCCCCGCGCACCGGCGAGATCCTCGCCTTCGCCGGGATCGCGTTCTCCGGCCTGCAGCCGCCCGGCTCGACGATCAAGATCCTCACGCTGACCGGGGCGCTCGAGGCGAAGGTCGCCACGCCGAAGTCGACGTATCCCGTTCGCGACCGCGACGACGCTGAGCGGCGTGAAGCTCGAGAACGCCAACGGCGAGTACTGCGGCGGCACGCTCGCGCAGGCCTTCGCGCGACTCCTGCAACTCGGTCTTCGCGCCGCTCGGCGCCACGCTCGGGGCAACGCGGCTCGTCAGCATCGCCGAGCGGTTCGGGTTCAACCAGCCGCCCGACATCCCCGGGGCCGCGACGAGCTCGATCCCACCCGCGGCGGAGATCGGCGATGACCTCGCCGTCGGCTCGTCCGCGATCGGCCAGGGACGCGTCCAGGCGACGACGCTGCAGATGGCCCGCGTGGCGTCGGCGATCGCGCTCGAAGGCCGCGAGCCGACGCTGACGCTCGCGTTGCCCGACAACCGGCGCGCCGCGCCCACCACCCGCGTCGTGGCCCCGAAGATCGCGCGCACACCGTCCGGCGCCTGATGGTCGGGGTGGTCCACGGCGGCACGGGCGTGAACGCCCAGATCCCGGGCGTCGTCGTCGCCGGCAAGACCGGGACCGCCGAGCTGGAGACCACCAAGAAGTGCGCGCCACCAGCGCCCGCGACGACCGAGCTCGGCCAGGCGCCCGCCCCGAGAGCTGCGTGGACTCGGCGAGCCGCACGGACGACACCGACGCGTGGTTCACCGCGTTCGCCCCGGCGCGCAAGCCGCGGATCGCTGTCTGCGTGATGCTCGTCGCAACGGCGCGGGCGGCGACACGGCGGCGCCGGCGGCGCGCGGCGTCCTCGATCGCCGGGCTGAAGCGCTACGCGGCCGCTAGACGTCGAGGTTGACGGTCCCGACCGACTGGCAGTCGTCGGGGTTGTGAATCTTGAGCTCGAGCGGGCGGTTGTCGAGCGTCGCGCGGGGCATCTTGAACAGCAGGAGCTCGCCGCTCGATCGACGTCTGCGCAGCGACCGAATTGACGTTCGGCAGGAGGCCCTTGCCCGGGATGGACACCGGGCCGTAGGCGAAGACGTTGGAGGCCTTGTCGATCGCCACCGGGCTGAACTCGTTCTCCTGGGTGTCGGTGATGTCGAACTGCGTCGCGGGCTGCTGGGTCTTGTCGGACTCGTTCTGGACGCGCACGAACACCGCGAACCAGACGTCGCTCGGGGCCGAGCGTGTCGGTCACGCCGCGCAGGAACTCGCTGTCCTCCGGATCGGCGGCGTTGAGCTGCCGCGAGATCTGGACCTGGTACTTCATCTCGCCGAGGTCGATGTAGATGCCCTCGGTCTCGGCCTTGAGCGTCTTGTCCTGCTTGTTGCCGCAGGCCGCCAGTGCGAGGACCAGCGCGAGCGACAGGACGACAGCGAGCGTGCGACGGAGCATCGCGGCGCGAAGTCTACTCGAAGCGGTGAACGGCGCCGGTGCGGGCTTGCGAGCGCCGCCGGCGATGGTGTCGCTCGCGCCGCGCTCGCGGTCCTCCTCGAGGATCGCGCGCAGGCGCCGCAGCGCACTTGCGCAGGCGCCGGCGCCAGAAGCGGCGGCCGCCGAGGGCCTCGTTGATCCGGTCGCTCAGGATCCCGGGCTCGGTCTCGTAGCTGAGGCGCACGCGGGTCGTGCCCGAGGTCTCGGGCTCGAGCTCCCAGATCAGCAGCGTCCGGGTGCGGCTGTACTTGCCGTAGCGCCCGCGCGCGACGATGCGGCTGGGCGGCTCGACGTTCGACAGCGTGATGTCGCCCCACGAGTAGCGCGAGCCCGGGCGGACGTCGACCTTGAACCGCGCGCCCGCTCCGAGCGCCGTAGCTCTCCTCGCGCGTGAGGTGCCAGTCCTCGGTGAAGTGATCCATGAACTCGCTGTGGTTGGCCACGTCGGCGAGGTACTCGAAGACCTCCTCGCGAGGGCGCGGCGAACGACGTCCGAGACTGCACGGGATCCACGGCGCCGGGAGATTACCCGGCGGTCCGTGCGTCGCGCTCCGCGGTCAGGCGGCGGTGCGCAGGACGCGCACGGTGGCCCCGCGGCCCTCGCTCCCGCACCAGCTCGGTGCGCTCCGGGGCGTCGGCGCGCAGTGCCCGGCACAGCTCGCAGACCACCACGCCGCGCCGATAGAGATGACGTGCTCGCCGACCAGCGGCGTGCGCCCGCAATCGCAGCAGCGATGGCGGCCCGCATCCATCAGCGAGACGCTCTTGCGCAGCAGCTCGCGCTCCAGGTCGGACTCGGTGAGATGCTGCGCGCGCGACATTGCCCTGCATTCGGCGCACAAACGTCCGCTCCTCTTGCAAACGGGGTTTCGCCGGATCCGAACAATGGGTAATCGTTACTCCGACGCGGAGCGTCTAGCAGGTCCAGCTACGCCAGTTTGCACAGGAGGCTGAGGCAGGGCCGGCGATTGACACCGTCGTTATGATCGTCACAAGCTAGGTTGCCCGCGGTTGCCCGAGCCGCACGGAGAGGGAGCGGAGATGGAGTCACTCACGTCAGGCACACTGGCCGGTACCGGGTCCTTCCGGTGCGAGGAATGCGGCTACGTTGTCACGCTGGCCGCCGAGGACGAGCTTCCCGCCTGCCCCGGCTGCGGCGGTGCCCGGTTTGCGCGCGCCTCGCTGTTCGCTGGGGGCCGGTTCAGCGCCGGAAGACGTCCGACGGCTCGCCGAGGAGCGCGACGGCCGTCCTTGCCGAGGCACGCGAGCGCATCGACCATCCGGGCCAGTTCCTGGCCTACGACGACGGCAGGCGAGGTGCAGCTCGTCGCCCTCGAGCGCGAGTGGACGCGCGTGGGCCGCAGCCTCGCCGCCGACGTCCGCTTCGACGACCCGACCGTGTCGCGCCGTCACGCGCTGATCGTGCGCCAGGCCGACGGCGTCCGCGTCCTGGACGACCGCAGCCTCAACGGCGTGTTCGTCAACGGCGAGCGGGTCGAGTGGCGCGTCCTTGCCGACGGCGACGAGATCGTCGTGGGCCGCTACCGGCTGCACTTCCTCGAGGCGGCACGGAGGTCTCGGCCACCGAGGCTTCGCCGCGAGACCGACGCGGCTGACGCCGCGCCAGCTCCCTCGCCGGGAATGTCCGGCGAACGGAGGAGGGGAACGGAGGGGTCCGGCAGCGGGAGCCGGCCTCCTCCGATCGTGCGCCATACACTCCAGCCGCGTGGCCGACAAGATCGCGATCCTCTCCCAGAAGGGCGGCACGGGCAAGACGACCACCGTGCGCACGCTCGCCGACGCGTTCCGCGAGCCGGGCTCACCGTGCTCGCGGTCGACCTCGACCCGCAGGGCAACCTGTCGGACTACTTCGACGTCGACGCCCGACGCGGAGCCGACCATGGGCGACGTGCTGTCGGGCCGCGCCACCGCGTCCGAGGCCGTGCACGACGGGATCATCCCGGCGAATCTCTCGCTTGCCGAGGCGGAGCTCATGCTGGCCGGCCGGATGGGCCGCGAGCTGACGCTGCGCAAGGCGCTCAAGGACGTCGAGGGCGACTACGACGTCATCCTCATCGACTGCCCGCCGTCGCTCGGACTGCTGACCGTCAACGCGCTCGTCGCCGCCGACCACGCGCTGCTCAGCTCCGAGGCGCAGTACTTCGCGCTGCAGGGCGTCGAGCAGGCGCTCGAGGTCATCGAGCTGGCGCGCGACGGGCTGAATCCCGACCTCGAGTGGCTCGGCGTGGTCTTCAACATCGCCGACATGCGCACGGTGCACTCGCGCGAGGCGTTCGAGTCGCTGCGCGAGCACGTCAAGGGCAAGCTCTTCGACACGACGATCCGCCAGTCGATCGCCTATGCGGAGTCGGCCGAGCGAGCGATCTCGATCCTCGACCACCGCCCGGACCTCGGCTCGGACTACCTGAAGCTCGCCGACGAGGTGCTCGGGCGCCTCGACATGCCCGAGGCGCGCAGGCGCCTCGCGGTGGTCTGAGCTACAGCTCGCGGACGTCCGCGCCCATCGGCTCGAACGGCGCGCGCGCGACATCGGCCCAGCCGTCGGCCTCGCGCCGGAGCGCCGCGACCACGCCTGGCGTCTGCTCGATATGGCACCAGACCAGGACCGTCGGGCCGGCCCCCGAGATCGTCGCGCCGAGGGCACCGATCTCGCGCGCGTGCTCGACGACCTGCGCCGAGCGCGGGTACAGGTGGGTCCGGTGGGGCTGGTGGAGCCGGTCGCCCAGCCCGCGGGCGACGAGGTCCCAGTCGCCGCGTGCCAGCCCGAGCGTGAGCAGCGACGCGTGGCCGACGTTGTAGACCGCGTCGGCCATCGGCACCTCGTCGGGGAGCGCTGCGCGCGCCTCCTTGGTGCGGACCGGCTCGTGCGGGCACGACCAGTACGGCCTCCAGCCCGGCAGGGGTGTCGAACCGGGTCGCCGCTCCGTCGGCGCAGATCACGAACCCGCCGAGCAGGGCCGCGGCGACGTTGTCGGGGTGGCCCTCGAGGGCCGTCGCGAGCCCGAGCAGGTCGGCGTCGAGCTCGAAGAGGTGGTCGGCGGCCATCAACCCGGCGACGTAGGCGGCGGCACTGGTCCCCAGCCCGCCGCTCAGCGGGATGTTGGACCGGATCCGGAAGGTGAACCGGTCGGGCGCGTGCAGCTTCGCAAAGCCGCGGACCGCGAGGTTGCGGCGGTCCGTGGCGATCTGCAGGTCGGTCTCGACGCTGAAGCTGCCGGTCTCCTCGACCTCGAGCTCCATGTGCAGCGACAGCGCCGCGGCGAATGCATCGAAGCCGGGCCGAGGTTCGCCGAGCTGGCCGGGACGCGGACCAGGCGTCGGCGATTCATCCGAGCACCGCGCGCTCGACGGCATCGATCGTCGCCTCGCACGGGACGACCGAGCCGGCCTGCTCGAGCGCGGTCTGCGGGTCCTTCAGGCCGTGGCCGGTGAGCACGCAGACGACCCGCTGCGCCTCGCCCGCGCCGTGGTGCAGCAGCCCTGCGACCGAGGCGGCGCTGGCCGGCTCGCAGAACACGCCCTCGCGGGCGGCGAGCAGCCGGTAGGCGTCGAGGATCTGCTCGTCGCTGACCGCGTTCACCCCGCCACGCGAATCGCGCATCGCGGTCATCGCCTCCTCCCAGCGCGCCGGGTTGCCGATCCGGATCGCGCTCGCGACGGTCTCGGGCTTGTCCACGCGCACGCCCGTGACCAGCGGCGCGGCCCCCTCGGCCTGGAACCCGAACATGGCCGGCGCGGCGTCGCTCTCGACGAAGCCCTTCCAGTAGGCCGTGATGTTGCCCGCATTGCCGACGGGGAGGCAGACCGCGTCCACGTCCCCGCCGAGGTCCTCCAGCACCTCGAAGGCCGCGGTCTTCTGCCCCTCGAGCCGGAACGGGTTGACGCTGTTGACGAGCGCGATCGGATGACGCCCGCAGAGCTCACGCACCAGGTCCAGCGCCTGGTCGAAGTTGCCGCGCAGCGCGACGACGCGGGCGCCGTGCATCAGCGCCTGGGCGAGCTTGCCGGTGGCGATCTTCCCCTCGGGGACGATCACGGCGCCGGTCAGCCCGGCGCGCCCGGCGTAGGCGGCGGCGCTGGCGGCCGTGTTCCCCGTCGAAGCGCAGATGACCGCCTCGGCGCCCTCCCGCACCGCCGCGCTGACCGCGCACGTCATCCCGCGGTCCTTGAACGACCCGGTCGGGTTGAGCCCTTCGAGCTTCAGCCAGACATCGCGCCCGGCGAGCTCGGAGATGTGGTCGGCGCGGACGAGCGGGGTCGAGCCCTCCCCCATCGACACGACGGGGTCACCGGGATCGAACGGCAGCCGGTCCCGGTAGCGCTCGATGAGGCCAGGCATCAGGTGAATTCCTCTTCGATCACCCGGATGGCCCGCGGCCGCGAGCGCATGAAGTCCAGGCCCGCGATCAGGTCGACGGCGGCGAAGAACTTCGACTCCAGCAGCGGGTGCACGACCATCACGAGCCGCGCCTTCTCCCCCAGGCCCTTCTGCACGACCGACTTCACCGAGGCGCCCTGCAGGCCGAGGATCTGCGCGACCTGGGCGAGCACGCCGGGCCGGTCGGCGACCTCCATGTGCAGGTAGAAGGCCGACTCGATGTCCTGGATGATCGCGAGCGCCTGCGTGGCCTCGGGCGTCGAGGCCGGCGGGATCATCGCGCTGATGACGTCACCCAGGACGGCGCTCGCGGTCTGCGGGCCGCCGGCGCCCGGGCCGCTCAGCGTGATCTCGGTGATCGACTGCGACTCGATCGTGACGGCGTTGAACGGCCCGCCGACGCTCGCCAGCGGGTGACTGCCATAGAGGAAGGCCGGGTGGACGCGGACGCTCAGGCCACCGTCGACCCGTTCGGCCGTCCCGAGCAGCTTCAGCCCGAGGCCGAGCTCGCGCGCGTACTCCATGTCGTCGGCGGTGATGTGCTCGATGCCCTCGTAGGTGACCTGGTCGAGATGCACCGGCGTGTCGAACGCCAGCCGGGCGATGATCGCCATCTTCGCCGCGGCGTCCTTGCCGTTGACGTCCTCGGTCGGGTCGGCCTCCGCGTAGCCGAGGCGCTGCGCGTCGGCCAGGGCGTCCTCGTAGGTGCAGCCGGTCCGCGCCATCTCGCTGAGGATGTAGTTGGTCGTGCCGTTGACGATGCCGTGGATGCGATCGAGGTCGGCGGCCGCCAGCGACTCGCCGAGGACCCGGATCACGGGCACGACGCCGGCGACGGCGGCTTCGAAGCGCAACTGCACGTTGTTCTCGCGCGCGCAGGCCCAGAGCTCCTCGCCGTGCTGGCTGAGCAGCTGCTTGTTGGCAGTCACCACGTGCTTGCCGGCCCGCATCGCGCGCAGGACGTAGTCGCGGGCGGGCTCGATGCCGCCGATGACCTCGACGACCAGGTCGCTGCCCTCGAGGATCTGGTCGAAGTCGCCCTCGCGTGCGGCGCAGGACGCCCGTGATCTCGGGGCGCATGCCCGTGATCGCCTCGATGTGCGCGGCGCGCGCGGGCAGCAGCTCGGCGAAGGCGCCGCCGACCGTGCCGCGGCCGAGCAGGCCGATGCGGAAGACCTGGTCAGACATCGCGCTCGAAGAGCTCCTCGGGGCGCTCGCGGCGCACGACGAGGCGCGCGTCGCCGTCCGACACGAAGACGACGGGGGGCGCGCGGGATCCCGTTGTAGGTGTTGGACATTGCGAAGCCGTAGCCGCCGGTGGCGGGAGTGACGATCACATCGCCCACCTTCGGGTCCGGCAGGTGCGCATCCTCCACGATCACGTCGCCCGACTCGCAGTGCTTGCCCACGAGCTTGCACGGGACACCCCCGGTTGCCGGCTGCGAGGCGTCGTGTGCCTCGTAGCGCGCGCCGTAGAGCATCGGCCGCAGGTTGTCGGACATGCCACCGTCGACCGCGACGTAGGTGGACACGTTGGTCTTGACCGACTGGACGGTGTAGAGCGTCACCGTCGAGTTGGCGACGAGCGCGCGGCCCGGCTCGTCGACGACGCGGACGCCCTCGCCGAAGACGTCCCGAACCGCCTGGACCTTGGTGTTGACGTAGTCGTCGATCCGCGGCGGCTCCTGCTCGCGCGTGTAGGCGACGCCGAGGCCGCCGCCGAGGTTGACCTCGCGAAGCGTGGGCAGGTCCGCGATCGCCTCGACGGCTTCGCGGAACGGCGCGAGCGCCAGGATCTGCGAGCCGATGTGCATGTGCACGCCCTCGAGGTCGAGGTGATCGCTGGCTCCGAGGCGCTCGATCGCGATGTGGACGTCGCCGTCGGTGAGCCCGAACTTCGAGTCGGTCTGCCCGGTCGAGATCTTGTCGTGCGTGTCGCCGCGGACGCCGGGCGTGACGCGGATCGAGACCGGCTGCGAGCCGCGGCCGTCCTGTGCGACGACCTGCTCGAGGCGCGCGATCTCGTCGAGGTTGTCGATGACGACGTGGCGGACGCCCGCCGCACGCGCGGCGCGCAGCTCGTCGAGCGACTTGGCGTTGCCGTGGAGGTGGATGCGCTCGCCGGGAAAGCCGGCGCGGAGCGCCAGCGCGAGCTCGCCGCCGGAGGCGACGTCGCAGCCCGAGACCCTCATCGGCGAACACCCGCATCACCGCCGTGCACGGGAAGGCCTTTGAGGCGAACACGACCTCGAAGTCGTCGGTGCGGGCGGCGAACGCCTCGACGAAGGCGCGGGCACGGGCGCGCAGGTCGTCCTCGGCGACGATGTACGCGGGCGTCCCGAATTCGTGCGCGAGCTCGAGCGCGTCACAGCCCCCGACCTCGAGGTTGCCCGCCTCGTTGATGCGGCTCCCGATCGGGAAGACGGGCGAAAGCTGTTGCAGGGCCGCCATCGGGCGCGGATCATGCCACGCCATGCGCACCGTCAAGGTGGAACCGCCGGCCGAGCTGGGCGTCGAGGACGGGCTCTCCTTCGCCCTGTTCCTTCCTGCATCCGAGCCACGTGCGACCGTCGTGGTGCTGCACGGCGCGAACTCGTGCAAGGAGTCGCACTTCGACTTCGCCCGCGCCTGCCGAGCCGACGGGCTCGCAGCGGTCTCGTTCGACATGCGCGGCCACGGCGAGAGCGAGGGCGCGCTGGACGAGCGGGCCATCGCCGACGTGGCGACCATCGCTGCCCTCGCGCGCGATCGCACCGGCGTGGGGGCGATCGCGCTGCGCGGGTCGAGCATGGGCGGCTACCTCGCGCTGGTCGCGGCCGCAGGCGCTGGGGCGCGCGCCGTGGTCGCGATCTGCCCCGCGAGTGGCGCAGGCCTCGCCCGCGGGCTTCGCGACGGGCGCTTCACGTTCCGGGCGGACGCCGCGCGACTGGGGGCCGTGCTCGCAGAGCACGACGAGCTGCGCGCCGCCGAGCAGCTCGACATCCCGCTGCTGCTCCTGCACGCCGAGGGCGATGAGGTCGTCCCCGTCGAGCACTCCCGCGCGCTCGCACGTCGCGCGCCGGCCGGCTCGCGCCTCGTCGCCGTCCCGGGCGGCCACCACCGCTCGGTCCAGCACGACCCGGAGCTGCAGGCGCTGGCGGTGCGCTTCGTGCGCGACGCCGTGCGCTAGCCGCCGGCGCCCGAGTTGTGGCCGTGGGCCCCCAACTGAGAATGCGGGGTCAGACCCCTGATTCAGCCGCCCAGCCCGCCGAGCAGGGGCTCGGTGGCGGCGCCGACGTCGCGGACCGTCTGGGCGACCTGGTCGCCCGTCTGCTCGACGGCCGAGCCCACCGGGCCGCCGACCGTCGATCCGGCCTGGTGGGTGGCGTTGGTCGTGGTGTCGGCGAGGCCGTTCGTCAGCTGGCGGGTCACGGACGGCACCGCGGGCTGGCCGGCCGGCTGCGAGCCGGCCGACGAGGACGACGTCGCGGGCGTGGTGCCGGTGGCGCCTGCGGAAGTGGATGTCGATCCGCCGCGGCCGCCGGTGCCGGCGAACGTCCGGGCGCTGCCGCCGTTCGCCGGCGTGGCGGCGGCGGGGAGCACAGCTGTCCCGGCAGCCACCGCGTCCGAAGCGCGGCCCCGAGCGCCGGTCGGCACACCGTCGGCGGCGGGGGCCGATGGCAGATGCACGCTGGGAATCGGCGAGCCGGAGGTGCCCGGCCACGAACGGAACGCAACGAGCCCGGTGGCGAACAGCAGCGAGGCCAACGCGGCAGCGATCAGCGACGCAGCGCTCCCCGCACCCGCAAGCAGTCCTCGGCTATGCAGCAAAGAAGGCACCTGGCACGTCCCCTACTCAGCCTCTTCGGCCCTTCGGGCCGAAACTTTAGCTAGTTGGCGCGTAGGCGCTCATCGATCGCACACCGCCGCGGCGCGCGGCGAGGGCGATCCAGACCAAGCCCGCCACCAGCATGGCAAGGCTCTCGAGCTGAGGCGCCGTCAGCCCAGCGGCGACAACGTCGTTGCGACGCAGGAACTCGACGAGGAAGCGCTCGGAGCCCGCGAGCACGAGGTAGCAGGCGAACAGCACCCCGGGCCGGAACGCGTTGCGGGCGCGCCACAGCGCCCATGCCGCCAGGCCCATGGCGACCGTCTCGTAGATCGGCGTCGGGTGGACCGTCTGCGTCGTCGGAACGGTGCCGTGCGGATAGGCCATCGCCCACGGGCCGTCCCACGCCTTGCCGTAGTCGCCGTCGCCCGAGATCTGACAGCCGACGCGCCCCACGGCGTAGCCGATCGCCAGGGCCGGCGCGCACACGTCGAGCAGCGTCAGGCCGAGGAATCCGCGCCGCCATGCCCACAGGCACACGGCGACCGCCCCACCGATCGCGCCGCCGTACCAGACGAGCCCGGACCCGCTGAAGATGTTGCCGAGCAGGTCGCCCTTGACCTCGTCGTAGTTCTGGATGAGGTAGTAGCCACGCGAGCCCACGAGCCCGCCGATCACTGCAGCGAAGACCATCTCGTAGGCCCATTCGCTGGACTTGCCGATCTCGACCAGCCGCCGCGACACGGTCAGCCCCGATGCCAGGAAGGCGAAGGCGAAGCACAGGCCGAACGTCTTGATGGAGATGCCGAGGACTTGGATCTCGGGGCGCATGGCCCGAGACAGGCTACGACTACAGGTAGTTGAGCGGGTTGGTCACCGCGCCGTTGATGCGCACCTCGAAGTGCAGGTGCGGGCCGAAGCAGCGGCCGGTGCAGCCGCTGATGCCGATGACCTGGCCCTGACTGACGCGCTGGCCCATCGAGACGCGGAACGCGGACTGATGCGCGTAGCACGTGGCCATCGCGCCGGTGTGCTGGATGCAGGTGAAGTTGCCGTAGCCACCCGAGGCCGCCTCCGACTGCAGCAGGGCGACGGTGCCCGCCGCCGCGGCGCGGATCGGCGTGCCGGACGGGACGCCGATGTCGATGCCCGGGTGGCAGCGCTCCCAGGCGCGGCTCTCGCAGAACGGCGAGGTGATCGGGCCGTTGACCGGCCAGATGAGCGTGCCGCCGCCGCGCTTGATCGGGCCGGCGGGCAGCGAGCCCTGGCTTTGGCGCAGGGTGCGGGTGATCCTCGCCTGCTGGGCCTTGAGGTCGGACAGGTTGCCCTCGAGCTGCTGGCGCTCGGATCGCACGTGCGAGAGCGCGTTCTGCTTGTCGGAGCGGGTGCCGTCGTAGCCCACGCGCGTGTCGATCAGGTCCTGCTTGACGGCGGTGATCTCCTGGCGGCGCTGGAGGATCCGCGCGGTGATCGCCTGCTGGCGCTGCTCGAGCGCGTCGAGGCGGTGGGCGGTCGCGATCGCGTCGGCCTTCGCCGTGCGGACCAGGTTGACGATCGAGCGGTCCTGCTCGGAGATGCGCTGGATGAAGTCGGTGCGCTCGATCAGGTCGGCGAAGCCCTTGGCGCTCAGCACGACGCTCACGAGGTCGGGCTTGTCGGACTGGTAGATCTCGCGAGCCGGGTCGCGAGCGCCGCGCGCGCCTCGGCCAGCCGCGCCCGCAGACGCAGCAGCCGTGCCCGCTCGGCGCGCAGGTCGGCCTGGATCTGCAGTAGCTCGGAGCGATTGCGATCGAGCGCATCCTGCACGCGCGACTCGTGGGTGCGAAGTCGCGTGATCTTCGCCTGCAGGCGGTCGATGCGGGAGCTGTAGGCAGCGATCTCGCTCGAGAGCACCCGCTCGGTGCCCTTCTTGCGGCCGATCTTGCCCTGAACCTGCTGGATCTTGTTGCTGAGCGACGCGGCGGACGCGCTGGGATCGCCGGCGTCGGCCACGAGGGGCGAGGCCCCCCAGGCCGCAAGCGGCAACGCGACGCCCGCCGCGAACGTACGGAGGCGCATGAAGAGACGGCCATCGTAGTGGAGATGGCCGCCGAACCCTCAATCAAAGGCTGAGGTTTATGGAACCTTGCAAGGCCCGTCTCTTCATCGGGCGCTAATCGCCGCCTGCCATCATCCAGGCATGGCACGCCCCGCTCAGTTCGGAAGGACACCGGCCTCCAGGTCCGGATGTTGACCACGATGTTCCTGCTCGGCCTCGTCTACGTCGTGTTCGCGGGGGTCATCTTCGCCGCCGGCGGCAGCGCGGTCGCGATCGTCCTCTTCGCCGCGGTCCTGCTGTCGGTCCAGTTCTTCGCGTCGACAAGCTCGCGCTGCGCGCGATGGGCGCCAAGGAGGTCTCCCCCGCCGAGGCGCCGGAGCTGCACGCGATGATCGAGCGGCTCTGCATCCAGGCCGACATCCCCAAGCCGCGGATCGCGGTCGCACAGACCGACGATGCCCAACGCGTTCGCCATGGGCCGCTCGCAGAAGCACGCGACCGTCTGCGCGACCACCGGCATCCTCAACCTGCTGAGCCCGGCCGAGCTCGAGGGCGTCATGGCGCACGAGATCACCCACATCGTCAACCGCGACGTGGCGATCATGACCATGGCGAGCTTCTTCGCCTCGATCGCGTCGATGATCGTGCAGTTCGGATTCTTCTTCGGCGGCGGCATGGGCGGCGACTCCGACGGCGACGACGACAACCCGAGCTTCATGGTCGTGCTGCTTGTCTCCGTGGCGGTCTACGTCATCTCGTTCCTGCTGATGCAGGCGCTCTCGCGCTACCGCGAGTTCGCAGCCGACCGCGGCGCTGCCGTGATCACCGGGCGGCCGAGCGCGCTGAGCTCAGCGCTGCTGAAGATCAGCGGCTCGATGCAGCGCACGCCGACGCAGGACCTGCGCGCGGCCGGCGAGCTGAACGCGTTCTTCATCGTCCCCGCGGTGGTCAAGAACTCGATCACGGGCCTGTTCGCGACGCACCCGCCGATGGAGAAGCGCATCGAGGCGCTGTCCCGCCTCGAGGCCCAGCTGCAGTCCGGCGCCCGCCCCGTGGCCGCGTAGTCGATGGGCTTCCTCGACCCGCTCCTCGGGCGCCGCAAGACGAAGGCGCCGGCGCCCGACCGGCTGTTCGCGATCACGACCGCCTACGTGACGCTCGAGGCCGAGCACGCGATCACCACGCAGGGCGCCGCTGCGATCGTGTTCCAGCCGCTGCCGACCGGCGACTTCCAGCAGATCGTCGCCGACGTCGAGGAGACGGTGCGCGGCACCGGGAAGGAGACCGGCACCGGCGTGGAGACCCACGACGATGAGTTCTCCTACCGCTGGGTGATCCTGCGCGACCCGGACCCCGAGGACCTCGCGGTCGGCGTCAATGCGGTCAGCGACGCACTCGCGATCGGCGGCTACAAGGACCGCGTGCTGTGCGCCGTCTTCGCGTTCAAGGACGGCGCCGGCCAGCCGCTGTACTTCATCTACAACTACAAGCGCGGCACCTGGTACCCGTTCGTGCCGGACACGGACCCCACCCACCCCAAGCAGCGCAACACCGAGCGCGAGCTGCAGGTCAAGGCGATCGTCGGCACCGAGCTCCCGGTCGAGGAGGACGTGCAGCGCTGGTTCCCGCTCTGGGGGATCCCGATCTAGGACGCGTCGCGCCGCCGTGCGCACGCTTGTCATCTCCGACCTGCACCTGGGCGCCCGGCTGGGACGCGACGTCCTGCGGCGTCCGGAGCCGCTGCAGGTGCTGCTCGATGCGCTCGACGACATCGACCGGCTCGTCCTGCTCGGCGATGTGGTCGAGCTGCTGTCCGGGCGCGGTGGCAGCTCGCCCGCGCTCGCGCGGCCGGTGCTGCGCGCGATCGGCGCGCGGATGGGCGCCGAGCGCGAGATCGTGGTCGTGCCAGGCAACCACGACGCAGCGCTGGTGCGGCCGTGGATGCGCGCGCACGGCGTTCCGGCCGCGGTCGACGCACCCGTGCCCCTCGACGCAACGCCGCTGCTGGCCGACGTGTCGGCGTGGCTGGCTCCCGCCCGGGTGCGCGTGCACTACCCGGGCGTTTGGCTCTCGGAGCGCGTCTGGGCGACCCACGGCCACTACCTCGACCGCCATCTCCTGCCGGACTCGGCGTTCGGCATCGCCCGCGGCCTGCTCGGCAGGCTCCCGCGCGACGGCGCCACGCCCGCCGACTACGAGCACAGCGGCGGCCCGTCGGTCACGGCGCTCGAGGGCTGGGTCAGCCGGCGACTGCCGCGGCCGCTCGCGGCGCTGGCCGAGGACGCGGCCGAGGTGCTGCGCGCCGCGACGATGCCGGGGATCCCGCTGCGGCTGCTGAGCCATCGCCACGCGCGGCTGACCGCGCGGCTGCTCGGCACCCAGATGCGGCGCGCCAGCATCCCGGCGCTGGCGCGCGTCGTCCACCGCCTCGGCGTCGACGCCGACTGGGTGGTCTTCGGCCACGTCCATCGCTGCGGGCCGCTCGCCAGCGACGACGCGCGGCGGTGGTCGCGGCCCCGGCGGCCGGCCGCGGATCGCGAACACCGGGTCGTGGGTGTACGAGCCGCTCCTGCTGCACCGGGCGGCGCCGCCGCATCCCTACTGGCCCGGCGGCGCGGTCGTGGTCGAGGACGACGGCGACCCGGAGGCGATCAGCCTGCTCGACGCTGTTGCGATCTAGGCGTGGCGCTCGCGGAAGGACCGCACCTTGTTGCGGTTCCCGCAGACCTTCATGTCGCACCACACGGCGCTGCGGTTGCGCGAGCGGTCGTAGAACGCCCACTGGCAGTCGTCGGCTGGGCAGGCCTTCAGGCGCCCCCAGGTGCCGTCGCGCTGTGCGTCGGCGACCGTCACCAGCAGCCGCCCCAGCGCACCGTCGACGCCGCGCGCCCGCGGCTGGACGACGGCGTGCCCGTGGTCGTCGAAGGCGACCGCGAGCTCTGCGCGCGCGGCGGCATCGTCCACGACGCGCGGCGCTGCCGGATCCAGCTCCATCCCGCCGTGGTGCTGGAGGATCGAGCGCAGCGCCTCACGCAGCTCGCGGGCGTGCGCGAGGTCACCGGATGTCACGTTCGGAGCGCCGAGCCCGTTGTCCTCGAGCCATGCCGTCAGGTCCGCAGGATCGGCGAGCGACTCGGTGCCGTCGTCGTGGTCGAACGTGTTCACGAAGCTGCGGACGAGCTCGAGCGGTTCAGGGGCTTCATTCGACATGGGGTAACCGTCTTTGGGTTGACAGAGGTTAGCTAACTGGTATTCTTCTTAGTAGGTTACACCTGACCGTAAGGAGCGGCAAGACCCATGATCTCCCCCTCACCGATCGAGCTCGACATCGCACGCGCCATCGGACCGCGGACTCGCCCGCTCGACGCATCGGTCCACCGCAGCCTGCTTCGGCGCCTGCGCCCTGCCGCGACGGCGAGCGCTCGACCGCATCGACGAGCCGATCACCATCCGCCCGGCGGCCGCGCAGGACGCGCCCGCGATCGCCCGGCTCGCAGTCCTCGACGGCCACCGCCTCCCCGCCGGCGAGCAGCTCGTCGCCGAGGCCGGCGGCAGGATCCTCGCCGCCGCGGAGGTCAGCTCCGGCACGACGGTGGCCGATCCGTTCCAGCCGACCGGCGGCGTCGCCCGGCTGGTGGCGCTGCGCGCCGAGCAGCTGCGCCCGCGCGCGGCCTGATCAGCGCTTGCGCCTGAAGACCACCGCGGCGGTCGCCGCGGTGGTCTTCGAGCTGCCGAGCCGCAGCCGCAGCCGCGCCGGCAGCCGCCCGAAGCGCTTGAGCAGCCCGCGACCAGGGCGTGCGAGCCGCATGCTCAGCGTGGCCCTCGCTCCGGCGACGATCGAGAACGCAAGCGCTGCCGGGGGCAGTGCGCCGAGGGCTGCAATCGAGAGAGCGAGGGCGATAGGCGCCAACCAGCGTCCCACCGCCCAACCGAAGGGCTACGACGGTTCCGGAATCAACCCGTCGCCCGTGAACTCCTCTCCCGCCTCCGGGAACGTGAGGTCTGCCGGCGGGAGGATGTGGTCGGAGGCGTTGAGGTCATCGTCGCCGAGCACCTCCCCGTTGCTGCGGACGAACTGCAGCAGCTCCTCGAACGTGGCATGAAAGCCGTCCTCGTCGCCCGCGTCGACCGCCGCGACGACGGCGTCGTCGAGCTCGTCGAGCTTGTCGTGGAGGCTGTCGTCGATGCGGTACTGGTCCTCACCGGAGATGCGGACGATCACTGAGCGTCACCGCCCTCGATCTGCGCGGGCGGCGGCGTCGTTCCGGAGCCGATCTCGGCCTTCATCTTGGCCAGCTCGTCGTCGACGACGGACGACGTCGACAGCTCCTTGAGCTGACGGTCGATGTCGTCGTCGCCCGAGCCCAGCGCGGTGAGGTCATCGAACGTGCCGGCGGTCTCGAGCTCCTGGACGGCGTCGGCGCGAGCCTTCATGTTCTCGGTCTTGTCGACGGCCCGCTGCATCGCGAGGCCGACGTCGGCCATCTGCTCGCCCACGCCGGTGGCGGCCTCGGAGATCCGGACCTGCGCCTCGGCCGCGTTGTACTGGGCCTTGATGACCTCCTTCTTGGTCCGGAAGGCCTCGACCTTGGCGCGCAGCTTCTGCTCGGAGTCGATCAGCTTCTCCTGCTGGGACTCCAGCTCGGCGATCTGCTGATCGAGCGACTGCAGCTCGGTCTGCGACACGTTCTTGCGCTCCAGCGCGACGCGCGCGAGCTCCTCGTTGCCGGCGGCGAGCGCCTGGCGGGCCTGCGTGTCGAGCTTGACGACCGACTGCTCGATCTTCGAGCTCTGCATCTGAAGGCGCTTCTTCGCGGTCACGATGTCCGCGATGCCCTTCTTGACGTTCTGCAGGTTCTCCAGCTGCTTCTGGTAGCTGTAGTCCAGCGTCTCGCCAGGGTCCTCTGCCTTGTCCAGCAGCTTGTTGATCTTCGCCTTGACGACGGTGGAGAAGCGTCCGGACATCCCGGGCATGCAGCCTCCTCGAAGGGGTGGTCTTGGGTCTTGGAGCTAGCGTACCGCTGATGGATGCGCGCCCAGCGACAGCAAGTCAGGTCACGCTCGTCGAGTGGATGGGCGTCGACGACGCGAACACCGCCGGCTTCGTCCACGGCGGCACTGTGATGAAGCTCTGCGACGAGGCCGCGGGGATCGCCGCGATCAAGCATTCGCGCTGCCGCGTCGTGACCGCGGCGATGGACCGGATGACGTTCCTGCTGCCGATCCACGTGGGCGAACTGCTCACGCTCAAGGCGGGCGTGAACGCGGTCTGGCGGACGTCGATGGAGGTCGGCGTCCGCGTCGAGGCAGAGAACCCGCGCACGGGCGAGGTCCGTCACACCAACACCGCCTACCTCACGATGGTCGCGCTCGACGACGACGGGCGCCCGCTCGCCGTGCCCCCGCTCGCGACCGCGAGTCCCGACGAGGAGCGCCGCGCCCGCGAGGCCCAGGTGCGCCGCGCGAACTCGCTCGCCGAACGCGAGCAGATCAGGGCCGAGCGCGCGGCCAAGGGCGAGCCGGACTGAGGGGACAGTCCCCTCAGTCCGGTCCAGACCCCGGAGGTCGCGGTCTAGAAGCCGAGCGGGTGGCGGGCCCGGAAGCCGTGCGTCGAGCGCAGGACCGGGCGCCAGCGCGGGCCGCGCAGGCCGCCGCGGTCGCCCGCGGGGCTGGTGTCGAGGCGCAGGCCGGCGATCACGGCGAAGGCGTGGCCGGGGTTCGTGTAGACGGTGAACCAGTCGCCCTTGCCGGCCAGGCCCCAGCGCATGAAGCTGCCGGAGTCCAGCGGCGTGCGCAGGAGGTTGGCGCCATGCAGCGCGAACGAGACGGTGCCGGAGCAGTCGTAGCCACGCGACGTGAAGTTGCCATGGCCGCCGCCGTACACGTACGGCAGGCCGATGATCTGGTTGGCGGCCCAGACGGCGTGCTGGACCTCGGGCGGCGCGTCGAGCGGCGCGGCGGCGAGGCCGTCGGCCTGCAGCTTGGCGACGGAGCCGACGACGACGGGCTCGAGCGAGGGGTCGTCGGTGCCGTACTCACGGCCGCCGGACGCGGTGACGGACGTCGTGTAGCCCGAGCCGGACGGCGTCGTGCCACCAGGGTCGGACGTCTGGGCGGAAGCAGGCACGGCAAAGGCAGACAGCCCGAGCAGCACCGTAATGATGTTGGGAAGCGAGCGAACCCGCACGGAAAAACCTCTTTCGTGGGCCTCCGGGGTTAGCTGACGGGCTAGCGCTAAAAGAGCCTGCGCTCCCCAGCCCTCCTGGCTGAGGTTCGCCCCAACAACGTGGGTCCCCCGGTCCCTCGGCCGTGGCCTCGGGATTCGGCATTGCGGCGGAACATATACGACTGCACGGACACGTGCAGTCGTGTTACGTCAACTTCTTCTTCGACACCTACGCCCGCAACCTTGAATGGTTACGAACAGGCGTTCGGCCTCCGGCCTAGGCGGCGGCGTTCTCGAAGGCCGAGACCGCGTCGCCGAGCACGTTCGGGGTGCCCGACTGCGCGGCGACCTCGGCCTCCTCGCGCAGGCGCCGGTGCTCGGAGGCCTGCATGCGGGAGATCGACGAGTCGCTGGACCTGGGCCGTGCCCTCGAACAGCTGGTAGATCTTGGCGTCGCGGAAGAACTTCTCCAGCGGATGGTCGGCCAGCGACGCCTCCGGACCGACGATGTCCATCAGCGTCGTGGTCGCCCACATCGCGACGTCGCCGGCCTTCAGCTTGGACATCGAGCCCTGACCGCCGGTCATCGGCACGCCGTTGCGCCCCATCCACGCGGCGCGCTGCACGAGCAGCCGGGCGGCGTCGATCTCGGTCGCCACGTCGGCGAGGACCTGCTGGATGCGCTGCTGCTCGAGCAGCGGGACAGGGTCCTCGCCGTCGAAGCCCTCCGACTTGCCCTCCAGCCAGTCAAGCGTCCACTCGTAGGCGGCGCGGGCGATCCCGAGCGCGCTGGCGCCGACGAGCGGGCGGGTGATCTCGAAGGTCGCGAGCGCGTTGGACGAGCCGGCGCGCTCGCCCTTGCGGGCGCGCTCGAGCTTGGCTTCGAGCTTGTCCAGCCCGCCGAGCAGGTTCTCGAGCGGGATGCGGCAGTCCTCGAGGATCAGCTCGGTCGTCTGCGAGGCGCGGATGCCGAGCTTGTCCTCCTTCTTGCCCTGGCTGAAGCCGGGCGTGCCCTTCTCGACGATGAAGGACGCCTGGCCGCGGTGGCCCAGCTCCGGCGCCACGTTCGCCACGACGACGGTGACGTCGGCGATGCCGCCGTTGGAGATGAAGATCTTGGTGCCGTTGAGGACCCACTCGTCACCGTCGCGCTTGGCGGTGGTGCGCAGCGAGCGCACATCGGAGCCCGCACCCGGCTCGGTCACCGCGTACGCGCCGAACTTGATCTCGTCGCCCAGGCCGTAGCACTCGGGCACCCAGCGGCCGACCTGCTCGGGCGTGCCCGACGCGGCGATGCCGGCGGCTGCCAGCGACGAGGCGCTGATCGCCAGCGCTATGCCGGCACAGCCCCAGTGCAGCTCCTCGGCGTAGATCACGCCGAACTGACCGCCGTCGTCGGTGGCCATCTTCTGGATCAGCTCGAGGCCGTGCAGGCCACGCTTGCGGGCCTCCTTGACGACGTCGTAGGGGACCTCCTGCTCGCGGTCGTAGTACGCCGCGACCGGACGCATGACGTCGCGCGCGAAAGCGTGGCACTCGTCCTGAAACGCGATCTGCTCGTCGGTGAGTCGGAATTCCACGATCTTCAGCTCCGGAGTCGACTGACTGGTCGGTCAATGGTAAAGCAGACGCCAGCGTTCAGTCGAACTGCCCCCGCTATGGTCCGCCGCGCATGCGCCGCCCGCTCGTCCCGCTCGTCTGCCTCCTGCTGATCGCGTCCGGCTGCGGCGGGAAGTCGGCCTCCACCACCGGCAAGCCCGCGCTCGGCGCCAAGGGCACCGACACGCAGGCGGCGCAAGGGCTCGGCTTCCCGGCGATCGCGACGAAGAACACGACGCGCGTGGGCGGCGCCGATCCGGTGGCGAACGCAGCCGCCGTCGCCCAGGCGGTCTTCCCCGCGACCGATGCCGCGTCGCGCCCCAAGGCCGTGACGCTGGTCGACAGCGGTGACTGGCGCGCGGGGATCGCGGCAGCCGCGTTGTTCGCCAAGCCGATCGGCGCGCCGATCCTGCTCAGCGACGGCACGTCGCTCCCGGCGGCATCGAGCTCCGCGCTCAAGGCGCTGGCACCCGCAGGCTCCAAGGCCGCCGGCGGCGCTCAGATCATCCGCGTCGGCGACGTCGCCCAGGCCGGCGGGCGCAAGACCACGGACATCCGCGGCGCCGACCCGTTCGCGTTGGGCCGCGCGATCGACGCCTTCCTGGCCGCCGCCAGCGGGAAGTCCTCGGACCGGGTCCTCGTCGTCTCCGCCGACAGGGCGCCGTTCGCGATGCCCGCGGCCGCGTACGCCGCCAAGAGCGGCGACCCGGTGCTCTTCGTCACGAAGGACTCGGTTCCGGCGCCGACGCGCGCCGCGCTCCAGGCGCACCGCCAGCCGAAGATCTACCTGCTCGGCCCGGCGAGCGTGATCGGCCCGAAGGTCGAGACCGCGCTGCGCAAGCTCGGCAAGGTGACGCGCATCCAGGGCCCCGACCCGGTGCAGAACGCGATCGCCTTCGCGCGCTTCAGCGACGGCGCGTTCGGCTGGGGCGTGGTCGACCCCGGCCACGGCCTGGTGTTCACCGGTGAGGCCTCCGATCCGCAGACCGCCGCCGCCGCCGCGCCGCTGTCGGCGGCGGGCACCTACGGCCCGCTGCTGCTCGTCGGCAACGCCGACAGGGCCGACAAGCCACTCGGCGACTACCTGCTCGACATCCAGCCGGGCTACGCGAAGGACCCGGTACGCGGGGTCTACAATCACGGCTGGATCGTCGGCGACGAGAGCGTGATGTCAATCGCCGCGCAGTCGCAGATCGACCGCCTGCTGGAGATCTCCCCCGTCACCACGAAGAACGCGAGCCGATGACCACGCAACTGCTACGCAGAGCTGGGGTCAGACCCTGAGCCAGGCCGAGCATCCCGAGCGCCTCGGGACAGAACACGAGGTCACGGTCGAGGACGTCCGTCAGCTGATGGGCGCCTCCACCCCCCACTTCGCACTCCAGATCCGCAATCGCATCGCGCGGCTGATCAGCGGCCTGCCCGAGGACCATCCGGCGCGCATCGAGGGCGAGCGCGAGATCGCGCGCCTGACGGAGCTCGGCTTCAACGGCGAGGTCCGCGGGCATCCGGCCGAAGACGGGCTGCGTCCGCTCCCGTCCGTCACCGGGTGAGCGGCCAGGCGCCGCCCGCCTCCGCGCTCGAACGCGCGCTGCCACTGCTCGAGGCGGACGCGCGACCCGAGCGGTTCGCGGTCCCGCGCGGATACCTCGACCTGCTCGGCGGCGCCGCCCGCGGGCCTCCACCGGCACGGCGTTCGACCTGATGAACACCGGCATCGTGCCGCGGATCTACGAGCGCTACTGGCGCCCGGGGCTGGGCCGGATCGCCAAGGGCCTGATGGGCCCGTCGATGAAGGACGAGCACCGCATCGCACGGCTGCTGCTCGGCCTGACGCCCGGCGACGGCGTGCTGGACGTGGCGTGCGGACCGGGCAACTTCACCCGCGACTTCGCGCGCGTCGTCGGCGAGGACGGGCTGGCCGTCGGCATCGACGCCTCCACCACGATGCTCGACCGCGCCGTGCGCGACACGCCGGCGCGCGAGTTCCCGGCGGCCGCGTACGTGCGCGGCAACGCGGTCGAGCTGCCGTTCCGCGACGCCAGCTTCGACGCCGCCTGCTGCTTCGCCGCGCTGCACTTCTTCGACGACCCGTTCCGCGCGCTGGACCACATGACGCGCGTGCTGACGCCGGGCGGCCGGATCGCGATCCTGACGAGCTGCCGGCTGCGGACCCCGCCGCTGCGAACGGTCGACGGCCTGCTCGGTGCGCGCTCCGGGCAGCGGATGTTCGAGCGCGACGAGATCACCGGCGCGCTCAAGGAGCGCGGCTACACCGATGTGCGCCAGCGGATCAGCGGGCTGGCGCAGTTCGTCGGCGGGAGGCTCGGGCGGTGAGCGAGCAGCCCCAGCCGGAGGGCATCGAGGGGGTCGACTTCAAGGGGCCGTTCGCGGTCGGCAGGTACGCGAAGTTCCTCCAGGAGCGGATGCGCGAGATCGCGCGGGTCCAGGTCTTCGGCGAGGTGTTCAACATGCGCCGCGGCCGCGGGGCGAAGGTCTACTTCGAGCTTCGCGACGGCGACGGCGCGCTGCCGTGCTCGATGTGGCGCAACGACTTCGACAAGCTCGGCCCTGCGGCCGACGCGATCGTCGACGGCGCGCAGATCGTCGTCGCCGGCGGGCCGGACTACTACCCGGGCAGCCGCACGTCGTCGCCGTCGTTCTCCTTCCAGGTCACCGGCGTGCGCGTGGCCGGCGAGGGCGATCTGCTCGCGCAGCTCGACCGCCTGCGCAAGGCGCTGGCGGCCGAGGGCCTGTTCGAGCCCCAGAAGGCGCTGCACCGCCCGGTCCTGCCGCACACGATCGGCGTCGTCACCGGCGAGGGCGGCAAGGCGCGCGACGACGTCCTCGCCGGGCTGCGCCGCCGTGGCTGGGGCGGGCGCGTGGTGTGGGCGTTCGCGCCGGTGCAGGACCGTCACGCGGCGCCGCGGATCACCCGGGCGCTGCAGGACCTGGCCGCGGTCGACGAGGTCGAGGTCATCGTGGTGGCGCGTGGCGGCGGCTCGCTGGCGGACCTGTTCGCGTTCTGCGACGAGACGCTGTGCCGGACGGTCGCGATGCTGCGAGTGCCGGTGATCGCATCGGTCGGCCACCACACCGACCGCACGCTGATCGACGACGTCGCCGCGGTGTCGTGCTCGACGCCGACCCACGCCGCCGAGTCGGCGGTGCCGCTGCACTGCACCGAAGCGCGCGCCGACGTGGCGCGCGCCGCTGCGTCGCTGCAGCGCCACGGGCGCCAGGCGATCCTCGGTCGCGCACGCACGCTCGCGCAGCTGTCGCGCGCGCCCGCCGAGCACGTCGCGCGCCACCGCGGGCGGTTGCACCAGTGGCTGCGCGAGATCCGCGCTGCGGGCCGGCGCGGGTGCGATCGCCGCCGCACGGACATCCGCACGCGCGCGGTCGTGCTGGAGCGCAAGGTCGGCGCGGCCGGCGGCCCGGACGCCGAGGCGCGGCGCGCGCGGCTGGACTCGCTCGCAGCCGCCATCGGAGCACACGACCCCGAGCGCGTGATCGCGCGCGGGTATGCCGTCGTGGACGACCGCGAGGGCAATCTGATCACCACCGCCGAGGCGGCGCGGGAGGCCGGCGACGTGCGGCTGTTCTTCGCCGATGCCGACGTGGATGCGACCATCTCCGAGGAGCATGAACGGACGACGCAGCACACCTACGAGAGCGCGACGGCGCGCATCGAGGAGATCATCCGGCGCCTGGACTCCGGCGAGGCCGGCCTGCGCGAGACGCTCGACCTCTGCAAGGAGGGGCGCGAGCTCGTCGAGTTCTGCGCGGGCGAGCTCGACGCGGTCGGCCAGGGCCTGGAGGAGCTGCGGCTCGACGAGCTCGTGGCGCGGCTGGAGCAGCGGCCGCCGGAGGCTTCGTGACGGTTCTCGGCGCCATCGGCAAGCTGCCGCTGCGCATCGAGGGCTACGAGCTCGAGCGCCTGCAGCGCGACGTGTCGAGCGACTTCACGCGCGTGTCGACGCACATCCGGCTGCACGGCGACGGCGAGGAGGGCATCGGCGAGGACGTGACCTACGACGCCGAGGACCAGGACGCGCTGCAGGAGGCCGGGCCGGTCCAGCCGCTCGACGGCAAGCTGGACCGTCGACGCGTTCTGCGACCACGTCGCGGCGCTCGATCTCTGGCCGCGACCGGCGCTGCGGCCGGCGAGCGTGCTCTATCGCCGCTGGGCGTACGAGTCCGCGGCGCTGGACCTCGCGCTGCGTCAGAACGGCATGTCCCTGCACGAGGCGCTGGGGCGCGAGCCGAAGCCCGTGAACTTCGTCGTGTCCCTACGGCTCGGCAAGCCGCCGACGATGGAGCCGATCCAGTCGCGCCTGTCGCGCTACCCGTCGCTGAAGTTCAAGCTCGACCCGGTCTCGGAGTGGGACGAGCAGTTGATCGCCGCGCTGGTCCAGACCGGCGCCGTCGACAGCGTGGACTTCAAGGGGATGTATGTCGGCTCGGTCGTGGACCAGCCGGCTGACCCGGTGCTCTACCGGCGCGTCGTGGAGGCCTTCCCCGACGCGTGGATCGAGGACCCCAAGCTCACCTCGGAGACCGAGGCGATCCTGGCGGCCGAGCACGACCGCATCACCTGGGACGCGATCATCCACACGGTCGACGACGTGAAGGCGCTCCCGTTCCCGCCGAAGATGATCAACGTCAAGCCCTCCCGCGCCGGGGACTGCGGCCGCTCTTCGCGCTCAACCAGTACTGCGAGGAGCACGGCATCCAGCGCTACGGCGGCGGCCAGTTCGAGCTCGGCGTCGGCCGCGGTCAGATCCAGTACCTCGCCTCGATCTTCCACCCGGACACGCCCAACGACGTCGCCCCTGGCGGCTACAACGACGTCGAGCCGGCTGACGGCCTGCCCTCGAGCCCGCTGCCCGTCGAGGCGCACCCCACGGGCTTTCGCTGGGGTTAGGGCCTGGCCGAGCTTTCCGTGCTGTGGCCGAGTTGCGTGCAGCGTTCGGTTCGGGCGTTGGCGGGGCGCGGGGCGTGGTTCGGGCAGTGAGGGAAGACGGGCCCGCACCACCCGGGTGACGAAATCCACCGTGGCGGGGGATTTCGTCCACACGCCGCGCGAGGTTCTGGGCCGGATATACCGCGCTATGCGCGGAGAATCCGGCCCACAACGAACGCGCTGCGCGCCCCCGAAACCCGACAATCGGCGGCCGCACGGTCACCACCCGGACGAAGGTGGCGAAGCTTCGGCGCAGTTAGCGTGTTGGATGTCCGACGATGCGCCGCGCCTGCCTTCCCCTGCTTGCCTGCCTGCTGCTCGGCCCCGCGGCCGCCCAGGCGAAGGACCCCGTCCTCACGACGCTGAGCCAGATCGAGCGCCGCGGCGGCACCGCGGCCGCGGACGCGCAGGGCTGGCGTGACGAGTACCGCACGGCGAAGATCGCCGCGAGGCAGCTGAGCGGCACGCCGCAGGCCAACATCCGCGGCGTCCTGGCGAACCTCACCTCGCTGGCCAAGCGCCATCTCCTCGGCTCGCGCGGGTACCCCGCCTTCCTGATCCTCCAGCGCAACGTCGAGTGGTTCTACGACGCTCGCCGCAGCGCGCCGGGGTATGGGACGCGGACGACGTTCGAGGGGTCGGAGCTGATCTGGCAGTTCTATCCCGGCAGCGGCTGGCAGCTGCAGCCGCTGGCGAACTTCGGGCGCCTCAACGGGCTGCTGAAGCTCCGCAAGCCGGCCGCCGGCCGCCTCGAGAAGTTCGCCGACGACATGCTCGCCACCGGCGTCCAGCGCCGCGGCTCGCTCGCGTTCGAGTACTACTTCCCGTGGTCCGGCGGGGCTCCCGGATGGATCTCCGGGATGGCGACGGCGACCGGCATGCAGGCCCTCGCCAACCTCGGCAAGCGCGACGGTGACGCGCGCTACACGAATGCCGCGCGCTCGATGCTCGGCGTCTTCAAGGCGCCGCCGCCCTGGGGCGTCACCGTGCAAGGCCCGGCCGGCCCGAGCTTCCTGCTCTACTCGCAGTCGCCCTCGGTGCTCGTCGGCAACGCGATCGCGCAGGCCGTCATCGCGCTCGACAACTACCGCACGACGACGGGCGACCCCGACGCGGCGGCGCTCGTGGACGCCGCGCTGGCCGAAGCCCGCCGGCTGCTGCCGCTCTACGACACCGGCGCGTGGTCGCTGTACGACCGCAGCCCCAGCAAGCCGGGGACCGAATCCGACCTCTCCTACCACCAGTTGTTCGCCGGCTTCCTGGATCAGCTCTGCACGAAGTTCGCGGATCCGTTCTGCACCGAGGCCGAGAACTTCAAGCGCTACGAGACCGAGCCGATCGCGATCAGCGCCGTCAGGACGAAGGTGCAGCGCAAGCGCAAGCGCATCCTCGCGAGCTTCTCGCTCTCCAAGCGCGGTTCCGTGCGCGTGACGCTCGAGCGCGCCGACGGCACCGCCGTGCGCGCCTGGAGCGGCGGCATGCTGCGCGGCGGCCACACGCTCACGTGGACGCTGCCGCCCAAGGGCGACTACGGCCTCGTGGTCAGGACGACGAGCCTGAACGGCATCGCCAGCCAGGGCGACGCCGTGGCGACGGTCGCGCGCCGTCAGGCGGCGAAGCGGTAGCCGACGCCGGAGTCGGTGCGGATGTAGCGCGGCCCTTCGGCCGGCTCGATCTTTCGCCGCAGGTTGGCGATGTGGGTACGGAGCACACGCGTGTCGTCGGCATAGCCGGGGCCCCAGACCTCGATCAGCAGCGCGCGGTGCGTCATGAGCCGCCCGCGGTTGCGCAGCAGCACGCGGAGCAGGTCGTACTCGATCGGGGTGAGGTGGACGTCCTCCCCGTCGCGCTCGACGACCCGCGCGGCCAGGTCGACGTGCAGTCCGTCGACCGTGATGGCGGGCTGGTCGACGGCCTCGCCCGCGCGACGCAGCACCGCGTTCAGCCGCGCGACCAGCTCGCGCGGCCCGAACGGCTTGGTGACGTAGTCATCCGCGCCGGCCTCCAGCGCCTCGACCTTCTGCTCCTCGTCGCCGATCGCCGAGAGCACGACGATCGGCATGTCGCTCCACGAGCGCAGCTGGCGGCACACGTCGACGCCGCTGCCGTCGGGCAGCATGAGATCGATGATCGCCGCGTCCGGTGGCCGTATGGCGGCCGTGTCGAGCGCCTCCTGCGCCGTCGCCGTCGCCTCGACCTCGAAGCCCGCGTCGCGCAGGACGACCTTCAGCGCCCGGAGGATCTGCAGCTCGTCATCGCACACGAGCACCCGGCGGCCCGGACTGCTCATGGGACGACCGCCTCGTGCGCGTCGGTGGCCAGCGGGAAGTCGATCGCGAAGACGGAGCCCTGACCGGGAAGCGACTCGGCGGTCACCGTGGCGCCGTTGGCCTCGACGAAGCCCTTGACGATCGCCAGCCCGAGCCCGGCGCCCTGGTGACCGCGCGCGTCGTCGCCCTGGCGGAAGGCCTCGAACACGTACGGAAGCTCGGCTGCCGGGATCCCGGGCCCGTGATCGATCACGCGAACCTTCAGATGACCTCCCACGACACGTGCGCGGACCTGAACCGGATGCTCACCGGAGAACCGGCGCGCGTTCTCGAGCAGGTTGACGAACACCCGCTCGAGCTGGGCTGCGTCGGCTTCGATCAGCGGCAGGTCAGGCCCCATCGACAGGTGCACCGGCGGCGCCCGCGGTTCCCTCGACGTCCTCGACTGCCGTGCGCACGACGTCGTCGATCGATACCCAGTCCGCATGGGGCTCGGCGGCCCCCGACTGCAGCCGCGAGAGGTCGAGCAGCTTGTCGACGAGCCGCGAGAGCCGCTCCGCCTCGTCGCTGATCACGGCGCCGAGCTCCTCGCGGTCGCGCGCGTCGATCGATGGCGATCGGACCGCCTCGGCCGCCGCGATGATCGAGGTCAACGGCGTGCGCAGGTCATGCGAGACGGCGCGCAGGAGCGCGGTCTTGATCACGTCCGAGCGCCGCAGCGCCTGCGTCTCGACGACCTCGGCGTGCAGCTGCTCGCGATCCATCGCGGCGGCCAGCACGGCGCCCACCGGCGGCGCCACCCGCGTGCGCAGGCGTTCGAGCTGGGCGGCGTCCGCGACCGGGGCGACCGCCATCGACGCCGCGCGCCCGGGGCCGACGTCGAGATCGATCACGACGCCGTGCGCGGGGGTGTCGTCCGCGCCGAGGGTCAGCTCAGCGGTGTCGAGGCCCAGCGCCTTGGCGAGCCGATCCGACGCGACGGGGAGCGCCTCCGCGAGGCTGGTGCCGCCGAGCAGGATCCGCGCCATCTCGGCGGCGAGGTCGGCCTCCTCCTGGCGACGGCGCGCGTCAGCCGTCCGGGCGCGCGCCACCTCCGCAAGCGTCGAGGCCATCGCCGCGGCGGCAAGGAAGACGGCGAGCGCGACCCAGTTCTCGGGCTTCGAGACGGTGAACTCGCCCGTCGGCGGGATGTGGAACCAGTTGAACGCGGCCGCGCTCGCGATCGACGTGAGGAGCCCGAGCCACAGCCCCCAGTAGGTCGAGACGAGCAGCACCACGAGCAGGTACACGACGCCGAACGACACGGCGGGGGCGTGCTTGCGCAGCGGATAGATGACCAACGTCATCGCCGCGACCCCGAGCGCGGCGACGAGCACGCCGAACACCCGCGAGCGGGGCGCGTCCTCGAGCCGGAACAGCTCAGACCGACGGGTCATCTCCACGAAATCTTGACGCCGCGACCCGGTCCCTTGGTGAGAACTTCACGCGAGCGACCTGACGATGTGGTCATGGCGCGCATAACCGAGCGCGGCCTGCGACGCACGGTGGGCGTACCGGGCCTCTTCGCGACGGCCTACGGCAACGTCGGCTCGTCGATCTACTACGCGCTCGGGCTCGTGGCGCTGCACGCCCTCGGGCTGACGCCGCTGGTCTTCATGGTCGCCGGCGGGCTGTTCGCGCTGACCGCCAAGACCTACGCCGAGGGCGCATCGATGTACCCCGAGGCCGGCGGCTCGTCCTCGTTCGCCCGCCACGCGTTCAACGAGCTCGCCTCGTTCTTCGCGGGCTGGGCGCTGACGCTCGACTACATCATCACGATCGCCATCTCGGCGTTCTTCGTCCCGCACTACCTCGGTGCGTTCTTCCCCGTGCTGCGCCACAGCCCGGGCGACATCTTCGGCGGCGTCGCCGTGATCGTCGCCCTGGCGGCGCTGAACATCCGCGGCCTCGGCGAGTCGGCGAAGCTCAATCTGGTCCTCGCGGTCATGGATCTCGCCACGCAGATCCTGCTCGTGCTGGTGGGCTGCTTCGTGATCCTCGACCCGCACCTGCTGATCGCGCAGGTCCACCTCGGAACGGCACCCACCTACAGCGAGCTGATCTTCGCGCTGTCGCTGGCGATGGTCGCCTACACCGGCATCGAGACGGTCTCGAACATGGCCGAGGAGGCGCACGACCCGGGCAGGGACGTCCCGAAGGCGGTCAACTTGGTGCTCATCGCGGTGCTCGCCGTGTACGCGGGCATCTCGGTCGTCGCGCTGTCGGCGCTGCCGATCCATCACGACGCGCACGGCTACAGCACGCTGCTGGGCTCGAAGTACGAGGCCGACCCCGTGCTCGGGATCGTCGACAACCTCGGCCTCGGCGGTCTCCTCACGACGATCCTTCGCTACTACGTCGGCGTCCTCGCGGCGACGATCCTGTTCATCGCGACCAATGCCGGACTGATCGGCATCTCCCGGCTGTCGTGGTCGCTGGCGGAGCACCGCCAGCTCCCGAGCGCCTTCAGCAGGCTGCACCGCCGGTTCCGCACACCGGCGTTCACGATCGTCTTCTACTCGGTGATCGCCGGCGTCCTGCTGATCCCGGGCCAGATCGACCTGCTCGGGAACCTCTACTCGTTCGGGGCGATGCTGTCGTTCACGACGGCCCACATCAGCGTGGTCGCCCTGCGCGTGCGCGAGCCTGATCTGGAACGCCCCTATCGCGCGCCCTGGAACGTCCGCATCCGCGGCTACGACATCCCGCTCAGCGCGTGCCTGGGCGCGCTCGGCACGTTTGCCGCATGGGTATCTGTCGTCGTCCTGCACAAGGAGGCCCGCACCGTCGGGATCCCGTGGATGCTCGCGGGCATGGCGCTGTTCGTCATCTATCGCCGGCGCTCTGCGCTCGACCTCACGTCGCCGGCGAAGATCGACCGCGGCCGGCGACCGCCCGACTTCACGCCGCTCGAATACCGCTCGGCGCTGGTGCCGATCTTCGGCGACGACGTGAGCGCGGCAGCGCTCGAGTCCGCCGCGCGGTTCGTCGGCCCCGACGCCACGGTCGACGCCGTCTATGTGATCAACGTGCCCTCGCAGATCCCGCTCGACGGCCCGCTCAGCGCCGAGGAGGAGCACGGACGCAACGTGCTCGAGGCGGCCTCCCTCATCGGGCGCCGCGGCGGACTGCACGTGCGCACCAGCCTGCTGCGAACACGCAACCCGGGCCGGACCCTGGCCGAAGAGGCACAGCGCCTTGCGCTCCGAGATCATCTACCTGGCAGACGAGCATGCCCCTGCGGCGGAACGCTCCCTCGGGCCCACCGCGCAGTACCTGCTCGCAGAGCGTCCATGCCGGATCATCGTGCAGACCGGACCGGTACCTCAACGGCTACGGCGGCGGCGCGGTCGTCGAGCCCGTCGAGGATGGCCCGTCACCCATTCCCACACGCTGAAGTCGCCCTGCGGCGTAGATCGGGCTAGCGCAGTCCCAGACGAGCTGCGCGGCGAGCGCAGCGGTCTGCGGCGAGATCGACTCGGTTGCGCACAGGTGGCCGGCGACGGCGAGCAGCTCGCCGCGGGCGGCAAGCACGTCGTCCGTCTGAAGGGGCGGCCGCGGGCCGCCCGGGCCCCACGCCTGCCGCGGCTCCTCGCATGCGTCGATCAGGTTGCGAATGGCGCCGGCCACCGCGCGCCGGCTGGCGGGCGTCGTGAGCTGGTGGGCGCGCAGCGCAAGCGCCGCATCGTCGGTCGGATCGGCGCCCGCGGCGAGCGCCGCATCCAAGCGCGAGCGCTGTCTGAGCACCCGCATTCGAAGCGAGACCTGCGCCATGACCCCATGGTGCGGCGCGGCCCGTTAACGCGGCGTCGAGATCCACGGCGACGACGTCAAGATCCTGCAAAGACGGGCATCCGCGCCCGCGATCGCGGCTATGGTCACCAGCGGTGTGCCGGGAAGCCTGGTCGGCGACCCGTCGTCGACCCCCGAGGTTCCCATGGCTTCCCTTGCAACGCCGGCCGCGCCCGCCCGCTCCCGCCTGATACGCGGAGCGCCCTGCGCTCTTCTTCGCGTTCGCCTTCGCGGTGATGGCCGATCCGGTCTCGTCGGTCGCCTACGCGATCGAGGCGGCGCTGCGAGCCCTCGGCGGCCATCTCGAGCTGCTGCATGCCGACGATGGGGCTCGTCATCGGCATCATCGCCCTGGTCACGCTCAACTACTGGCAGCTCGTGCGCCGCTTTCCCCAGGGCGGCGGTCGCCCGAGGCGGCGGGTCGAGCATTCGGCGAGGGCTGGTCGTTCCTGCCGATCGGCGCCCTCGTCGTCGACTTCGCGCTCACGATCGCGATCTCGATCGCGGCCGCCGCCAGCGCGCTGATCGCCTATGTCCCGGCGCTCGCCGCGGCCGGCATCCCGATCGCGCTCGGGCTGGTCGTCGCGGTCGCCGCACTCACCTGGTTCGGGCACGGTGGGCGCCTGGTCTTCGCCGTCATGACGTGCCTGTTCATCGTCGCCGCGGTCATCGACGCTGGCGCTCGGATTCTCGGCGCCGCACACCGCGCACGGCAGCGCCCCGATCACGCACGCCGGCGAATCCGGCGCTGGTCGCCGTCGTGCTCGCCTTCCCGGTCGCGATGGCGCTGGCGACCGGAACCGAGGCGCCGGCCACCGCGATCGCCCAGCTCGGCCAGCTCGGCGACCGCGGCAAGCGCACGTTCGGCGCGCGGAACGCTCGCGCTGACGATCGGCATCGTCGGCGTCCTGACGATGGGCCTGACCGTGCTGGCGGTCCACCTCCACGTCGGCATCCCGCAGGCCGACGAGACGCAGATCGCCAACCTCGCACGCGCCGCGGCCGGCGACGGAGGGTTGTTCGCGTTCTTCCAGCTGTCCAGCGGCCTGCTGCTGCTCGCGGCCGCCGCGTCGTCGTTCCAGGCGGGCCCCGGCCTGCTCAAGGCGCTCGCCCGGATCCACGCCAGGGGCGGCGAGGGGCTGCTTCCAGCCGCGCTCGGGACGCACCAACCACCACCACACCCCGGTGTGCGGCGGTCGTCGTCTACGCCGTGATCTCCGCGGTCATCATCCTGATCGCCCGCGGGCAGGAGCAGGAGCTGGTGCTCGTCTACGCGGTGGCCGTGTTCGTCAGCTTCCTTGCGGGGCTGCTCGCGATGGCGCGATTCTCACATCGTCAGGGCGCTCGCCTCCTCACCGCCACGAACCTCCTCGGCGCGTTCGCGGTCGCGTTCACGCTCGTCGTCAACCTCGGCCGCGGCTATCCCCTCCTCGCCCTCGCCGGGACCGCACTGATCGCGGGCGGGCTGTACATGCGGTGGGTGCGCGCCGGGCGGCCAGCCGGTCTCGAAGAGGTCGAGCGCCACGCCGACGAAGACGACTAGTGGTGGTGGTCGTGGCCGGCAATCGTCTGCCATGACTGCCAGGTGATCCGCAGGATCACGAGCGTTATGGCAAGGCCGATGAGCGGGTCGCCGGCATCGAGGCCGAGTGCGACGAGGGCCGCGCTCGCCACCACCGCGAGGCTCACGAGCCCGTCGACGCGAGCGTGGTTGCCGTCGGCGATCAGGGCCGGGCTGTCCAGCCGTCGCCCGGCGCGCAGCCGGACCTGCGCGGCGACCTCGTTGCCCACGAAGCCGATCACCCCGGCCAGCGCCAGCACCCAGAGGTGGTCGATGCTCTGCGGGTGGATGAGGCGGTCGACGGCCTCGACGGCGGCCACGATCGCGCTCACGAAGATCGCGGCGACGACGAAGTAGCCCGCGCGCTTCTCGGCCCGCGGGGATCGCAGCAGGAACGCCGCGCCCAGGGGGATCGCGGTGAGCGCGTCGCCGAAGTTGTGGATCAGGTCAGCGAGCAGCGCGACGCTGCTCGTCGACACGAAGACGATCGCCTGCGCAGCCGCGGTCGCGAGCAGCACGACAAGGCTCGCCGACACCGCGCGCACGCCTTCGCGCGAGCGCGTGATCGACGGGTCGACGAGCCCGTGTGAGTGCCCGTGGCTCAGACGCGCTGGATGATCGTGCCGGTGCCCAGGCCGCCGCCGCAGCACATCGTGACGAGGCCGATCTCCTTGTCGGCGTCCTCGAGCGTGTGCAGCAGCGTCGTGATCAGCCGCGCGCCGGTCGAGCCGAGCGGGTGGCCGAGCGCCATCGCGCCGCCGCGGACGTTGACGCGGTCCATGTCCGGGCTGTGCTCACGCGACCAGGCGACCACGACCGGCGCGAACGCCTCGTTGACCTCGAAGAGGTCGATGTCGTCGATCGACATGCCGTTGCGCTCCAGCAGCTTCGCGCGTCGCGGGAATCGGGCCCTCGAGCATCTTCACCGGGTCGCAGCCGACGGTCGTCTGGTCGACGATGCGCGCGCGCGGCGTGAGGCCGAGCTCGGCAGCCTTCTCCGCGCGTCATGAGCATCACCGCGGCGGCGCCGTCGGAGATCTGCGACGAGTTGCCCGCCGTGATCTTGCCGTCGGGCTTGAACGCCGGCTTGAGCTGCGACAGCGCCTCGAGGTTCGTGTCGGGGCGGATGCCCTGGTCGGCCACGTAGGTGTCGCCGTTGACCTGGAACGGGACGACCTCGCGCTCGAACAGGCCCTCCTCGGTCGCGCGCGCCGCGAGCGGTGCGAGCGCACGCGCCAGCTCGTCGAGCTCGTGAGCGCGTGATCTCCCACTGGTCGGCGATCATCTCGGCGCCGAGGCCCTGGCCGACGATGTTGTACTTCTCCATCAGCTTCGGCGTGAACGCGCCGCCGTAGCTCTGCTGGGTCTCCATGCCGGCGCCGAACGGGATGTGGCCCATGTGCTCGACGCCCGAGCCGATCACGACGTCGTGGATGCCCGAGGCGACCAGCGCCGCGGCGAGGCCGACGGCCTGCTGGGCCGAGCCGCACTGCAGGTCGATCGTCGTCGCGGAGGTCTCGAGCGGCAGGCCCTCCTGCAGCCAGGCGTTGCGGGCGATGTTGAACGCCTGCTCGCCGAACTGCTGCACGCAGCCCGCGATGACGTTCTCGACCTCGGCCGGCATCGATGCCGGTGCGGCTGATCAGCTCGGTGTAGGTCTTGCCGAGCAGGTCGGCCGGATGGGTGTCCTTGTAGTAGCCCTTTTCCTTGTGCCCGCGCCCGATCGGCGTGCGCACGGCATCGACGATGACGACCTCACGGCCCTGCTGTCCACTCATGCGAGTTCCTCTCGAGTGAGCGTACGCTGACGGCGGCGTCACGTACTGTACCCGCGCATGACGGAGCGGCTGGGCATCGCAGGGGCCGGCGCGATCGCGTGCGGGCTGGCGGCATGTGCCGCGCGCCACGGCGAGGTGCTGCTGTGGGCGCGCTCCGACAGCTCCGCCGAGCGCGCCGAGGAGACCGTGCAGAAGGTCTGCGGGCGCCTGAGCGGCGAGGTGAACGCCGGCCACGTCAAGGTGTCGACCGACCTGGGCAGCCTCGGCGACGGCACGACCTTCCTGGTCGAGGCGATCGCCGAGGACGTCGACCTCAAGAGCCGCTTGCTCGGCGAGCTCAGCGTCGTCGCCGGCGAGAGACGCGATCCTCGCCACCACGACGTCCTCGCTGTCGGTCCAGCGGCTCGCCGATGCCAGCGGCGCGCCTGACCGCTTCGTCGGCGCTGCATGTCTTCAACCCCGTGCCGAAGATGAAGCTCGTCGAACTTGCCTATCCCGAACAGGCCGGCCCCGACGGTCGCGCTCTCGTGCCCGCGCGCTGTGCGAGCACCTCGGCAAGGTCCCGGTCGAGGTGCCCGACCTCCCGGGCTTCGTCGTCAACCGGCTGCTGTTCCCCTACCTGTTCAGCGCCGTCGAGTTCCTCGAGGAGAGCGGGATGGCGCCCAAGGACGTCGACACCGCGATGACGCCTCGGCGCCGGGCACCCGATGGGCCCGCTCGCGCTGCTGGACTTCATCGGCCTCGACGTGGCCGCAGGCGATCGGTGACGAGATCGGCACGCCGGTGCCCGAGCGCGGTGCGCGCGCTCGTCGACGACGGCGCGCTGGGCAAGAAGGCCGGCCGCGGCCTCTACGACTACTGATGGCGCTGCGCGTCCACCGCATCCCGTTCTCGACGAACGTCGAGCGGGTGGCGCTGGCGGCGGCGCACAAGGGCGTCGCGGTCGAGTGGGTCGACCACGACGCCGACGACCGATCCGCGATCCGGGCGCTGTCGCGGCCAGGACTTCGTGCCGGTGGCCGAGTTCGACGGGCGCGTGATCGCCGACTCGCCCGTGATCCTGCGCGAGCTCGAGCGCCTGGCGCCCGACCCGCCGCTGTGGCCCGCCGAGCCCGCGCGGCGCGCCGAGGCCGACGTGTTCGTGGACTGGTTCAACCGCGTCTGGAAGGTCGCGCCCAACCGGATGGCCGAGGAGCCCGGGGCGCCCGAGCAGGCGCAATGGGCGGCCGAGCTGCGCGGCTCGCTGGACCGCTTCGAGGCGCTGCTCGACGGCCGCGACTTCCTGCTCGGCGACGTCCTGGGCATCGCCGACGTCATCGCCTTCCCGTTCCTGAAGTACGCAGCGTCGATCGAGCCCGGCGACCCCGACGCGTTTCACCACATCCTCGCCGAGCACCTCGCGCTCGGCGACGGGTACGGGCGCCTACGCGGCTGGATCGCCCGCTGCGACGCTCTCCCGCGCGCGTGACGCGGTCTCGTCGATGATCCTGACCAGCCGCTCGGGCTCGTCGACCATCGGCGAGTGGCCCGCGCCCTCGAGCACGATGAACTCGGCCTGCGGCACCAGCCTGCGGATCCGCTCGGAGTAGCCCTTCAGCGGGATGATCCGGTCCTTCGTGCCCCAGACGATCGTCGTCGGGCACTCGATGCCGTCGAAGTCCGCCGGCGGGCCGTCGCGGCGGATCGCCTCGAACAGGTCCCAGTAGATCGGGCACTCGGCCGAGCCCTGCAGCAGATCGGCCGCCTGGCGCGGGTCATCCGCTCGCCGTGCTCGACGACGTCGCGCATCGCCAGCTTGCGCGCTTTCGGGCGCAGGAACAGCTTCTCGCGGCGCGGGTTCGCCCAGACCGAGGTCTTGTACAGGCGCTTGAACAGCGGCATCAGCCGGCGCTCCTGCTTGGAGCCGCGCTCCCAGCCGCCGGCCGGCGCGATCGCCACGCACGACCGCGCGCGGCCGCGCTTGGCGAGCTCGAGCGCAGCCCAGCCGCCGAGCGAGTTGCCGCAGATGTGCGCCGTCTCGAACCCTGCCGCGTCGAGGTCGCGTTCCAGCGCGTCGAACAGCGCCGACGTGCTTGCGGCGGTGCCCTCCGGGAACGCCGCGCAGCCGAAATGGCCGGCCAGTCCGAGCGAGCGGACGTCGAAGCGCTCCTGCAGCGCGGGGAGCATCGGATCCCACATGGCGGGGATCCCTGAGAAGCCGTGAATGAGGACGAGGGGTTCCATAAGTCGAACTTTTAGCGCGGCTTGAGGAACGTGGGGAGAATCCTCAATGCGAACGTACTCGCAAAGTGCACCTCCTCCCAGAAGCAAACGAGCGGCCCGTGTCGACGGGCCGCTCGCTGTTCTGCATGCTGGTGGACCCACCCCGATCCACCTTCTATGTCACTGGAGCCGGTCCCACGCGGCAGCCAGTGAACGCTCCAACGCAGCCTCGCGGGAAAACTTGCGCTTAATCTGCAGCCGGCTGCGAGGGCGCTTTTCGCTCGCGGATCCGAACCGCCTCGATGCGGTTCTCGCGCACCGATTCCACCCTGATCGAGTAGCCGTTGGCGGTCACGGTGTCGCCGCGCTTGGGCAGCCGGCCCAGTGGGCGAAGACGAAGCCGCCGACCGAGTTGTAGGCGTCGGAAGCAAGGACCGAACTGAAGTTGAGCAGCAGGAACCATCACGTATTGCTCGGTGACACGATCGAGATCCTCACCAGCCCGTCGGCCAAGCCGAGCCGCGACTGGCTGAGCCACGTCCGCACGGCGCGCGCCCGGCACAAGATCAAGCAGTGGATCAATCACGAAGAGGAGAAGGTCAGCCTCACCCTGGGCCGGGAGCTCCTCGCTCGCGAGGTGCGGAAGCGGCGGCTCGACCCGCCGGACGACACTCGCCTCGCGCGGGCCGCCGGGACGCTGTCGCTGGCCGACGGCCGGGGCCTGGAGATCGCCGTGGGCCGAGGAGACGTGGCCATCGGCCAGGTGATCCGGGCGCTCTACCCCGAGCTCGACGCGGAGGACCTGCAGGAGCCCAAGCCCACCGTGTTCGGCCGGGTCATCGACCGGATTCGGCTGGGGCGGGGGATCAAGATCCAGGGCGTCGACGGGCTGATGGTGCGGTACGCCCAGTGCTGCCAGCCGGTGCCGGGCGACTCGGTGGTCGGCTACGTGACCCAGGGCCGGGGCATCTCGATCCACCGCTCCGACTGCCCCAACCTGCTCACCCTCTCCGCGGGGGAGCGGCGGGTCGAGATCGACTGGCAGGAGAGCCAGGGCGAGTCGTTCGCGGTGCGGCTGGCGGTCACCGGCGAGGACCGGCGCGGGCTCTACGCCGACATCATGGAGGCCATCAGCCAGACCGGCACCAACATCAGGGCCGCCGACATCCGCACCCGCGACGGGACCGTGTTCGGCACCATCTTCGTCGAGGTGGACAACCTGCCGCACCTCGCGAAGGTGCTCAAGGCGGTACGCAAGGTGAAGGGCGTCACCGAGATCGAGCGCCGGGAGGCCCCCACCACCTGATCCGCCCTGTGACTTCGGTCACCGCCGTCCCGTGCCTCCCGCCCCATACTCCCCCCGCTCCTCATTCTCCCAACTCAACCCCGATTCGACCCATGAGCTCTCTCCTGGATTCGCTCAGCGGACACCTGGACGACCAATCGCTCCGCCGGATCAGCGGCGCGCTGGGCGCCGACCAGGGTGCCACCAGCAAGGCGCTTGCCGCGGCGGTGCCCCTCCTGCTCGCCGGCTTGGCGCGGAACGCGGCCCAACCCGGCGGAGCCCAACAACTGCACGATGCCCTCGCCCGCGACCACGACGGCCGCGCGCTCGACAGCCCCCCGCCGGGGGCGACCCCCGACGGCGACGCGATTCTCGGACACATTCTCGGCGACCGGCGCGCCGCGGCCGAGCGCGGGATCGCCGGCGCGTCGGGACTCGACCTTGCCAAGGTGGGCCCGCTGCTCAGCATGCTCGCGCCCGTGGTCATGGGCGCGTTGGGCCGAGCCCGAAGCCAGGGCAACCTGGGCCCCGGCCAGCTTTCCGAGGTGCTGGCCCGGGAGGGAACGGCGCTGGGAGGCTCGTCCGGCGTCATGGGCCTGGTTGCCGGCCTGCTCGACCGGGACCACGACGGCTCCATCACGGACGACGTCGGCGGCATGCTGGGGAATCTGTTCCGCCGCAGCTGAAAGCGGCGGTAATCGACCTGTCGAGTCAGGAGGCGCTATGCCGGACCCGAAGCAACCCAAGGCGGACTTTTCGGACGTGGAGAGCGGCAGCTCGTCCACGGCGCCCGCCCCTTCCGGGCGAAGCTACACCGTGGTGAAAGGGGACAGCCTCTCCCAGATCGCCAAGCATCTGTACGGCGACGCGCAGAAATGGCGGAAGATCTACGACGCGAATCGCGACCAGATCAAGAATCCGGACCTCATCTATCCGGGTCAGACCTTCACCATTCCCGACGCCTGACCCGGGCCAGGAGGCATGCTCATGCGCACGCTACGCGGCAGGCTCTATCTGCTGGTGATCCTGGGAGGTGCCGTCGGGGCGATCGGCTGCAAGAAGGAGGCTCCCCCTCCGGCCGAAACCGGCAACGCGGATACCGCGGCGGTCGCGCCGGCTCCGGCCGCGCCCGAAGCCTTCGCCGTCTCCGAGGTCACATTGGGGAAGAAGATCGGGGCCGACAAGCGGGTGGCATCGCCCGCCACGACGTTCGGGCCGAAGGATACGATCTATGCCTCGGTCGCCACGACCGGCTCGGCGCCGAGCAAGACGCTCACGGCAAAATGGACCTTCCAGGATGGTCAGACCGTGAAGGAGGGGAGTGAAACCATCGCGCCGACCGGTCCCGCGGTCACCGAGTTCCACATCGCCAAGCCGAGCGGGTGGCCGGTCGGCAAGTACAAGGTGGAGATCTCGGCGGACGGCGCGCCGGTCAGCACCAAGGAGTTCGAAGTCAAGAAGTGATGCGGTAACCGCCCGAGCCGGACGTCAGCGCGCGAAGGTGTCGCAGGCGTCCGGCTTTCCCGTCTCCATCCCGGTCTTGAACCACTGGACCCGCTGAGCCGACGAGCCGTGGGTGAAGGCCTCGGGAGCCACCACGCCGCCGCCCATCTGCTGGATCCGGTCGTCCCCCACTGCGGCCGCCGCGTTCAGTCCCTCTTCCACGTCTCCCTGCTCCAGCGAGTCGCGCGCCCCGCGGGCCCACACCCCGGCATAGCAGTCGGCTTGCAGCTCCAGGCGCACCGACAGCTCGTTCGCCTGGTCCGGCCGGCTGCTGCGGGCCTCCTGCACCTTTTCCTCGGTGCCCAGCAGCTTCTGCACGTGGTGACCGATCTCGTGCGCCAGCACGTACGCCTGCGCGAAGTCCCCGGGCGCGCCGAAGCGGCTCTTGAGCTCCTGGTAGAAGCCGAGGTCGATGTAGACCCGCTCGTCGCCGGGGCAGTAGAAGGGACCGGTGGCGGACTGGGCGAATCCGCAGGCCGACTGGATCGCGTCCCGGAACAGCACCAGCTTGGCCGGCCGGTACTGGGCGCCGTAGCGGGGCAGCGTCTGGGCCCAGGTCGCCTGGGCGTCGTCGAGCACGAAGGAGACGAACGATTTGAGCTGCTCCTCCTCGGGCGTGGTCTGGGCCGGAGGTGCGTCGGCCGTCTCGGCGCCCGGAGCGACGCCGCCTGCGCCCACCAGCTGGAAGAGGTCCCGCTTGAAGATGAGGCTCAGGACCAGCAGGATCACGAAGGTGCCGATACCCATGCCACCGGCGCCACGCAGCATTCCGCCGCCGCCGCGGCGGTCCTCCACGTTGCCGCTCTGGTACCCCGGGGTCCAGCGCATCGCTTGCTCCTCGTAGGGTGCACCACCAAAATACTGCCCGCGGGGCCGGGCGCCTCTGGATGCCGCCGCAGGCCGCGCGTGAGCCGGGTCACCGCCCCGGCCGCCGGGCGCCAGCCATCGTGTCCGGTCCCCCGGTGGGCTGTGCGGTTGCCCGACCTCAACTCGGCCAGGAGGCCACGCATGAACGGTATCTCCCGATTACTGCTCGGCGCGGCGGTGCTGACCGCCGCCTGCCAGGGCAACCCGGAGCGTTCGCCGGAGGAAACCGCGGCGATCGATTCGGCGCGAGCCGCGGCGAACGACAGTGCCGCCGAAGCGAACTCCAAGGAGCTCAAGGTCGCCGCCATGATGATCGGCCGCCGGCTCGGCGCCAACGATCTCATCACCGAGCCCACCTTCCAGTTCGCGCCCACCGACACCGTGTTTCTCTCGGTCGCCACGGTCGGATCGCCCGACAGCGCGGCGCTGTCCGCCGTCGTGATCGGTCAGAACGGGAAGGTGGTGGACTCCACGGCCCAGACCATCAAGCCGAAGGGGCACGCGACGACCGCGTTTCGGGCCGCCCCCGACCAGGGCTGGAAGCCCGGCACCTACCGGGTGACGCTCTACGCCGACGGCGACTCGATGGACGCGAAGAACTTCGCGGTGAAGAAATAGCCGATGACTCGCCGGGGCCCTCCCCGGCGAGTTACTTTGGGGACCATGCCCCAGCACTGGATCCTCAAGACCGAGCCCTCCGACTACTCGTTCGCCGATCTCGAGCGCGACCACCGGACCCGCTGGAGCGGGGTGAGCAATCCGGTCGCGCTCAAGCACCTCAGGTCCATGGCGCCGGGCGACCCGGTCATGATCTACCACACCGGCGACGAGAAGCGCATCGTGGGCCTCGCCCGGGTGGCCGGCGCGCCGTATCCCGACCCCGACCGGGGAGACGAGCGCCTCACGGTCGTGGATGTCTCGGCGGGTGCCGCCCTCCCGACGCCGGTGACCCTGGCGGCGATCAAGGCCGACCCGGCCTTCGCCGATCTCGCCCTGGTGCGCCAAGGGCGCCTTTCGGTGGTGCCCGTGCCGGAGCCGCTCTGGAAGCGGCTGCTCGAGATGGCGGGCCGGTAGGGCGGCCCCGGCCCGAACAAAACCCGGCAACCCTGTTATATTCCCCTTCCTATGCCGTCACCCGACTTCGAGGTCGTCGCCCCGTTTCAACCCGCCGGCGATCAGCCCAAGGCCATCGCCGAGCTGACCGCCGGGCTTCGCCGGGGAGACCGATATCAAACGCTCCTCGGTGTCACCGGGTCGGGCAAGACCATGACCCTGGCCCACACCATCGCCAACTACGGCAAGCCGACGCTGGTCCTGTCCCACAACAAGACCCTGGCGGCCCAGCTCTACGGCGAGCTGCGCCAGTTCCTGCCCCGGAACGCGGTCGAGTACTTCGTCAGCTACTACGACTACTACCAGCCCGAGGCCTACGTCCCGGCCACCGACGTGTACATCGAGAAGGACGCCTCGATCAACCAGGACATCGAGAGCCTTCGGCTCCGCGCCACGTCGAGCCTGATGGAGCGGGAGGACGTGGTCATCGTCGCCACCGTGAGCGCCATCTACGGGTTGGGCGATCCGGTCGAGTATCGCAAGCTGATGGTGACCGTGACGCGGGGCGAACAGCGGGGACGCGACGAGGTGCTCGCCGAGCTGGTGCGGATCCAGTACGGCCGGAACGACGTCGCCTTCGAGCAGGGCACCTTCCGGGTCCGGGGCGATTCGGTCGAGATCTTCCCGGCCTACGCGGAGCAGGCGATCCGGATCGAGTTCTGGGGCGACGAGGTCGAGCGGATCAGCAAGATCGACCCGCTCACCGGCGACACCATCGCCCAGCTCGACCAGTGCGCCATCTACCCGGCGAAGCACTTCGTCACCGAGCGGGCCAAGATCGAGCGCGCGGTGCAGCTCATCCGCGCCGAGCTGGCCGAGCGGCTGCTCGAGCTGCGCTCGGCGGGCAAGCTGCTGGAGGCGCAGCGGCTCGAGTCGCGGACCGGGTTCGACGTCGAGATGCTGCTCGAGGTCGGCACCTGCGCCGGCATCGAGAACTACAGCCGGCACCTGAGCGGGCGTCGGCCGGGCGAACGGCCCGCCTGCCTGATCGACTACTTCCCGGCGGATTACCTGGTGGTGGTGGACGAGTCGCACGTCTCGCTCCCCCAGATCGGCGGGATGTTCAACGGCGACCGCGCGCGCAAGCTCACCCTGGTCGAGTACGGCTTCCGGCTGCCCTCCGCGCTGGACAACCGGCCCGCTCCAGTTCGACGAGTTCATGAGCCTGGCGCCGCAGATGATCAACCTCTCCGCCACCCCGGGCGACTTCGAGCTGCGACTCTCCGGCGGTGTGGTGGTGGAGCAGATCATCCGGCCCACCGGCCTCGTCGATCCCGAGGTGGACATCCGACCGGTGCGCGGTCAGGTGGACGACCTGCTCAACGAGATCCGGGCGCGCGAGGCGCGGAGCGAGCGGGTGCTGGTCACCACGCTCACCAAGCGGATGTCGGAGGATCTCACCGACTACCTCCAGCAGGCCGGGGTGCGGGTCCGGTACCTCCACTCCGACATCGACGCGATCGAGCGGATGGAGATCCTGCGCGGCCTCAGGCTGGGCGAGTTCGACGTGCTGGTGGGGATCAACCTTCTCCGCGAGGGGCTCGACCTGCCCGAGGTCTCGCTGGTCGCGATCCTCGACGCCGACCAGGAGGGCTTCCTCCGCTCCGACCGCTCGCTGGTGCAGACGATCGGGCGGGCCGCCCGCAACATCAACGGCCGCGCGATCCTCTACGCCGACCGGATCACCGGCTCGATGCAGCGGGCGCTCGACGAGATGACCCGGCGGCGCGAGCTGCAGAAGCGGCACAACGAGGAGCACGGGATCACCCCGCGCTCGATCGTCAAGTCGATGGAGGAGGTGCGGCTCTCGACCCACGTGGCCGACGCCCGCACCGAGCGCCCCGAGCCCAAGCCGGCGGCGCAGGAGCAGGTGGATCTCCGCGACCCGGCGCGCCGGGCCGCGATGATCCAGGCGCTGGAGCGGCAGATGCGCGAGGCGGCGGCCAACCTCGAGTTCGAGCTCGCGGCGATGCTGCGGGATCAGCTCACCGAGCTCCGGGCGATGAGCGCGCCGGATGTGGTCCGCGGCTCCCCTCCCCGGGTCCGGCGCCGGGCATGATCCGCTCGTTGACTCAGCCCGAGCTGGAGGCCGAAGGGGAGCGGCTGGGGCGGAGCCTCTCGCCCCGGGCGGTGGTGACCCTCGAAGGCGAGCTCGGGGCGGGGAAGACCACCTTCATCAAGGCGATCACCCGGGGGCTCGGCGTCACCAGCCCCGCGAGCAGCCCGACGTATGCGCTGGTGCACCGCTACCAGGGCCGCCGCGGGCCGGTGTTCCATCTCGACTGCTACCGGCTGCGGACGCCGGACGAGGCGGCCGATCTCGATTGGGAAGGGCTGTTGGGCGAGGGTGACGCCATTCTGGTGGAGTGGCCCGAGCGCGCCGGCGACTGGCTCCCCGCGCCCAGCGCGCGCTTCCGCCTGCACCACCTGGAGGAGCCGGAGCGCCGGGGTCTGGAGCCGCTCTGATCATCCTGGCGCTGGAGACGGCGAGCGATCGGGCGTCGGTGGCGGTGGGCGCCGCGGCCAGCGATGCGGTCGAGGAGAGCCTGGTCGGCGCCCGCCGTCATGCGGGCGCACTGCTGCCGATGGCGCAGCGCGCGCTGGCTCGACGGGGCATCGGGCTGGATGGGGTCGAGGCGCTGGCGCTGAGCGACGGACCGGGCAGCTTCACCGGACTCCGGGTCGGCGCGGCGGTGGCCAAGGCGCTGGTGCAGGCACGGGGACTTCCCCTCTGGGTCGCGCCGTCCCTCATGGTCCGGGCCGCGGGCGTGGCCTCCGACGATGGCGCGCTGGTGCTCGCGGTGACCGACGCCCTCCGGGGAGAAGTGTACGCCGGGGCCTTCCGCTTCGAGCCCGGTCGCGTGGCGGTCGAGCTCGCGCCCGCGGTGCGGCGGCCGGGGGACCTGGCGGGTCTGCTTCCCGCGCCGGCGCTGCTGGTGGGTGACCTTCCCGACCCGGTGGCGACCGCGATCGAGGGTTGGGCGGGGCGGCGGCTGGTGCGGTCGCCGGACGGTGCCGCGCGAGCCCGGTCGCTCCTGGATCTGGTAGGCCGCACCGGCGGGGCGCGCCGGCTGACCGAAGTCACCTCGTGGGAGCCCGACTACGGTCGGCCCGCGGAGGCCCAGGCACGATGGGAGACGGCGCATGGACGGCCCCTACCGGATCCGGCCGGCGGTTCTCGCTGACGCGCCGGCGCTCGTCGCCATCGAGCGCCGCAGCTTCGGCGATCCGTGGAGCGAGGCCAGCTTCCGCGAGGCGCTCGGCTCGGCCTGGACCTTCGTGCTGGTGGCGGAGGCATCGCGGGGGGTGAGCGGGTATCTCGTCGGCCGCGAGACCGGAGGGGCCGGCGAGGTGCTCAACCTCGCGGTCGCCCCGGAGTTCCGGCGGCGGGGGGTGGGCGAGGCGCTGCTGGAGGCGGGTCTCGTCGCGTTTCGGCGGAGCCGGGTGGAGGAGGTGTTCCTCGAGGTGCGCGAGTCGAACACCTCGGCCCGCGCGCTCTACGCCCGCCATGGATTCCGGCCGGTGGGACAGCGCTCGGCCTACTACCGCAACCCCAAGGAGGACGCCCTCGTGCTTCGGCTGGAGCTGAGCCAGCCTGCGTAGCGGCGCTCATCGCGGCGGGGCCGTGATTGAGGAAGGTCGGCGGCGGGCCTACATTTTACCCGGGTCCCTACATCTGGTGGGCCCCTTGCATGAACCCTGGAGGTGCACGTGAGCCGGAGTCTCAACAAAGTCATCCTGATCGGGAACCTCGGAGCGGATCCGGAGGTCCGCAGCACCTCCAATGGCTCCCGCGTGGCCACCCTCTCGCTGGCCACCAGCCGCCAGTGGAAAAACCAGTCGGGCGAGAAGCAGGAAAAGACCGAATGGCACCGGGTGATCCTCTGGAACAACAAGGGCTCCGGGCTCGCCGACATCGCCGAGAAGTACTGCAAGAAGGGCGACAAGGTGTACGTCGAGGGGAGCATCGAGTACCGGTCCTGGCAGGATCGCGAAGGCCAGACCCGCTACACCACCGAGATCACCGCCCGCGAGCTCATCCTTCTGAGCGGCCGGGGCGATGGCGCGGAGTCCTTCTCGGCGCCGCCCAAGGTCGCGGCCGGGGCCGCCGCGCCCAAGGGCAAGGACCAGTCGTTCGAGGACTTCCCCGAGGCGCTCGACGGCGAGGACGACGACCTGCCGTTCTGATCCCCGGATTTCCCGCGTGTCATTTTTCAGGGTGCCGCGTCGGTCCGGCACCCTGATTGCTGTTCGCCACCCCTCTAGGCATCATGCGCTCCTGCGCCCTGTTGGCCGGTCTCCTCGCCCTGACCGCCTGCCGCCGGCCCGGGCCGGCCCATCCCGACGCCCACGGCCCGGGTGCGCTTCGATGAGGCCGGCTCCGGGCGTGCGGCCAGAATCGTCGTACTCTACAGCGACGGGACCGCCGACCGGGCCATGCGAGTGAACGAGCTCGGTCGCGACGTCACCAGCGCGCCTTGATGTGGCGCGCGGGTGAGACGGCGCCGGGGATTTCGATGCCGCCCGCTCGCCGCGGAACCCCCAAGGTTGTCCCTGGAGGCTGCCGGGTCCCCGTCGTTTCTCACGGCCAATGGCCAATCGCCAGAGGGGCGGTCGGCTGCCACGGCCTGCCACTGCGCGATTAACGCCTATCCAGGCAACGGCTTAGGCACTCGGTGCGGTCGCCATCCCGATGGCGTCGAACTTGCGCCTCCTGCCCCGGAACCATTCCGGGTTCGCCGATTTCGTTCCATCCCCGACCCGTCGTCGCCGGGAGATCTCGATGCCGCGTACGCACCATTGGACCTGGCTGGGCGCGCTTGCCCTTGCCGCTGCTCCCACCCTCGTGCTGGGGCAGGCGCCAGCGCCGACGTCGCACACCGTGCGCGCGGGCGATACCCTGTGGGACCTCGCCCGGACGTACAAGGGCGATCCATTCCTCTGGCCCGATATCTACCGCCGGAACACCTCGGTGGTGGCAGACCCGCATTGGATCTACCCCGGCGAGGTGCTGAGTCTCGATGGCTCCGCCGCCGTCGCCGCGGTGCCGGCCCAGGATACCCCGACGCCCGACTCGCTCGCCGCCGACTCGGTGGCGCAGACCGCGATGGCTCCGGACTCCGCCGCGACCGGCGTAGGCGGGGCCGACAGCGCCCAGGCCGCGCCGGCCCAGCCGGAGCCGGCCCCGGAACCGGTCGAGGACAACACCAAGCCGGCCAGTCTCGCGTCCCTGATCGCCGCCGGCGACCCCGAGGCGCCGCCCCGCCTCTTCGGCCCGCCGCGCGGCCAGTCCATGCACGAGACGCTGCGCGCCTACACCAATCAGCCCTACCGGCCGCTCCGCCGGAGCGAGTTCCATTCCTCGGGCTTCCTCACCGAGGGTCAGAAGCTGCCCTACGGCGACGTCATCAACCTGGTGACCCCGCCCCAGATCGACGCCGAGCCGAGCAACACCAACGCGCTTCCGTACGCGCGGATCGCGGTCCAGGCGCCCAAGGGCGGCGTCTACCAGGTGGGCGACAGCCTGCTGGTGGTGCAGCTGGGCCAGGAGCTCAAGCCCTACGGCGACGTTGTGATGCCGACCGGGCTCGCCCGCGTGATCGACACTGCCGACGGCCGCTACCTGGCCGAGGTCGTGGCGCTCTACGGACCGATTCGTCGGGGCCAGCGGGTGCTGCCCGCGGAGACTTTCGTGCCGGCCGCCGGCGCCAAGGCGGTGCCGGTGAGCGACGGGGTGCACGCCACCATGCTCGGTGGCCCCCGCCGCCAGGATCTGAAGGCGCCGCAGATGGTGGTCTTCCTCGACAAGGGCAAGCAGGACGGCGTCGCGGCGGGCGACCTGTTCGAGATCCGGCGCCATCCCCAGCGGCTGGACGACGGCAGCGTTCGGGTCAATGAAGTGATGGCGACGCTGCAGGTGGTTCACGTGCGGGATCACACCGCCACCGCCCGGGTCCTCAACGTCGTCTCGCCCGACATCCAGCCGGGTGCCAGCGTGGTGCAGGTGGCCAAGCTTCCGTAGTCGAAGAGCGCAGGACGACAGTGGGGCCGACGGGCGGCGCTCGAGCGCCGCCCGTCGGCTTTTTGGGCAGTCGTCCTCGGGCCCGCTGCCACTCGCCCCCGCCCTCCACCTATATTGCTGCGCAACCATCTGCCGGAGATTCTCCCCTGATGAGCCATACTGAATGAGCGGCCGGGTTCTGGTCACCGGCGGCGCCGGCTTCATCGGCTCCCACATCGCCGAAGCCTACCTCGCCGCCGGATGGGAGGTCGTGGTCCTCGACGACCTGTCCCGCGGCCACCAGCGCAACGTCCCCTCGGCGGCCCGATTCGTCCGGGCCGACATCCGCTCTCCCGAAGCTCGGAAGCTGCTCGCCACCGGCGGGTTCACCGTTCTCAACCATCACGCGGCGCAGATCGACGTCCGGGTATCGGTCGACCAGCCCGCGCTACGACGCGGAGATCAACCTGGTCGGGTTCGCCAACCTGCTCGATGGGGCGGGGGCCGGCGGGGTGCGGCGGGTGGTCTTCGCCAGCAGCGGCGGGGTGGTCTACGGCGATCCCGAGGTCGTTCCCACCCCGGAGACGGCGCCCAAGCTGCCGATTTCGCCCTATGGCGTGAGCAAGCTGTCGGGCGAGTACTACCTCCGGGCGCTGGGCGCGCTGCGCGGCTTCGAGGGGGTGGCGATGCGCTACGCCAACGTCTTCGGCCCGCGCCAGGATCCGAAGTCCGAGGCCGGCGTGGTGTCCATCTTCGTGTCCCGCCTGCTCGCGAAGCAGCCGCTCACCGTCTTCGGCGACGGTCGCCAGACCCGCGACTACGTCTTCGTGAAGGATGTGGCCCGGGCCAGCGTCCTGGCCAGCACGGCGGCGCTGCCACCGGGCACCGACCTCGACGCGCCCGCGATCAACATCGCCACCGGCACCCAGCGCAACGTGCTCGACCTGGCCCAGTCCATCGGCCAGGTCATGAGAGTCACGCCGGAGCTGGAGTTCGCCCCGCCCCGGCCGGGCGAGCTGTTCCGCAGCTCGCTCGCGATCGGCAAAGCCAAGTCGGTGCTCGGCTGGGCGCCCGAGGTCCGGTTCGAGGACGGGCTCGTGCCGCTCATCGAGTGGTTCAAGAAGGAGGGGCGATGATCCTCCAGGCCGGCGGCGCGGTACCCCGGACGCCGATCGAGCTGGTGCTCTCCGCCAGCCTCGAGACCAAGATCGTCCTCATCATCACCGCCGTCTTCTCCCTGGTCTCCTGGTTCATCATCGTCCTCAAGTGGTGGCAGTTCCGCCGGCTCAACCGCCAGGCGGACCGCTTCTTCGCCGAGATGGAGCGGACCACCCGGCTGCAGGACGCCTACCATGCGGTGATGAAGCAGCCGCCCTCGCCCTACAACCGGCTGTTCCGCGAGGCAATCACCTTCTATAGCGAGCTCAGGCCGGGGGCCCTCCGAGAGGAGCGCGGCGCCGACCGCAGCTCGCTCTCGATGACCCAGCTCGAGGCGCTCAAGATGGTACTGGGCAAGGAAGTGGCGGCCGAGCGGGACCTGCTGGGCCACTACATCCCCTGGCTCGCCACCATCGGCTCGGTGAGCCCGCTGCTTGGCCTGCTCGGCACGACGGTCGGCATCATCAATGCATTCACTGGGATAGCCACCAAGGGCTCGGGCAACCTTGCCGCGGTCGCCCCCGGTGTGGCCGAAGCGCTGGTGGCCACGTTCGCGGGCCTGGCGGCGGCCATCCCCGCCGTGATCACCTACAACCTGTACGTCAACCGCACCCGGCTCTTCGCCGGGGAGCTCGAGGGTTTCGCCAACGAGCTAATCGGGACGATGGCCCGGGAAGGATTGATCTGATGGCGGCGAGCCTGGGCGGGGGACTGGGCAGTCAGCGGGGAGAGCTGCCGCTCATGGCAGACGTGAACGTGACGTCGCTGGTGGACGTCATGCTGGTGCTGCTGATCATCTTCATGCTCACGGCACCGATCATGCAAGGCGGGGTCGACGTCGAGCTTCCCCGGGCTGAGGCGCGACCGCTCTCCCCCAAGGAGGGGATGGTGGTCACGGTCAACCGGGATGGGCGTATCTTCGTGGACCAGACCCCGGTGACCTACCGCGACTTCCGTGTGACCTTCCGCAGCCTGGTGGCGACCCGCAAGCCGACCGGCGTGTATCTCCAGGCCGACGACCGGGTGCCCTATGGGGACGTCGTTCGGGTGCTGGCGGTGGTGCGCGGGGCCGGGGTGCAGAACGTCGGGCTCGTCGCGGCGGACGAATCGACGCCGTGATCGTTCGTGCGCTCGACCGGGGCGATCCGCCCGGCAAGACGGCCGGGATGATCGGCACGGTGCTGGTCCACGCCGCCGCGGCGACGTTCCTGTTCAGCCAGGCGCGGAGCGGTCCGCCCTCGCCGCCAGTCTACGCGGTGGAGCTCCTCGCCGCGCCTGCTCCGGCGCCGCGCCAGCGGCTGGCCCGCGAAGCGGTGCCGACTCCGCCACCACCGGAGAAGCCGGCCCCGGTGAAGCCGCAGCCCAAGCCGGCCAAGACCGCGCCGGTCCGCGAGCCCAAGCGTCCGGCGCCCACCGAGCCCAATCGCGAGCCGCCGCCCAAGACCCAGGCGCCGGTCACCCCGGCTCCCGGCGAGACGCCAAGCACCGGCAGCGACGTGACCACCATCAAGACCCCGGGGCTGCAGTTCCCTTATCCCGAGTATCTCCGGAACATCGTGAACCAGGTGTATCAGCGATGGGACCGGGACGGGGCGCGGGAAGGCGCCTTCGCGGAGGTCAGCTTCATGATCCTGCGCGACGGCTCGGTTCAGGACATTCATTTCGTGACCCGCTCGGGCAGCTTCGCCTTCGACCTCGGCGCCCAGGGCGCGGTGGAGGCCGCGGGTAACTCCCGCGCCTTCGGCCCGCTGCCCGATGGCTGGGAGGCCGACGTGCTGCCCGTGAGCTTCTACTTCAAGCCGGCTTCCCCATGAAACGTTTGTACGTCCTGCTGGTCCTCCTCCTCGCCGCCGGGCCGCTCGCGGCCCAGGATACCACCCAGTTCCGCGAAGGGGTGCGGGTCGGGGTGGACTACGTGCCGGGAACGCGTCCCGGCCTGGTGGTGCTTCCCGGCCCGGGACTCGACAGCCTGCGCGCCATGGTCCGGCGCGACCTGGACTACAGTGACCGTTTCGAAATGATCCAGGTGGACGACGCGCCGCCCGGCGACGCCGGCACCGGCCCGGTCAATTACGGGATCTACAAGACACTCGGGGCCCAGCTCGCGGTCGAGCTGGTCGAGGCGGCGGGCGGGGTGACCGCGCGTCTGCACGACCTCACGGCGTCCAAGGTCCGCAACCAGCAGACGGTTGGCCTTCCCGGCGGCACCGACGCCGGCTACCGGCTCCAGGTCCACCAGCTCGCCGACGAGATCACCCGCTGGGCCAGCGGCACGCCGGGCGTCGCCGCCACCCGGTTCCTCTTCGTGAGCGGCGGCCGGGTGTACCAGGTGGACAGCGACGGGTCCAACCTGCTTCCGCTGACCCCGGACGGGGTCACGGCGCTGTCGCCGACGTGGTCGCCCGACGGGCAGCGCTTCGCCTACACCAAACTCGAGGGCGGACGCGGAGGGGCGCTGGTGCAGACCCTCGCGGGCGGCGCCCCCGAGGTGGCGCCGGGGCCGGCCACCGGACTCAACATCACGCCGGCGTTCGCCCCCGACGGACGCACGCTCGCCTACGCGCACTCCGACGAGAGCGGCACCGACATCTACACCGCCAACGTGGCCGATCGCTGCTGCGCGCAACGCTTGACCGTCGGACGCTACGCTGACAACTTGTCACCAACCTTTTCTCCAGACGGACGACGCATCGCGTTCGTCTCCACGCGAGCCGGACCGCCTCAGATCTACGTCATGGCCGCGGACGGGACCGACCAGGAGCTCTTGGCGCCCTTCGACTACGGCGCCACCGGTCCCTCGAACGCTCCTGAATGGTCGCCCGACGGCGCCAATGTCGTTTTCCACCGCGACGTCTCCCGAAGCCCTCAACTCTTCCTGGTCGATGTCGCGGGCCGCCGGGTGCGGCAGCTGACCTCCGCCGGTCGCAACGAGGATCCGACCTGGGCCCCCGACGGGCGCCACATCGCGTTCATCTCGGACCGGAGCGGGCGGCGGCAGATCTGGATCATCGACATGGAAACCGGCCGCGTGCGGCAGCTGCAGACTCCGGGTGCCGCCCGGCTTCCTTCGTGGTCCCGCCGGCTGGGCCGGACCGCGGTCGTTCCCAACCCATGAACTCGGAGTGATGATGCGCGCCTCTTCCCTGATGCTGCTGGCCTCCGCCGTGCTCGTCGCCGCGTGTGGGGGGAAGAAACCGCCCGAAGAGCCGGCGCCCGAGCCGACGCCCGCGCCGGCCCCGGCCCCGGCGCCTGCCCCGGTCGACGACAGCGCCGAGCGGGAGCGGCTCGAGCACGAGCGCATGGCCCGCGAGGCGGCCGAGCGCGCCAAGGCGCTCGCGGCCGAGGTGGCCACCATGATCAATTTCGAGTTCGACAAGGCCGACATCCGGCAGGCCGACCAGGGGACGCTCGACCGCAAGGCCGCCGTCCTGGTGGCCAACCCCAACGTGAAGCTCCGGATCAGCGGTCACGCCGACGAGCGCGGCTCCGACGAGTACAACCTCGCCCTGGGCAACCGGCGCGCGGCCGCGGCCAAGCGCTACCTGGAGAGCAAGGGCGTGGACGGCGGCCGGATGGAGGTCGTGTCCTACGGCGAGGAGCGGCCGCTCAACCCTGGCTCGGACGAGGACGCCTACGCCCAGAACCGTCGCGACGAGTTCGAGGTCACCGCGGGCGGCGACAACCTCGTCGCACCGCAGTGAGACCGGCGGTGCTGGCCCTGGCCGGCGCGCTCGCCCTGGGCGGGTGTGCCACCAAGGGCGACGTGCAGATGGCGCAGGGCGAGGTGTCGCTGCTCAAGGCCGAGATGGCGCGCCGGGACTCGGCGCGCGCCGCCCAGCTCAACGACGTGATGCGGCTTCAGGAGCAGGTCCTGGACTCGCTCACGGCCAACCGGAAGACCGTGGCCGCGATCAAGGGCGACCTGAGCACCGACCTGTACAATATCCAGCAGCAGCTGGTCCAGCTTCAGGAGCTCACCGGACAGAGCCAGCAGCGGCTCACCGAGCTTCGCACCCGGCTGGAAGCCCGGGGCGCTCAGATCGAAGACGGCGGCGCGCGCCGCGCCCGGCGACTCCGCCCGGCCGGCCGACAGCGGCGCCGCCGCGGCGTCGGCCGATCAGATGTACGAGGCGTCCCTGGCGCAGCTCCGCCGGGGCAGCCTGAGCACCGCCCGGCTCGGCCTGCGCGAGCTGCTGCGGCAGTACCCGACCAGCGAGCGGGCGCCCGATGCGCTGTATTTCATCGGGCAGAGCTACGCGTCGGAGAACCCCGATTCGGCCCAGGCCTACTATGGCCAGGTCGTGGAGAAGTATCCCAAGTCGCCACGGGCCGGTTCGGCCCTCTACAACCTCGGGCTCCTGGCGGAGCGGCGAAAGGACACCGCCAAGGCGCGCGAGTCGTACCAGCGGGTCGTGCAGCAGTATCCCCAGTCCGACGAAGCCGCCCTCGCCCGCGACCGGCTGAAGACGCTCGGGCGCTGAGCCCGGGCGTCGTCCCCGCCCCATGACCGGCTCCCCGGGGGAGATGCCGTTCCTCGACCACCTCGAGGAGCTCCGGCAGCGGATCCTGCGGTCGCTGGGCGCGGTGGTGATCGGCTTCGCCATCGGACTCTGGGTGGTGCAGCAGTTCCAGCTGGTGAGCCTGCTCAAGCGTCCTATCGCGCCCTACCTGCTGGGCGGCAAGCTGGTGGTGACCAGCCCGACCGAGCCCGTGATGATCGTCTTCAAGCTCGGGTTCCTGGTCGGGCTGGTGTTGGCCTCGCCGGTCATCCTCTGGCAGGCGTGGGCCTTCCTCGCGCCCGCGCTGTACGAGCGGGAGAAGCGCGCCCTCGTCCCCTCGCTCTTCGTCGGACTGGCGCTCTTCCTCACCGGATCCATCCTGGCCTATCTGTTCGTGGTGCCGCAGGCGCTCCGGGTGCTGTTCAGCTTCCAGAGCGAGGCCATCGCCCCGTTCATCACCTACGACAACTACTTCGGCTTCGTGCTCCAGGTCTGCCTGGCGCTGGGGATCAGCTTCGAGCTGCCCCTGGTGCTGGTGATCCTCTCCTGGCTCGGCGTCATCGGCCCGGGTGAGCTGCACCGGTTCCGCCGCTACGCCGTCGTGCTCGCGTGCATCGCGGGCGCCGTGCTCTCGCCGGGCGCGGACGTCCTCTCGATGATCATGATGACGGTGCCGCTGCTCCTGCTCTACGAGGTGGGGGTCGCGGGCTCGGCCCTGGTGTACCGCCGACGGAAGGCGGCGATCGCGGCGGGGGTGGTGCTGCTGGCGCTCATGGGGTGGCCCAGCGGACAGGCTGCGGCACAGGTGCCGGCGAAGCGGCCGGTTCCCCGGCTGGATTCGCTCCGCGCCGCGCGCGGGGATAGCACCGCGGCGAGGCAGGGGGCGATCGCGCCCGGGCAGTCCCTCGACAGCGCCACCGCCCGCCGACTCGGCATCCCGACCGCGCCGACCCGGAGCTTCGCGGCGCCGGACTCGGTGACCCAATCGCTGCTCGACCGCCCGGGCTATCGTGCCACCCGGTATCGGGCCGACTCCGCCACGGTCTTCATCCGGGAGCAGCGGGTCCATCTGCAGGGGCAGGCGCTGACCGAGCGCCAGGGCGCCACGCTCGAGGCCGATTCGATCACCTACCTGCGGGACACCTGCATTCTCGACGCGGCGGGTGATCCTCATCTCTTCGATCGGGGACAGGTGCTGGTCGGGGTGGGCATCCGGTACGACACCTGCCGCCGCCGAGGCACCGTCTCGGAAGCGCTGACCAACTTCACCGAAGGGTCCACCGTCTGGTTTCTGCGGGGAAACGTGGCCCAGGACTCGAGCTCCAGCCGGATCTACGCCGGCTCGAGCGAGATGACCAGCTGCGACCTGCCCACGCCGCACTACCACTTCTCCGCCCGCGAGGTGAAGTGGACCTCGCGCTCCACCCTGGTGGCGCGGCCGGTGACGCTCTACGTCCGCGATGTCCCGATCCTGTGGCTGCCGTTCATCTTCCAGGATCTTCGGCCGGGCCGGCACTCCGGGGTCCTGGTCCCGCAGTTCGGCATCAACGATCTGGTCCGGCCGACCCGCGACTACAACCGCCAGGTGGCCAACATCGGCTACTACTGGGCGCCCAGCGACTACTTCGACCTGACCGGGCGGCTCGACTGGTTCGCCAACCGATACGTGCAGTACGGGGTCGCCGGCCAGTACCGTTGGCTCAACCGGTTCGTGGACGGCACGTTCGGGGTCAACCAGCAGCGGGAGTCGGGCGGCGGGTCGGGTTTGGCGGTCCGCTGGGACCACCGGCAGGCCTTCAATCTCTCGACCAGTCTCAACCTGAGCCTCAACTACGCGAGCGACACGCGCATCATCCGCGACAACGCCATCGATCCGCTGCAGAACACCCAGCAGATCACCAGCTCGCTCAATTTCTCCAAGCGCTACAACTGGGGCACCTTCACCGTGGGCGGCAACCGGCGGCAGAGCCTGAGCGACCGGAGCGTGCAGCAGCTGCTCCCGGCGGTGACGCTGGCGCCGGTCCCGATCGGATTCGGGAACAGCGTCACCTGGTCGCCCGGGCTCAGCTTCACCAACAACACCAATTCCCGGACCCTGCTGCCCGACGTGGTCCAGGTCCTCCCCGGGGGCGGCCTCGATACCATCGCGCAGACCGGGAGCAACCGGGTCACCGCGCTCAACTTCGACACGCCCATCCGGATCGGCGGCTTCAACTGGCAGAACTCGTTGCAGGCGACCGATGAGCGCACCACCGCCCGGGACTCGGTCACCTTCAGTATTCCCGACGAATCCACCCCCGATCCGAGCGACTCGGTGGAGGTGACCCGGGTCTTCGCGCAGGACTTCAACAGTACCCTGGACTGGGACACCGGCATCAACCTGCCGGTGCTCTTCCGCGGATCCTGGAAGTTCCAGCCCGTGCTGGGCATCGCCAACGCGGCCGCGGGCCAGCCGTTCATGCTGCGCAACCGCAATACCAACGGCGACTGGGTCCAGCAGTCCAAGCGCTTCCGCTTCGGCGTGAGCTCGTCGCCGACCCTGTTCGCGTTCTTTCCCGGGATCGGACCGCTCTCGCGCATCCGACACAGCTTCTCGCCCGTCATCACCTGGAACTACGAGCCCGCGGCGGACGTCCCGGCGGAGTTCGCCAGGGCGATCGCCGGACCGGGGGACTCCGTGGTGCTTCGGAGTGATGCCCGGCAGCAGCTCACGGTGGGGCTGAGCCAGGTCTTCGAGGGGAAGGAACGGCCGGCCGGGGCGGACACCGCGTCGAGCAACGACCGCAAGCTCCGGATCCTCAGCATCAGCACCAGCGCGATGACCTACGACTTCGAGCAGGCCAAGAAGCCCGGACGCACCGGCTGGGTGAACGACGCGATCACCAACTCGTTCCTGAGCGACCTGCTGCCCGGCTTCAACCTGAGCCTGACCCACGACCTCTGGCGCGGCCAGGTCGGCACCGACACCGCGTCCTTCGATCCCTTCCTGCAGAACGTGAGCGCGAGCTTCGCCATCTCGGGCAACACGCTCCGCGCGGTCGGCTCGATCTTCGGGTTGGGTGGAAAGGCCAAGGAGCGGGGACGGGAGGAGATCATTCCGCCCTACGTAGCTCAGTCGGGGCGGCGGCAGCGGCCGGGCAGCTTCTACAGCACCAACGACGTGCCGCTCGCGACCAGCCGGACCTTCTCCGCCAGCTTCAACTACACGCTGACCCGCATTCGCCCCATTCCGAACCGCCCGAGGACACCCGAGACCCAGAACCTGGGGATGACGACCGGCTTTTCGCCCACGCCGTTCTGGACCGTGAGCTGGTCCACCCAGTACAACATCACCGACGGCCAGTTCGAGTCGCAGGTGGTGCGGCTGGAGCGCGAGCTCCACGAGTGGCGGGCCGGCTTCAACTTCGTGAAGAACCCGAACGGCAACTTCGCGTTCTATTTCTCGATCTACCTGACCGACCTGCCCGATCTCAAGTTCGACTACGACCAGACGACGTTCGAGCAGTGATCCTTTTCGAGGACGGCGGGGGCGCGGAGCAGCCTGAACTGCAGGCTCGGCGGAAACCCTAAGTCATTGCGACACCGGTATTTGCACATTTGCGCCGTGCTGCCAGTTGCCCGGTCGCACCTGGCATGGCTCCTGCACGAGCAGCTCGTATTCCCCATCGGAGACGACTCATGCGTGGCTGGTGGCTTCCCCTTCTGGCGGCCCTCGTGGCCTGCGGCGATGACAACAACGGCACCGGGCCCGGCACGCCACCCGAGTCGCCCAACACGGTCTCGAGCGTGAGCCTCGACGGCGCCGTGGCGCTCACCTGGTCCGACAATCCCTTCCAGGCCGACCCGGGACTCTTCCAGAATTACCGCGTCTACACCACCAGCTACGACCTGGACAACGATCTGTGCGGCACCAACTGGCAGCTCGAGGGAACCACGGTGGCGCCCGAGTTCGTGGTCGGCGCGCTGGAGAACGGGGTATCCCGCTGCTTCAGCGTGACGGCCTTCAGCGTGGATGGGGCGGAAAGCGACCGGTCGCCGGTCCGCCCGGATACCCCTCGTCCCGATGCGCGGAACGTCGTCCTCTTTCCGGTGCAGGATCGACGCGGACCTGAGCGGGTTCCGGTTCTGGCAGGATCTCAACACCGACGGCGACGTGCAGATCACCGAGCTGGGGCTGATCCGCAACGGGCACGATGGCAGCATCGACTTCTTCCTGGATCGGGACTTGAACCGGGACCTCTTCCTGACTCCGCTCCGCCCCGGCACCGGCGTCGAGTATGTGGACGACACGCGCCCGGTGGAGGATCTGACGAGCATCGACTTCGCCCCGGACCAGCTCTACGAAACGTCCGGGATCCTGGCGGTGCCCGGCTTCGGCTACATCTTCGAGATGGATGGCCAGGACGGGTTCAAGCGCTACGGCGCGCTCCGGGTCACCCACGTGGGCCAGACGTTCATCATGTTCGACTGGGCCTTCCAGACCGATCCCGGCAATCCCGAGCTCATGGTGACCACCGGCGGCCGCCTCCTGCGACACGCCCGAATGCCGTCGTAGCGCGCCTTGTCTCTCTCGCCCCGGGCAGCGATGTTCGGGGCGATGTCCATCCCCCCGCTCACACTCGACGGCCGCTCGCTCACCGTGGCGGACGTCGTCCGCGCCGCCCGGACGCCGGGCGTTCTCGTGGCCCTCGATCCGGCCGCCCGCGCCGAGCTGGTGCGCAGCCGAGGCCTGGTCGAGGCCGCGATCGCGTCGGGGCAGGCGATCTACGGGATCAACACCGGCTTCGGCAAGCTGGCGAACGTCCGGATCGCGCCCGACCAGCTGGACCAGCTGCAGGTCAACCTGATCCGGAGCCATTCCGCGGGCGTGGGTGCTCCGCTGCCCGCCGACGTGGTCCGGGCGCTCATGCTCCTCCGGGCCAACGTGCTGCTCCGTCCCACCAGCGGCGTGCGCCCGCAGCTGGTGGAGGCCCTGGTCGGCATGCTCAACGCCGGCGTAGCTGCCCGTGGTGCCGGAGCAGGGAAGTGTGGGGGCGAGCGGCGATCTCGCCCCGCTCAGTCACGTGGCGCTGGCGCTCATGGGCGAGGGCCAGGTCATGGGTCCCGACGGGCCCGTCCCCGCCCGCTCCGCGCTTGCCGCCGCGGGGCTCGCCCCCGTCCGGTTCGCGCCCAAGGAGGGACTCGCGTTCATCAACGGCACCCAGGCCCAGACGGCGATCCTGGCCCTGCTGGTGCACGATGCGCGCGTGCTCTGGCGGTCGGCGACGGGCGCGGCGGCGATGAGTCTGGAGGCGCTGCGGGGGACGCCGGTGCCGCTCGATCCGAGGATTCACGAGGCCCGGCCCCATCCCGGGCAGATCGAGGCGGCGGACCTGATGCGGCGCCTGCTGGCCGACAGCGAGATCCGGGAGTCGCACCGGGAAGGGGACCCTCGGGTGCAGGATGCCTACAGTCTCCGCTGCGCGCCCCAGGTCCTCGGTGCTGTGGCGGACGCCATCAGGTTCACCGCGGAGACCGTGGAGGTCGAGCTGAACGCCTCCACCGACAACCCGCTGGTCTTTCCCGACGGCGAGGTGATCTCGGGCGGCAACTTCCACGGGCAGCCGGTGGCGCAGGCGCTCGATATCCTGGCCCTCGCCCTCACCACCCTGCAGGCCATCGCCGAGCGGCGGGTCGAGCGGCTGGTCAACCCCGACCTGTCCCAGGGCCTCCCGGCCTTTCTCACCCGCGACCCGGGTCTCTGCTCGGGATACATGATGGTGCAGATCACGGCCGCCTCGCTGGTCGCGGAGTCGCGAGCCCTGGCCATGCCGGCCAGCATCGGGTCGATTCCGACCGACGCGAACCAGGAGGACTTCGTGCCGATGGGCATGGCCGCGGCGTACAAGGCCCAGCGGATCCTCGCCAACGCCCGCCGGGTGGTCGGCGCCGAGCTCCTGTGCGCGGCGCAGGGGCTCGAGTTCCTCCGGCCTCTTCGGCCGGGGAAGGGGGTCGAGCGCCTGCACCACCGGCTCCGCGCCCTGCAGCCGCCGGTGGCCTTGCTCGAGGCCGACCGGCCGCCCGCGCCCGACCTCGAGCGGCTGGCCCGGGCCGTCGCCGACGGCGAGCTGGACCCCGGGGCCGACTAGCCTACCGCCCTCTGGCGCCGACCCGGTATCTTTCGGCGATTCCTGCCTTTATACCCCGGATTCCCCTTCTCCGCCCGAGTCGCATGAATCTGGAAAAGCTTAAGGACACGGCGCGGAAGTTCGAGCAGAAGGAGGATTGGCGGCGGGCGATCGAGGTCTACCTCAAGGCCGTCCAGCAGATCGAGTCGGGCCAGGATACCTCCCCCGACCTCTCGCTCTACAACCGGGTCGGCGACCTCTACCTCAAGACCAACGACACCTCCTCGGCGGTTCGCTCCTATGAGCGGGCGGTCGACCTCTACGCCGATCAGGGGTTCTTCAACAACGCCATCGCGCTTTGCGGGAAGATCCTCCGGGTCAATCCTGGGCGAACCCAGACCTACCTCAAGCTGGCCCAGCTCCACGCGCGGAAGAACGTGGTCATCGAGGCCAAGCGAAACCTGATCGAGTTCATGGAGCGGATGAACGCCCTGGGTCAGCTCGACACGGCCTTCCAGTCGGTCAAGGAGTTCGCCGACCAGTTCTCCGGCAGCCAGGAGATCCGGCTGATGCTGGTCGAGCTGCTGCGGGCCGCATCGCGCGAGGACGAGGCGCGCGAGCAGCTCGAGAAGCTGGCCGGGGAAATCGAAGGCCGGGACCGACCCGACCGGCGCTCCCAGGAGATCCCCGAGGTGGATCTCGACGAGTCCGCGCCGCCCAGGGCCCGCGGCTCGCTGGCCGGACTGGTATTCCTCGACACCGGCGTCGACCTGCCCTCGGCCCCGCCCCGCGTCGAGGAAGTGGAGCGCATCATCGAGGCCCCGCCGCCGGTAGAGCCGGAGGAGGCGGTCACCCCGGCCGAAGGGCTCATCCTGCCCGAGACTGTTGCCGACGGGGAGGCCGAGGAAGTTCCGGGGCTGGAGCCGGCCGGCGCGATGGACATGGGTGAGGCCGAGCTGATCACGAGCAGCTTCGAGGATGATCTGGGCCTGCAGCCGACTGAGGAGGCATCGGAGTTCGGTGGCGAGCTGCTGGCAGGGATCGAGGAGCCGCTGGCGACGGTGGACGAGGAGCCGCTCATCAGCGACGACGCGGACCTTATGATGGAGCTGACGGCGGAAACCTCATTGCGGGCGTCGGTCGAGGAGGAGATCGATCTCGACCTGGTCGACGCCGAAGCAACGGCCGAAGCGGCGACCGCCGAGATCACGACCGAGACGACCGCCGCCGAGGAGCTCGCACCGGCGCCGGAGCCGGTGGTCGGGGAGAGCGTGTCCGAGCTGCAGGACGCCATCCTGGACAATCCGGATGACCCGGCGCTCCACCATCGTCTCGCCGTCGCCCTGGCATTGCGGGGAGAAGACGAGCGGGCGCTGGAGGAGCTGGAGTTGGCCCTGGACTCCTATGAGCGCGGCGGAGACTACGCGTCGGCCGCGGTCGTCGCCGACCGCCTGGTCGCGATCGCGCCGGACGTGATCCGCCACCATCAGAAGCGGGTCGAGCTGGCGTTCCGGGGCGGCGAGCGGGAGCCGCTGCTGGAGGCCTATCTCGCCCTGGGTGATGCCCTGGCGCGAGCCGGCGCCGGCGACAAGGCGGCGGCCGTGTACAGCCGGGTGCGGGAACACGACCCCGGGAACGAGCGCGCCGAGGCCGCCCTGGCGACTCTGGCTAGCATGCCCGCGGTCCGTCCGCCCCGCCCCGCCGGCCGGCCGGCACCCGCGGCTCCGCTGGTGGAGGCCGCGTCCACGCCGCCAGCTCCACCCCCGCCGCCGCCGGAGCCGCCGAAGGTCGTCACCGCCGGCGCCGCCGGGGCCGATTTCGTGGATTTCGCCTCGATGGTGCTGGAGGAGAAGGGGCCGCGGGACACCCGGATGCGGGTGGACCGGCGGGAGCCCGAGGGCGACGACGAGCAGCGCGAATTCCAGGAGATCCTGGAGCAGTTCAAGCGCGGCATCGATCAGAACATCGAGAGCGACGACTACCAAGCCCACTACGACCTCGGCGTCGCCTTCAAGGAGATGGGGCTCCTGGACGAGGCGATCGCCGAGTTCCAGAAGGCGCTGCGGTCGCCCGAGGGCCGGCTGCGCACCTCGGAAGCGCTCGGGATCTGCTTCTACGACAAGTCCCAGTACGCCATCTCCGAGACCGTGCTCCGTCGCGCGGCCGAGACCGTGGACGGGGGCGACGACGCCAAGATCGGCCTGCTCTACTGGCTGGGCCGGGCCGCCGAGGCCCAGGGCAAGACCGCCGACGCCCTGGGGGCCTACGAGCGCGCCTTGGCGGTGGACATCCGCTTCATGGACCTGAGCGATCGCATGCACCGGCTCGGCGGGGGACGGCGGGAATGACGTCCGGAACGGCCCCGGTCTCCCTGGCCGACATCCAGCGGCCGCTGCGCGCGCGGCTGGAGCGGGTGCAGCTGGAGATCCGGCGCATCGTGGAGGCTGACTTCGGCCTCATCGCCGAGGTGAACGCGCACCTGTTCCAGATGCAGGGCAAGCTGTTCCGGCCCACCCTCCTCCTCCTCGCCGACGAAGCGACCGGCGCTCCCGACCCGCGGGCCACGACGCTCGCGGCGATCGTCGAGCTGATCCATCTGGCCACCCTGGTGCACGACGACTCGGTGGACCACTCGGTCCTCCGTCGGGGCATGCCGACCATCAACGCCCTGTTCAGCCACCAGGTGTCGGTGATCATGGGCGACTACCTGTACTCCCGGGCCGTGATCGAGCTGGTCGGGCTGGACGACCTGGAGCCGCTCCGGGTGATGAGCCGGGTGACCAACGAGATGACGGTCGGCGAGATGCGTCAGCTGCTGGCGCACGATCCGCTGCAGTTCAGCGAGGAGGAGTACGATCTTCTGATCCAGTCCAAGACCGCCTCGCTGGTGTCCGGCGCCTGTGAAGTCGGCGCGCTCCGCGCCGGCACGGCGGAGCGGGAGGCGCTCCGCCGCTTCGGCCAGGCCCTCGGCATGGCGTTCCAGATCGTGGACGACCTGCTGGACTACGTGGGCGACGCCACCGTCACCGGCAAGCCGACCGGCTCCGATCTTCGGGAGCACAAGGTGACGTTGCCGCTCATCGCGGCACTGCAACGGTTCGGCGAGCGCGACCGGGCCCGGGTGGCGGAGCTGCTGCACACGCCCGAGCCGAGCGACGAGCAGATCCAGGCGGTGGTGGCGGCGGTGGCGGACGCCGGCGGGCTCGATTACGCGCGGGGGCGTGCCCTCCGGCTGGCGGAACAGGCCGACCGGGAGCTGGACCGCCTCGCCCCCTCGCCGGCGCGGGACGCCCTCCGCGCCAGCATCACCTACGTCGTGGACCGCAGGCGCTGATGGCCAGCGGCCCCCACCGGCCCGGTTTCTACCTGGGTGTGCTCATCGCCGGCTTCGTCGCCGGCGGGGCCATGACGTCGCTGCTGCGGCAAACCCTGCCCGACAGCGCCGCCCGGACGTTCTTCACCAGCACCTGGACGGCCAGCTTCGGGCCTATCTCCGCCGACCTGCTGGTGATAAGCTTCACCCTGGGGCCGATCGGGCTGCATGTCTCCCTGCTCAGCCTGCTCGGCGTCCTGCTCGCGTACCTGATCGCGCGCTCGCTCTTCTAGGAGGTCCCGTGGGCAATCTCGGCTTCACGGAAATCATGGTGATCCTGCTGGTGGTGCTGCTCCTGTTCGGCGCCAAGCGGCTGCCGGAGGTCGGTTCCTCCATCGGCAAGGGAATCCGGGAGTTCAAGCGGAGTCTGTCGGACACGCAGGACGCGATCATGGGCTCCGACGAGTCCCGCAACCTGCAGTCCCGCCCGCCCGAGCAGCCTCCGGCCCAGAACCAGTCGTCCTCGGGCGAGCCCAAGCGGCTCTCCCAGTAACGCCTGGCCCCGGAATGCAACGAGCCCGCACCGAGGTGCGGGCTCGCGTCGTTTACGGCGCCTGGTGCGGCCGGCCTCAGAGCCGGCTGGTCGGCGTCTGCTGGCCCTGCTGCTGTTGCTGCTGCTGCGACCGCTGCTGCAGCTTCCCGCGGTTGTCCACCACCTTGGCGGCCTGTCGCAGCGCCGCAAGGTAGCCCCGCACCCGGTCCTGCCGGGCCATATCGACCAGCTTGGCGCGGTAGCTGTCGCGGTCCTTCACGAACTGGGCCGAATCGGCCTTGGTGCGCTCCAGCACCTGGATGACGTACAGCCCGTCCTTGGTGTCGAGCACCCCGCTATGCTGTCCCACGTCCAGTCCGAACGCGGTGCCCACCACGACGGCGTTGTTGAGCGGCGGATTCACCCGGCTGAAGGGGCCGAATTCCTTGTCCGGCAGGTTCATCGCCTTGGCGGCCTCGGCCATCGACTGCCCGCCCTCGACCCGCTTCAGGTAGTCCTGCGCCAGCGTGCGAGCGAGCCGGTCCTTGCGCTCGTTCTTGAGCGTAGACTCCACCGAGCGCCGGATCTCCTTGAGCGGGGGCACACCCTCCGGCGTGAGGCTGTCGATCCGGAACACGTAGAACGCGTAGCTCGTCTCGATCACCTGGCTGGTCGCGCCGGGCTTGGCGCCCTGGAAGGCCCAGATGCCCGCGTCGGGGATGACGAGGTTGCCGATCTGGACCCGGGAGCCCTGCTGCACCGGCGCGGTTTTCCCGACCGAGAGCCGGAGCGCGCGGGCCACCGTGTCGAGCGCGGCGCCGTCCTCCCGCTCCGCGCCCAGCCGCTCCAGGCTGTCGGCCTGGGCATCGAGCCGGTCGCGGTGCGCTCCCGAGACCTCGATGGGAAAGAGAATGTGCCGGCCCTTGACCTTGTCACCCTTCCGGCTGGTGATCTCGATCAGGTGGAAGCCGAACTGGGAAAGCACCGGCTCCGACACGGTGTTGAGCGGCAGGCGGAACGCGGCCGAGTCGAAGGCCGGGTCCATGGTGCCCTTGGTCCACTCGCCCAGGTCGCCGCCCTTGGCGGCGCTGGCGCTGTCGGCGGACTCGCGCTGGGCCACGTCGGCGAACGGCGTGCCGCCCGCGATCTCCTTCCGGGCCGAGTCGGCCCGGGCCCGGGCCTCCGCCGTGTCGCTGGCGTCGGTCAGGCGAGGCAGGGCCACGAAGCTGAGGTAGGCCGTGCGGGGGCGCTTGAAGTCGTCCTGGTGCGCCTTGTAATACGCCGCCACGTCGGCGTCGCTGACCGCGACCTGCGAGTCGGGGACGGCGTTCCGGCCGATGACGGCGGTGAGGGCGATCTTCACCTGCTCGTGCTCGTCCCGGTACTGCTCCCAGAGCGCCGCGTCGGACAGATAGATGTCGGCCGTGACGACCCGGAGCAGCTTGGAGCGCTCGATCTGTTCCCGATACTGGGCCTCGAGCGCCGGCAGGTACTGGGCGCCGACGCTGGAGGTGAGCCAGCGCTGGTACTTCGCCATGTCGAACTGGCTGTCGGTCTGGAACTCGGGGACGTTGCGGAACTCGGGCGGCGGTGAGGTCCGCAACGCGTCGACGATCTCGTCCTCCGTGACCGTGATGCCGCGTCGGCGGTACTCGGCGTCGAGCACGCTGTTCTGGATCAGCTGCTCCCAGACCTGGTCCTCGATCTGATTGCGGTCTTCCAGGGTGAGCGACGCCGGCGACTCCCGCTGCCGGTTGTCGATCGTCTGCTGCACGAACTGCTGGTAGCTCCGGACGTCCACGGTCCGGCCGTTGATCTTGCCGGCCGAGGTCGACCGAGTCAGGCTGCCCCAGTCCACGCTGGTGGCCATGAAGATGAGCATCAGAAGCGCGAAGATGGCGCCGGCCACTTTCGCGCTGTTGCGGAAGGCTTGCATCATGGGAACGCTCGCAGCTCCGGACCAGGGAACAAAAGAGCAGGAAGTCTAGCCGGTGGGACGCAGAACTTCAAGGCGCGCTGCCGGTTAGCAGTTGACACCGGGGCCGCGAATCGCTACTCTCACCACACTCCCCCTCGTGCCCTGAACGACGGCTTTCCCCTCCAATCTCAGACCTGCAACTCCGGGATCCGGATGGCACTTAGCGAGATCGAGAAACTCGAGCGCCGGTACGCCGAGAATCCGCACGGCCTGACCTTCGCCCCGCTCGCCGAAGTGCACCGCAAGAACGGTGATGTGCAGCGAGCCCTCGAGCTGCTCAAGCCCGGGCTGCAGAACCATCCCGACTATATCCCCGCCAGCATCGTGCTGGGACGGTGCCATCTCGACCTGGGCGACCTCCCGTCGGCCGAGACGGCGTTCACCCACGTCCTCGCCCTCGACGGGGAGAACGTCATCGCCCTCAAGGCGCTGGCGGACATCAACGAGCGGCTGCACCGGTTCGACGACGCCGAGCGCTGGCTCAACACCCTGCTGTCGCTGGACCGGAGCAACGACGAGGCGCGGGACCAGCTCGCCCGGCTCGAGGTGGCGCGGCGGTCGACCGCGGCCGGGGCCGCGGCCCCGGGTGTCGAAGGGGCCGTCGCGCTCGACTCGTCGATGGAGCCCGGGGCACTGGCCGAGCCGGAAGCCTCGACCGCGGCCGACGCGACGCCGCTCATGCTGGAGGAGCTGGAGCCCGCGCCGCTGGAGGATATCGAGCGCCCCATCGGCCTGGAGCGGCCGGAGTCGCTGCTCGGAGACGAGACGGTCGAGCCGATGGCCGGCATGGTGGGGCAGGAGACCGACGACGCCGAGCCGCTGGCCGAGGAATTCCGGGTGGAGACCAGCGAAGAGATCGTGCTCCGGAGCTCGGGAGGCGGCGAGTTCCAGGTGCCCGACGCCTCGCAGGAGCTCTTCAGCCGGGCGCCGGACTTCTCTGTCTTCGGAGAAGCGCCGCCACGGGCAGCCGAGGCTCCGGCGGCGGAGCCGGCCGTCGAGCCCGAGCCGGAGCCTGAAGCCGAACCGGCCGTGGCGGGCGGAGACGATTCGTCGCTGCTCGACTTCGGGCCGGTGCTGGTGGAGGCGGTGGGCATGGTGCCGCCGCGCGACGAGGAGGATGAGCCGGAGGCGTCGGCCGCCTCCGAGGAGGCAGCGACGGAGGTCGCCGAGCCGCCGCACGCGGTGGAAGCATCGGAGCCCGAGCCGCCGGCCGTGGTCGCTGCGGAACCGGTCGCGAAGGAGCCGGAGCTCGCCCCGATTGACCTGCAGGAGGCCGCCTCGACAACGGCCGACGCGGATCATCCGGAGCCGCTGTCGGCCTCGACGGCCGAGTCGTCCGAGCCGGCCGTGGCGTACTCACCCCCGGCAGAGCCCGTCCGCGCCTACCGGCCGCCGGAGCCGGAACCCGTGGTCACGGAAACCATGGCCGAGGTGCTGCTGCAGCAGGGCCACGCGGCCGAAGCGCTCGGGGTGTACCGCGAGCTGGCCAGCCGGAGCGGCGATCCGCGCCTGCAGCAGCGGGTCGCCGATCTGGAGTCCGCGCAGGCGCCGCCCCCGGTCACGAAATACTCCGCCGCGGACACGGGCGGCCGCTCGGTCGGCGACAGCCTGCGCGAGATCCTGGCCGCGCGCCTTCCCACCCGGGCCGCCGCACCGCCGGTGCGCCAGGCCTCGCCCGCGGGCAGCGAGGGCGCGCCCACGCGTCCGGCCGCCGATTCGCTGTCCCTCAGCTCCGTCTTCGGCGAGGAAACGCCCGCGGCGCCGCCCGCCGTCCCGTCCGGCCCGGCCGAGCGGGAGCGGGTTTCCTTCGACGATTTCTACGGGAGCCTCCGGCCCGACGCAGGCACCCCGCGGCCCCCGCGCGGCCGAACCCAAGAGCGACGACCTCGACGAATTCCACACCTGGCTGCAGAACCTCAAGCGCTAGATGCGGATCGCGGTACTCAACGGTCCCAATCTCAACCTGCTGGGACAGCGGGAGCCGGAGATCTACGGGCACACCAGCCTGGCGGACATCGAGCGCATGGTTCGCCAGGCGGCCGAGGGGCTCGGCGCCGAGATCGAATGGCTGCAGACCAACCACGAGGGCGCGCTGGTGGACGCGGTGCAGGCCCTGCGGGGCAGGGTAGACGGGGCGCTCATCAACGCGGCCGCTCTCACGCACAGCAGTCTGGCCCTGCGCGACGCCCTGCTCGCGGTGCGGGTGCCGTTCGTCGAGCTGCATCTGTCGAACATCTTCGCCCGGGAGCCGGAGCGCCGGCACTCGATGATCGCGGATCTCGCGCTGGGGATGGTGACCGGGTTCGGCGCCCAGAGCTACGTGCTGGCGCTCCAGGCCCTGGTGGGCCGTCTGCGTGCCGCCTGACCGGCGCGCCGACCGCCAGGCAGCGCTCCGGAGCGGTCTCGCGGCGGAAGGGCTCGACGCACTCCTCGTCACCCATCTGCCCAATGTCCGCTACCTCACCGGGTTCACCGGCTCGGCGGCGCTGCTCGTCGTCCACGCGGAGGCGACCGTCCTGGTCACCGACTTCCGCTACGCGGTGCAGGCGCCGGCCGAGGCCGGCCAGGCCGCGGTGGTGGAGGTGGACCAGAAGAGCGTCTGGGATCGGCTCGGCCGGGTGCTCGGCGACCTCGGCATCACCGGCGAGTCTCGGCGTCGAGAGCCACGCGCTCACGGTGCGCGATGCCGAGCGGGTGGGCGGACTGACCCGGGCCAGGGTCGTGCCTACGGCCGAGCAGGTCGAGCGCCTCCGGGCGATCAAATCCCCGGAGGAGGTCGCCGCCATCCGGGCGGCCGCGGAGCTGGCGCAGGAGGCGCTGGCCGAGGTGCTCCCGGCGAGTCCGGCCGGGGCAGAGCGAGCGGGAGATCGGCGCGGCACTGGAGGGCGCGCTTCGGCGACGCGGGAGCGAGTGGCATCCGTTCCCTACGATCGTCGCCTCGGGCCCTCGGAGCGCGCTTGCCTCACGCCCGCACCAGCGCCCGGACGGTCGGCCGCGGGGAGTGGCTGCTGATCGACTTCGGGGCCCAGGTGGACGGCTACTGCGCCGACCTCACCCGCACGGTGGTGGTGGGCGGTCGGGCTGACGACCGCCAGCGCGCCATGTACGAGCTGGTCCGGAGCGCCCAGCAGCGCGCGCTCGAGCACCTGCGCCCGGGCATGACCGGGCGCGGAGGGCGACGCGTTGGCCCGGGAGGTGATCGCGGCGCGCGGCTTCGCCGACGCGTTCGGCCACTCCCTGGGGCACGGGCTGGGGCTGGAAGTCCACGAGGCCCCGCGGCTGGCCCCGACCGCGGAGGGCGTGCTCCCCGCCCACGCGGTGGTCACGGTCGAGCCGGGCGTCTATTTTCCCGGGTGGGGCGGCGTCCGGCTGGAGGACGACGTGCACCTGGGGCCGGACGGCCCCGAGCGCCTGAGCGATGGGCGCACCGAGCTGGTCGAGCTGGCGTGAGACCGGCGGTCGTTCACTTCACCGTTCCAGCAGTCCCTGACGACACTCCGCCCGCGTGCCGGGCGACCGCCCCGGACTTCCAGGAGGGATCCGTGACCTGGCTCGATCGCCGCGACTCGTCGCGCGTATGACGCCACAGGAGATGAAGCAGCTCGCCGAGCTGCTGCAGAAGGTGCCCGGCATCAAGTCCATCGAGCTCAAGGACGTCGAGGGGCTGGCGCAGCTGCTGCGCGACGCGCCGGAGATCGGCTCCATCGAGGTCAAGGGATTCTTCGGGACCGGGGTGGTGATCACCCGGACCTCCGCCGCGCCCACGTTCGCGCCGATGGCGCTGCCGGCGCCGCACCTGCTGGCCCTCCGGCCCGCCGCGCCTGCCGAGGGCGACGGGCGGGAGGCGCCGCGGGCCGCCGCGCCCGCGCTCAAGGACATCAAGTCCCCCATGGTGGGGACTTTCTACAAGGCGCCCGAGCCCGGGGCGGAGCCGTACGCCAAGGTGGGGACGCGGGTGAGTTCGGGACAGACGGTCTGCATCATCGAGGCGATGAAGATCATGAACGAGATCGAGGCCGAGGTCACCGGCGTCATCCGGGAGGTCTGCGTGGACGACGCGCAGCCGGTGGAGTACGGCCAGGTCCTCTTCCGGGTCGATCCCAATGGCTGAGACGCCTGCCGGCGCGGCGCCGGCCGTCGTCGTTCAACTTCAAGAACAGCATCGGTCAGATGGTGCAGCGCAACGCGTCGGACCTGCTCCTCAAGGTCGGCCGCCCGCCCACGGTGCGGGTGAACGGCGAGCTGGCCGGGCTGGACATGCCGCCGCTCAAGCCGGAGGACCTGAAGGCGCTGGCCGAGCAGGTCATGACCCCGCGCCAGGTCAAGGAATTCGCCGAGAAGAAGGAAGCGGATTTCGCCATCGGCGTGCCGGGGGTGGGCCGCTTCCGGACCAACGTCTATCAGCAGCGCGGCACCCTCGCCTTCGCCTTCCGGGCGATTCCCTACGAGGTCAAGACCATCCGTGAGCTCGCACCTGCCGGTCGTGCTGGAGGAGATCGCCCTCAAGCCGCGCGGGCTGGTGCTGGTCACCGGGATCACCGGCTCGGGCAAGTCCACCGCGCTCGCGGCGATGATCAACCACGTCAACCAGAACCGCCGGGTGAACGTGATCACGATCGAGGACCCGATCGAGTTCCTCCATCGCGACGTGCATGTCCAACATCTCGCAGCGCGAGGTCGGCAGCGACACCCTTTCGTTCGGCTCGGCGCTCCGGCACGTGCTCCGGCAGGACCCCGACGTCATCCTGATCGGCGAGATCCGCGACGCCGAGACGCTGGACACCGCGCTCAAGGCGGCCGACACCGGGCACCTGGTCTTCTCCACGCTGCACACCACCGACGCGACGCAGACGATCAACCGGGTGATCTCGTTCTATCCGCCGTACCAGCACCAGGAGATCCGGATGCTGCTGGCGACCGCGCTCCAGGCGGTCGTCTCGCTTCGCCTGGTGCCGCGGGCCGACGGGCGCGGGCGCGTGGCCGCCGCGGAGGTGCTGATCAACAGCGCCGCGGTGGCGGACAACATGCGCGACATCGAGAAGGCGCTCAACATCCCCGACCTGATCGCCGAAGGCACGATGTCGTACGGGATGCAGACCTTCGACCAGTCGCTCATGAAGTGGTTCAAGGACGGGATGATCTCCTACGAGAGCGCCCTGTTCTACTCCACCAACCCGAACGAGTTCGCCCTGCGGGTGTCCGGCGTGGATTCCGCGTCCGACCGGAAGTTCTCCGAGATCACCGGCGACGCCGACGTGGCGCGGTCGCTGGACCTGACGCCCTGATGTCCGAGAAGGCCGGGCCGCTATGTTTAAGAAGGTCCTGATCGCGAACCGCGGGGAAATCGCCCTGCGGGTCATCCGGGCGTGCCGGGAGCTGGGGATCGAGACGGTGGCCGTCTACAGCGAGGCCGACCGCGAGTCGCTCCACGTCCGCTTCGCCGACGACGACGTCTGCATCGGGCCCCCGCCGAGCCGTCAGTCCTACCTCCGCATCCCGAGCATCATCGCCGCCGCGGAGATCACCGGCGCCGACGCGATCCACCCGGGCTACGGCTTCCTGGCCGAGAACGCCGAGTTCGCCGAGACCTGCAGGGCCTCGCAACATCACCTTCATCGGCCCCACCGGCGACCAGATCCGCCAGATGGGCGACAAGGCCACCGCCCGGCGCCTGGCCCAGGAAGCCGGGGTGCCGACGGTTCCCGGCTCGCCGGGCACGATCGAGGACCTCGACGAGGCGCTGGCGTTCGCGCGAGGAGCATCGGCTTCCCCGTCATCATCAAGGCCACCGCCGGCGGGGGCGGGAAGGGCATGCGGATCGCGCAGGACGCCGAGCAGTTCACCCAGAGCTTCGGGCTGGCCCAGAACGAAGCGCTGGCGGCGTTCGGCAACGGCTCGGTGTACGTCGAGAAGTACCTGACCCAGCCGCGCCACGTCGAGATCCAGGTCATGGGCGACTGCACCGGCCGGGTGGTCCACCTGGGCGAGCGCGACTGCTCGGTGCAGCGGCGGCACCAGAAGCTGATCGAGGAGAGCCCCAGCCCGGCGCTCACGCCCGATCCTGCGCGACAAGATGGGCGCAGGCGGCGGTCGCGCTGGCCTCGAACATCGGGTACATCGGCGCCGGCACCCTCGAGTTCCTGCTCGACACCGACGGCAGCTTCTATTTCATGGAGATGAACACCCGGATCCAGGTGGAGCATCCGGTGACCGAGATGGTCACCAGCTTCGACCTGGTGAAGGAGCAGATCCGGGTGGCCGCCGGGGAGCCGCTCAGCTTCCAGGGCGACGGGCGCCGGCTCCGCGGCCACGCGATCGAGTGCCGGATCAACGCCGAAGATCCGTACCGGAACTTCCAGCCCTGTCCCGGGCTCATCACCGCGTATCATCCGCCCGGCGGGCCCGGCGTCCGGGTGGACACCCACGTCTACGCCGGCTACACCGTGCCGCCCTACTACGATTCGCTGCTGGCCAAGGTGATCGTGCACGGCAACGACCGGGAGGAGGCGCTGGCCCGGATGGGCCAGGCGCTCGACAGCTTCATCCTGGAGGGCGTCACGACCACCATCCCGTTCCTCGCCCGCGTCATCCGCCACCCCGACTTCGTCGCGGGCAAGGTGGACACCAAGTTCCTCGAGCGGGAACCGCACCTCCTTCGCCCGGACGCATGAAGCTTGACGTCGTCTTCACCCCGGCCGGCCTCACGCTCGCAGGAGGTCGCAGGGCCGGACGGTGTTCGTGATCGACATCCTCCGGGCCACCACCACGATGTGCGCCGCGCTCGCACAACGGGGCGCGGGCGCTCATCCCGGTGGCCACCACCGAGGAGGCGCTGCGGCTGGCGCAGACCCTCGGCAGCGAGGACGTGCTGCTCGCCGGGGAGAGGCACGCCGTGCGGATTCCCGGCTTCCACCTGGGGAACAGTCCGCTGGAGATGACCGAGGCGGCGGTGCGGGGCAAGACGCTGGTCGTGACCACCAGCAACGGCACCCGGGCGCTCCTCGCCTGCCAGGGCGCGGCGGCGGTCTACCCGGCGTGCGCCGCCAATCTCTCGCTCGCGGCGGAAAAGGCCCGCGAGGCGCTCGACACCGGGCGGCGCCCGCTCATCGTCTGCGCCGGACGGGAGGGCGGCTTCTCGCTGGACGACGCCTATGCGGCAGGCCGGCTGGTGGCCGCCGCGCAGGGCGACACCCGCCCGCGCACCGGACTCAACGACGCGGCGCATCGCGGCCCTCGACCTGGTCCGCCGCTACGGCGACGACTGGGAGCGCCCGCTGCGGCGGAGCCGCGCCGGCCGGGAGCTGCTGCAGCTGGGCTTCGGCGACGACATCGCCGCCGCGAGCAGGATGGACGCGTATCCGGTGCTGCCCCTTTTCCACGAGCGTCGGGTGACCCTCGCGCCGGTCCCGGTATGACCACCGACTCCCGGCGCCGGCTCGGCGCGCTCACCGCCCTGGTGGCGGGCCTCTTCCTCGGCCTCACCCTGCTCCCGGTCGGGATGACCGGACCGGTGGGCGGATACATCGGGCACGCCCTCTGGCAGCTGCTGGGGGCCGGGGCGCTCGGCATTCCCCTGCTCGGATTGGGACTCGCGCTGGCCGGCTTCGATCGTCTCGGCGGGCTCGACATGAAGCGGTCGGCGCTGCTGATCGTGGGCCTCAGCGTGCTGGTGCCCTACGTGGTCGGCGTGCTGACCCACGTTCGGGCCAGCGACTTCGATTGGGACGTGGGCGACCGGGCACTGAGCGCCCGCGCGGTGGGATGGCTGCCCGGATTCCTCGCGGTCACCATCGCCGACAAGGTCGGCGTCGCCGGCGCCGTGCTCCTCGGATTCCTCGCGCTCAGTGCCCTCACGCTGGCGACCTTCGCCTGGCACCCGCTGCAGCGGCTGGAGCGGGGAAGTGCCAGGACCGGCCCAGCCGGTGCCGTCCCCCCGCCGTCCCTGGAGGACGAGGCCGAGCCCAGGCGGCGCCGCAAGGCTCCCGCGCCGGCGCCTCCCGAGGCCGTCGAGCCCGAGCCCGAGCCGGCGGAGGCGCCGCTCGGGATGCTGGCCCGGGCGGTGAAGCCGAAGAAGGAGCGGACCAAGGCGCGGAAGGCCGAAGGGTCGCCGGTCGCGGTGCTGGAGGAGGAGTCCGACCTGCCCCCGATCGAGTGCCTGACCCCACCGTCGGCGACGGATGTCGACGCGGGCGAGAGTCCAGCTCGACCGGCTGGGGCAGTCGCTGCTGGATACGCTCCGGACGTTCAAGGTGGAGGCCAGGATCGCGGGCCGCACGACCGGGCCGGTCGTCACCCAGTTCGAGGTCGTGCCCGGCTCAGGGGTGAAGGCGGGCAGGATCGTCGCCCTGGCCGATGACCTCGCCATGGCGATGCGCGCGCCGTCCATCCGGGTGGCGCCCATTCCCGGCAAGGGGGCCGTGGGGGTGGAGGTGCCCAACCCGACGGCCCGTATGGTCAGCATCCGCGAGCTGCTGGAGACGGCGGAATGGGCTCGAGGCGCGGCGACCCTCCCCATCGCGCTGGGGCGCGACCTCGAGGGCAAGCCGGTGATCGGCGACCTGACCAAGATGCCGCACCTGCTGATCGCCGGCGCCACCGGCACCGGCAAGTCGGTGACGATCAACACCATCATCACCAGCCTGATCTACAGCTACACGCCGAAGCGGCTCCGGCTGCTGATGGTCGATCCGAAGATGGTCGAGCTCTCGATGTACAACACGCTGCCGCACCTCCGCCACAAGGTGGTGACCAACAACCACGACGCGGCGACCGTGCTCAAGTGGGCGGAGTTCGAGATGCAGCGGCGATACGAGCTGCTCCAGGTCAACGGCGCCCGCAACGTGGCCGACTTCAACCGCAAGGTCGAGGACAACAAGCCGCTCCGGAACCCGCCCCGTCCCAAGCCCACGCTCGCCAGCATCAGCGCCGAGGCGGCGGACACCCCTCCGGAGCCGCCGGCCGACGACACCTACTCCGACGGGATCCTGCCCTTCATCGTCATCATCATCGACGAGCTGGCGGACCTGATGATGACGGTGCAGGCCGAGGTGGAGAGCCCGCTCGCCCGGCTGGCGCAGAAAGCCCGCGCGATCGGAATCCATCTCATTCTGGCCACCCAGCGTCCCTCGGTGAACGTGATCACCGGACTCATCAAGGCCAACTTCCCGAGCCGGATCGCGTTCCGGGTCGCCTCCAAGGTGGACAGCCGGACCATTCTCGACCAGAACGGCGCCGAGGCGCTGCTGGGGAACGGCGACATGCTCTTTCTGCCGCCGGGGAAGAGCGAGCCCATGCGCCTGCAGGGTGCGTTCATCTCGACCGACGACTCCGAGAAGATCATGAAGTGGTTCGCGGAGCAGCGGGAGAAGCGGCGCGCGGCCCTCCAGGTCGCGGAAGCGGAGGAGGCCGACATCCTCGAGGTGGTGCGCGCGCAGGAGGGCGACGGGGAGGGAGGGGCCGGGGAGGAACAGGAAGGCGAGCGCGACGCCCTCTTCCGCGAGGCGGCCGAGGCCTGCATTCAGAACCAGGGGGGCTCGACCTCGCTCCTGCAGCGCCGGCTCCGGATCGGCTATGGACGCGCGGCGCGCATCATCGACCAGCTCCACTATGCCGGCATCCTGGGGCCGCCCGACGGCAGCAAGCCGCGCGAGGTGCTGGTGGGGTTTGATCAGCTGGATGAGTATTGCGGGTAGGGCGCAGGGTCGCACGGTCGTCGATCGACGCGCCGTCCTGATGATGACAATCCCGGAGACATCTTCATGGTAAGATCGCGGTGGCACTCGCGCCTCCCGGGCTCGCTGCTGCTCGCCGCCGCCGTCGCGGTCGGACCGCTGGGCGCTCAGACGCCTCCCGCCGATTCCTCCGCCGAGCGGCTGGTCGGGGCGATGCTGGGGAACACGCCGCTCGTCCGCGATCTCGAGACGCTCACCGACCGCTTCGGCGGGCGACCCACCGGCTCCGCCGTCAACCAGCAGGCCTTCGAGTGGGCCGCCGCGCGGTTCCGGGAGGCCGGGGTCACCGTGCGCAAGGAATCGTTCCGCATGCCCGGCCTCTGGCTCGAGCGCTCCGCGACGGCCACCGTGCGAGGTGACGGAGTGCGCTTCTCGCCCCGGGTCGCCGCCCTGCCGTTCTCGACGCCGACGCCGAAGGGCGGCCTGACCGCTCCCCTGGTGGACGCCGGCCGCGGCGCGGAGGCCGACTTCGCCCGGCTGGGCGCCGCCGCGAGGGGCGCGATCGTGCTGGTGGAGACCGAAGAGCTCCAGGACCTCGACGGCCTCTTCCGGGAGTACAACGAGGCGGCCGGGATCGAGCGTCGCGCTATCGCGGCCGGCGCGGCGGGGCTGGTCTACATGTCTTCCCGGCCGAACGACCTCCTCGCCCGGCATAACGCGTCGCTCGGGCTCAAGAACCGAGCACCCGATGATGATGATGGAGCGCGACGGGGCCGCCCGCGCGCTCCGGCTGATTCGCGCCGGCACCCCGCTCACGCTCACGGCGGTGCTCGACATTCAGAGCGGACCGGCCTATCAGACCTTCAACGTGATCGGCGAGATCCGCGGCGCCAGCCGACCCGACGAGATCGTGCTCATCGGGGCGCACCTCGACTCCTGGGATCTCGGCACCGGCGCGCTGGACAACGGCGCCAACGCCATGATGGTGCTGGACATCGCCCGGCAGATCCGGCGGCTCGGCGTCGCGCCCGCCCGGACCATCCGGTTCGCCCTGTGGAATGGGGAGGAGCAGAACCTCAACGGCTCGTACGGCTACACCCTGGCGCACGGCGCCGAGCTCGATCACCACGTGATGGCGTCATCCTACGATATCGGCACCGGCCGGATCACCGGGTACTTCACCGGTGGCCGGCCCGCCGTGATCCCCGTGCTCGATCGCGCGCTCGCACCCGTCACCGGGCTGGGGCCGTTCGCCCATCTGGACGTGCCGATCGTGGGCACCGACAACTACGACTTCATGATGCAGGGCGTGGCGAACCTGGTGGCGAACCAGGAGTCGGCCAACTACGGGCCGAACTACCACGCCCGCTCCGACGAGTTCGGCCGGGCGGATCTGCGGCAGCTCCGGCTCAACGCGGCGATCGCCGCCGCGGTGACATGGGGGTTCGCCACGCTCGATCTCTCGTTGCCGCGCCAGACGGCGGCCCAGGTGGATTCGCTGGTGCGCTCCACCGATCTGGGCGAGCAGATGAAGAGCTTCAACGTGTACGAAAGCTGGGAAAAGGGAGACCGCGGCCTGAAGCCCTGAACGCTCAGGGCAGCAGGGGCCGGGCCAGCTCGGCGGCGCGGTCCATTCCCTGCGCGCCGAGCAGCAGCACCAGCTCGCCGACGCCGGTTCCCTCCAGCGCTCGCCGCAGCGCCGCCGCCAGGGTCGGCTCGTAGTCGAATGCCACGGCCGCCGCCCGCAGCGGCGCCAGCAGGGCTTCGCTCTCCGCCCCACCGACCCGATCGCGCGGGCCCGCCGTCTCGATGCTCGCCGTGACCACCAGCCGCACCGGCACCTGCCGGGCGCGCTCCGCTACCAGGGCCGCGAGCGCGGTCCCCAGCCGGGTGTTGATCTCCACACCGCGCGAGCCCCGGATTCCGAAGACGATCCGGAGCCGCCGATGGGGAATCACGCGGATACTCTCGAACACGGCGGCCAGAGTGCGCGGGTTGCCCACGGTGTCGTCCAGCACCACCGGCGCGTCGGCCCGCACGATCTCCATCCGCCGAGGAATCGGCGCCTGTTCCGCGACCGCCTCGGTGATGGCCTCGGCCGAGGCGCCGGCCACGAGGGCGGCGGTCGCGGCCAGCGCGGCATTGGCGACCTGGTGGCGTCCGAACACCGGCAGGACCAGGGGCAGGGAGCCGCGCTCGACGCGGCCGCCATCCAACCGGGGCAGGATGGTGCGGATCTCGAGCGCGAAGGCCGACCCGGCGGCGTCGCTCTGCAGTCCCGTCACCCGCACCGAGGCGTCCTCGGCGCCCTCCGCCGAGACCCCGATCACCGGACGCTGGCGCCGCTTGAGTGCGAGCACCGCGCGGGCGCGCACCCGCGGGTCGTCGGCATTGAGCACCAGAGGCGCACCGTCCTCGAGCATGTCGAAGAAGCGGGCCTTGGTGCGCACGTAGTCCTCGGGGGTGCGGTGGAAGTCGAGGTGCTCGTCGGGCACGAGGTTGGTGAAGACGCCGAGCGCGAAGGTGAGCCCCGCGACCCTTCGCTGGGCGATGCCGTGAGAGGTGACCTCCAGGGCCGCCATCCGCACCCCCGCGTCCACCATGGCGCGGAGGGCACGGTGGATCGCCGGCGCATCGGGGGTCGTCATCCCGGTGTCCACCAGGCGGTCCCCGATCCGGACGCCAAGCGAGCCGATGACGCCGACCGGGAGCCCGCTGGCGGCGAGGGCGGACTCGATCAGCAGGGTGGTAGAAGTCTTCCCCAGGGTGCCGGTGATTCCCAGCAGGCTGAGCTCCCGGGCGGGATGCCGGAAGAACGCAGCGGCCAGAAGCGGGGCCGCCACCCGCGGGTCGGGGACCACGATCGTTGGCAGACCGGCGATCGCGGAGGCGCCACAGGCGGCGACCGCGCCCGCGTGGCGCGCGTCGGCCACGAAGCGAGCGCCGTCGTCGCGAGCACCGCGCTGCACCACGAACAGGTCGCCGGGCCGGAGGTCACGGGAGTCGACCGCGATTCCGGCCACCTCCACGTCGGGCCCGATCAGCTCGGCATCGAGGGCGTGAGCCAGCTCGGCGGCGGTCATCGTCATGACAGGAATCTGCGCGCCACCCGGTCGTCGGCGGTGTGACCACCGGCACGGAGCCGCCCGCGTGACGACGGACGCAGGTTCGGACGTTTTCCGACTGCATCCGGGAAAAACGATGACGGCCGTCGCCCGGCGTCCGACTAGCGTGGCGCATGGCGGAAGCTCGACGGTTCGTGCCGGTCAGTGAGTGGACCGATCGGCGGCAGCGGCGTGGTCTCGCAGGCGAGCGCGCAGCGATGGGGTACCTGGTGGCGTGCGGATGGCAGCTGGAGGCCCATCGCTTCCGGATCGGCCGCCACGACCTTGACCTGGTCATGCGGCGGGGCCGGCTGGTCGCGTTCGTCGAGGTGAAGACCCGGCGCTCGCTCCGCTGCGGATCGGCGATCGAATCGGTGAGCGCGCTCAAGCGCCGCCTGATCGAGCGCGTGGCGCTGGGCTGGCGGCTGCGCCATGGGCGTCCCGGCGACGAGTACCGCTTCGACCTGGTGGCGGTGAGCGACCGCGGCCGGGGCCGCTACGAGGTGGAGCATATCGCGGATGCCTGGCGGCTGACGTGGAGTCCGTGCTGATTGTGCCGTGACCGAAAATGCTCCACATATCTACTCTTGATTCGGCAATATTTCGGTATTAGCTTGTTCTGCGCTCTCGCAGTGTAGTAAAACCAGTCACTCTTTGAATCCTGAGGACATCATGGCCGCTGACGAATCCCGGCTCGCCGTCGATCGCCGCAAGGCCCTCGGCCTCGCCATCTCGCAGATCGAGAAGCAGCTCGGCAAGGGCTCCATCATGCGAATGGGCGCCGAATCGACCCGGGTCAAGGTCCCGGCCATCCCGACCGGCGCCATCAACCTCGACGCCGCCACCGGCATCGGTGGCGTCCCCCGCGGCCGCATTACCGAGATCTACGGCCCGGAGTCCTCCGGCAAGACCACGCTCACGCTCCATCTCGCCGCCAACGTCCAGAAGATGGGCGGGGTCGCCGCCTACGTCGACGCCGAGCACGCGCTCGATATCGAGTACGCCAAGAAGCTCGGCGTCGACATCGAGGACCTGCTGGTCTCCCAGCCCGATACCGGCGAGCAGGCGCTCGAGATCGTGGACATCCTGGTCCGCTCCGGCGCGGTCGATCTCGTGGTCATCGACTCGGTCGCGGCCCTGGTGCCCAAGGCCGAAATCGAGGGCGAGATGGGCGATTCCAGCGTGGGCATCCAGGCCCGGCTCATGAGCCAGGCGCTCCGGAAGCTGGCCGGCGCCATCAACCGCTCCAATACCGCCGTGGTCTTCATCAACCAGCTGCGGGAAAAGATCGGGGTCATGTTCGGCAACCCCGAGACCACCACCGGCGGCAAGGCGCTCAAGTTCTACGCCTCCCTCCGCCTCGACATCCGCCGCATCGGCCCGGTCAAGGAGCGGCGAGACGGTCATCGGCAACCACGTCCGGGTCAAGGTGGTCAAGAACAAGGTGGCGCCGCCGTTCCGGCAGGCCGAGTTCGACATCATGTTCGACGAGGGCATCAGCCACACCTCGCTCCTGGTGGACCTCGCCGCCGAGGCCAACATCATCCAGAAGTCGGGGGCCTGGTACTCCTACAACGACCAGCGCATCGGGCAGGGCCGCGAGAACGCCAAGCTCTTCCTTCGCGACAATCCCCCGCTCCTGACCGAGATCGAAGGCAAGGTGAAGGAGCTCCTCGGCATGCGGCCGGCGGCAGCCGCCGCCGGCGCCGACGAGTCCGAGGAGTGATCCCGCCGGGCCCGGCGGAGCCCGGGCACGGACCGGGCATCGTCACCGCTCTGGAGCCCGATCCTCGCCGGGCCGGCACGGTGCGCGTCGATGTGGACGAGCAGCGCTTCGCGTCGGTGCCCGCCGAAATGGCCCTGGCCGAAGGGCTCCAGGTCGGGCGAGCCCTCGACGCCGCGCTGCGCGCGCGCCTTGGGGCTGCGGCCGAGCAGGAATCGGCCTATCGGACGGCGCTTCGGGCAGCAATTGA
>CAWCEB010000141.1:0-3082 GCA_963794105.1 uncultured Actinomycetes bacterium | reverse complement strand
GCGCGCTTCGCCGACCTGCTCGAGGCGGTGACCTCGAACGACTAAGCCAGGCGTCGTCATCGCCATGATCGCCGTGCCCGCCGTCGTCGTCGTCGCGCTCGTGCTCGCGCTCACCGCCGGCGGGAGCTCGGAGCCCGAGAGCGCGGCCACACCGCCCGCGACCGTCGCCGTCAAGCGCGCGGACCGCTTCGACTCCGCGCGCGCCTGGAAGCACGTGAAGCACCAGGTGGCGCTCGGCCCGCGCCCCGCGGGCTCGCCGCAGCTCGCGCAGCTCGCGGGCTACATCCGCGAGCGGCTCCCGCGCGGGCACTACGAGCCGGTGGCGGGCCATCCCGGCCTGCGCAACGTCGTCGGCCGCATCCCGGGCGCCAAGCCCGCGATCGTGCTCGCCGCGCACTACGACACCAAGAACCTGCCGGGCTTCGTGGGCGCCAACGACGGCGCGGGCGGCACCGCCGCGGTGCTGGAGATCGCGCGGGCGCTGCGCAAGCCCAAGCGACCCAAGGGCGCACCGGAGATCCGCTTCGCTTTCTTCGACGGCGAGGAGGCCACCGACGACACGCAGCCGTTCGAGGCGACCGGCGCTGCGCGGCTCGAAGGACTACGCCGAGCGCCACGGCGACGCGATCCGCGCGCTCGTCCTGCTCGACTTCGTCGCCGAGAAGGGCGCCATGCGGATCCCGCGCGAGGCGGGCTCGGACGCGAAGCTGTGGGCGCGCCTGCGCGCGGCCGCCAACGCGCCGGCTCGGCCGAGGCGTTCCCGCCCGGGCTGGTCGGCGAGATCACCGACGACCACACGCCGTTCGTGCAGCGCGGGATCCCGGCGATCGACCTGATCGACTTCACGTTCGACTGCTGGCACGAGACCTGCGACGACCTCTCCGCGGTCTCCGAGCACTCGCTGGACCGTCCGGCGAGGCGGTGCTCGAGCTGCTCCGGGCCTGGCGCTAGCCCGACGTACACTGGCCCTCATGGCCGTCGAGAAGCTCCTGCTGGCCGCCCCGCGCGGCTACTGCGCCGGCGTCGACCGGGCCGTGCAGACCGTCGAGCGCGCGCTCGAGCTGTACGGGGCGCCCGTCTACGTGCGCAAGGAGATCGTCCACAACAAGCACGTGGTCGCGCAGCTGCGCGAGCGCGGCGCGATCTTCGTGGACGAGCTCGACGACACGATCCCCGAGGGCGCCGTCACGGTGTTCTCCGCCCACGGCGTCTCGCCGGCGGTCCACGCCGACGCCGAGCGCCGCTCGCTGCGCACGATCGACGCGACCTGCCCGCTGGTGACCAAGGTCCACCGCGAGGCGCTGAAGTTCGCCGGCGAGGGCTACACGATCGTGCTGATCGGCCACGCCGGCCACGAGGAGGTCGAGGGCACGATGGGCGAGGCCCCCGAGCACATCGTGCTCGTGGAGACCGAGGCCGACGTCGACGCGCTCGAGGTCGCCGACCCCGACCGCGTCGCCTACATCTCCCAGACCACGCTGTCGGTCGACGAGACGCGCTCGATCATCGCCCGCCTGCGGGAGAAGTTCCCCGGCATCACGGGCCCGCGCACGGACGACATCTGCTACGCGACGACGAACCGCCAGGCGGCCGTCAAGCAGATGGCCGCCGAGTGCGACCTCGTGCTGGTGATCGGCTCCCAGAACTCGTCGAACTCCCAGCGGCTCGTCGACGTCGCGCGCGACTACGGCGCCGACGCGCACCTGATCGACAACGAGGCGCAGGTCCGCGACGAGTGGCTCGAGGGCGCCCGCGTCGTCGGCATCTCCTCCGGCGCCAGCGCGCCCGAGGAGCTCGTGACCCGGCTCGTCGACTACTTCCGCGCCCGCGGCACCCAGGACGTCAGCGAGTTCGAGGTCATGCGCGAGGACGTCCGGCTTCATGCTGCCGAAGACGATCCGGCAGGCGATGACCGCGGCCGGCGCCGCTAGGCACCCGCGCGTTTAAGAGCCGTTAGCGGCAGGCGTGAGCCGCCGCCGTCAGTGGCAGGCTGACCTCGTGCGCGCCCGCGTCTCGATTCCCCCTGCTCTGCTCGCGGCGCTCGGCCTGCTCATGGCCGGGTCGCTGCTGCTGCGCATGTCCGGCCTGGAGTCGGGCTACTGGATCGACGAGGGGATCGCGGTCGGGATCGCCTCCCACGACTTCTCCGACATCCCGGCGACGCTGTCGATGGACGGCTCGCCACCGCTGTACTACCTGCTCCTGCACGGCTGGATGGGGCTCGTGGGCGAGGGCGAGGCGGCCACCCGCGCGCTGTCGCTGATCTTCGCGCTGATCGCCGTGCCGGTGGCCTTCTGGGCCGGCAACGCCGTCTTCGACCGCCGTACCGGCGCGCTCGCCGCGGCCGGCATGGCGCTTGCCCCTTCCTGACCTACTACGCGCAGGAGACGAGGATGTACTCGCTCGTCGTCGTCCTGTCGCTGCTGGCCTCGGCCAGCTTCGCGCTGGCGTTCCTGCACGGGCGCCGCGGGCACCTGCTGGGGCTCGGGGTGTGGATGACGCTGCTCTTCTACACGCACGCCTGGGGACTCTACCTCGCCGCGGCGATGGCCTGCGCGTGGTTCGTGCTGTGGCGCCGCGGCCGGGTCGCGGGCCGCGACGGGCTGCTGGTCGGCGGCGCCGTGCTGCTGCTCTACGCGCCATGGATCCCGACGCTGATCTAGCAGGCGCAGCACACCGCGGCGCCGTGGTCGGAGCGCCCGTCGCCGATGACGCTGCTCGGCATCCCGTTCAGCCTCTTCGGCGACGACGACTACGCGACGCCGCTGCTGATGGTGGCGGTGCTCGTCGCCCTGCGGCGGGCGAACGACCGCGACGGCGCGATCCGCCTGCTGGCCGGGATCGCCGTGGCGGCGGCGCTGTTCGCCTGGATCGGCTCGCAGGTCCAGCCCGCGTGGGCGAACCGCTACTTCGCGGTGCTGCTCGGCCCGCTCGTCCTCGCGCTCGCGGCGATCCTCTCGCGCGGGCCGCGCCTGACGGCGATCGCGCTCGCCGGCGTCGTGGCGATCTGGCTCCTCAACGCCCCGCTCGCGGAGCGCAGCAACGTGCGCACCGTCGCCGCCGAGGTCACGCCCGTGATCCG
>CAWCEB010000140.1:0-33381 GCA_963794105.1 uncultured Actinomycetes bacterium | reverse complement strand
CTGCTGGACGTCACCGACAACCTCGTCGACGGTGACGTGCGCCATCCCGAGGGCGTGGTCGTGCGCGACGAGGACGACACCTACCTGGTCGTCGCGGCCGACAAGGGCACGGCGACGTTCTCGGACACCGCCAACGAGATCGCGGTGCGGCGCAGGTTCTGGCTCGGGGACGCATTCGCCTCGGGTGGCTCGGCGGGCTACGACCACAAGGCGCTCGGCATCACCGCGAAGGGCGCGTGGGAATCGGTCAAGCGCCACTTCCGCGAGCTCGGGGTGGATCCCGAATCCGACGTCGTCACGGCGGTGGGGATCGGCGACATGTCGGGCGACGTGTTCGGCAACGGCATGCTGCTGAGCCGAACGCTGAAGCTCGTCGCCGCCTACGACCATCGGCATGTCTTCATCGACCCGGATCCCGAGCCGGCGCGATCGTGGGAGGAGCGCAAGCGGCTCTTCGATCTGCCGGGCTCGTCATGGGACGACTACGACAAGGAGCTGATCTCGCAGGGCGGCGGCGTCTACCCGCGGGCGGCGAAGCGCATCGAGCTCTCCGAGCAGGCGCGCTCCGCGCTCGGGATCGAGGCCGACGAGGTGCTGTCGCCGGCCGAGGTGATCCAGGCGATCCTGCGCGCCCCCGTGGATCTGCTGTGGAACGGCGGCATCGGCACGGTGGTCAAGGCGTCGACCGAGACGGACGCCGACGCGCTGGATCGCTCGTCGGACTCGATCCGCGTGGACGCCGACCAGCTGCGCTGCCGTGTCGTCGGCGAGGGCGGCAACCTCGGCCTGACGCAGCGCGCGCGCATCGAGTTCGCCGAGCGGGGCGGGCGCGTCAACGCGGACTTCATCGACAACTCGGCCGGGGTCGACTGCTCCGACCACGAGGTCAATCTGAAGATCCTGCTCGATGTGGCGGTGCGCGCGGGTGACCTGACGCACGACGACCGCGACGCGTTGCTGCGCGACGTGACCGACGACGTCGTGCACCACGTGCTGCAGGACTCCTACCTGCAGGCGCAGATCATCGCCCAGGAGGTGCAGGAGTCCGCCGCGCGCGTGTTCGCCTACGAGGACCTCATGTCCCAGCTCGAGGAGGAGGGCCTGATCAACCGCGGCGTCGACAAGCTCCCGCCGAGCGACGTGATGGCCGAGCGGCGACGGGCGGGGGAGGGGATGACGCGACCGGAGCTGGCGGTGCTGCTGGCGAACGCGAAGCTCAGCCTCACCGACGCGCTGCTCGAAGGCACGCTCGTCGACGATCCGTTCTTCGAGTCCGAGCTGCGCGGCTACTTCCCGCCGGCTGTTGTCGAGCGCTTCGGTCACCTCCTCGCGGACCATCCGCTGCGGCGCGAGCTGGTGGCGACGATCGTCTCCAACGACGTGGTGAACGCGATGGGGTCGACGTTCGTCTCGCAGCGGCAGAGCGAGCTCGGCGCAGCTCCCGAGGAGGTCGTGCGCGCGTACCGGATCGCGCGGGAGGTCACTGGCGCGTACGAGCGCTGGGAGCGCGTCGACGAGCTCGGGCGTCAGCTGGATCCCGACGTGACGTGGGACCTGATGCGCGGCGTCGACACACTCGTGTCCGACGTGGCCCGGTGGTACATCTCGCTGGCGCCGGGCGCCGACATCCAGGAGACGATCGAGCTCCATCGCGAGGGCTTCGACAAGCTCTCACGTGCGATGGCCGAGATGCGCGACGAGGAGTGGCGCACCGAGCACGAGACCCATGCGTCCGAGCTCATCGGACGCGGCGTGCCCGAGGACATGGCCCGCACGCACGCGTTCCAGCGGGCGATGATCCACGCGCCGGATGCGGTCGCCGTGGCACAGGAGACCGGCCGCGACGTCCTGGACGCCGCGCACGCGCTGTTCGAGGTCGGCGAGGGGCTTCGCCTGGAGTGGCTCGAGCGGGAGATCGAGCGCCTGCCCTCCGCGACGCGATTGCAGCGCTGGGCCGAACAGGCCGTCCTCGACGACGTCCTCGAGGCACGTCGGGTCCTCGCGCTCCAGGCGCTGCAGGAATCCCCGGATGCCGCCGCGGAGGACGCGGTCGCCGCCTTCCTGGAATCCCGCAAGGAACCCCGCCGCCGCCTGGCCTCCTTCACCCGCGCGCTCGCCCTCGAGGGCTCGACCGACCTCGCGGGCCTCAGCCTCGCCGTCCGCCACCTGCGCGAGCTGGCCCGCTGACGCGCGCAAAGCCCGCGAAGCGACAGCTAGGCTCGGCCCATGCGCGTCTGGATGCCGTTGCCCGACCGGGACTTCGACACGACCGAGGTCGCCGTGCCGTGGCGGGTGCTCAAGGACGCAGGGCACGAGGTCGTGTTCGCGACCGAGCGCGGTGGCAGCGCGCCCGCGTGCGACCCGAAGCTGATCAGCGGCGTGATCTTCGGGAAGCTCGGGGCCGAGCGCGAGCCGATCGCGTTCTACCGCGAGCTCGAGCAGGCGCCGGAGTTCCGGGCGCCGATCGCGTGGGGCGACATCGAGCCCGAGGCGTTCGACGGGCTGATCCTCGCCGGCGGCCACGCGCCCGGGATGCGGCAGTACCTCGGCAGCGCCGAGCTGCAGGCGAAGGTCGCGCGCGTTCTGGGCGCTCGAGCGGCCCGTCGGCGCGATCTGCCACGGCGTGCTCGTGCTCGCCCGCAGCGGCGTGCTCGGGCAGAGCAGCCGCACGACGTGCCTGCCGAAGTCATGGAGCGCAGCGCCTACCTGCTCACGGCGTGGCGGCACGGGCGCTACTACCGGACCTACCCCGCCTACGTGGAGGACGAGGTCGTCGCCGCGCTGCGACGACCGCAAGCAGTTCGACGGCGGGCCGCGCGCGCTCAGGCGCGGCACCGCGACCGACGACCGGCACGCGTTCGTCGTCGAGGACGGGCGCTACGTCTCGGCGCGCTGGCCGGGCGACGCCTACCTGTTCGCGCAGCGCTTCGAGGCGCTGCTCAGTGGCGGTCCTCGGCCGCAGCCGGCGGCCGCGACTCCTCGGCAAGCGACGTGATCGCCAGCGCCCCGCGCGAGGCCTCCTCGAGCACCTCCGCGGCCTCCTCGGCGGACCGCGCGTAGAGCTCGACGAGCAGGTGGACGACGATGCGCGTGTCCTCCTCGTGCTTGTGGAAGCGCACGTGGGTGAAGAACTCGCGCGTGCCGTGATCTCCGAACGCCGCGTAGCTCAGCGCATCGCCCGCCTCGGGGCCTGAGCAGGTCTCGACGTCGTCGGCGTCGACGGTCACGGTGCAGGAGGCGACCCACGGCGTGCCGGCGATCATCCGCTCCCAGCGATCCTCGACCGGCTCGACGCGGCCTTCGGCGAACTGCAGGTGCGGCTGGTCGTGCATGCACTCCAGGCACTGCACCACGGCCTCCTGGACCTGGTCGACCACCTCGGCCCGTTCGCCCGTCTCGGGATCCACCTTGTGGATGCCCTCGTAGTGGACCTGGATCTCGAGATCGGTCGACCAGCAGCGGTAGCAGCGCAGCCACGGCTTGGCGTCGTCCATCGATCCATTCTAGGGTCGAGCCATGCCCACCTCCGTCCTGCCGGAGACCGACGGCGCCGTCGCGACGCTGACCCTCAACAGACCCGACCGCCTGAACACGATCACGCCGCAGCTGGCCGAGGATCTACGGACGGCGCTCGCGGAGGCCCAGGCCGACGCCGCCGTCCGTGTGATCCGGCTCAGGGGCGCCGGGCGCGCGTTCTGCGCCGGCTACGACATCGACTGGGGCGCCGAGGTCATGCGCGACACCGAGGGCGAGCAGCCGTGGGACCCGATGGCCGACCTGGCGATGATGTCGCGCTTCGTCGACACCTACATGTCGCTGTGGCGCTCGCCCAAGCCCGTCGTCGCGCAGGTGCACGGCTTCTGCGTCGGCGGGGGCACGGATTTCGCCCTGTGCAGCGACCTGATCGTCTGCGCCGAGGACTGCCGCATCGGCTATCCGCCGGCGCGCGTCTGGGGCTCGCCGACGACCGCGATGTGGACCTACCGGCTCGGGCTCGAGCGGTCCAAGCGCCTGCTGCTCACCGGCGACCCGCTCGACGGCCGCCGCGCGGTGGATTGGGGGCTGGCGAGCGAGTGTCACCCCGCGGACCATCTCGACGACGCGGCGATGAGGCTCTGCCGCCGGGTCGCGCAGCTCCCGGCCAACCAGCTGCACATGATGAAGGTGCTCGTGAACCAGGCGATCGAGCAGATGGGCCTGCACACGACGCAGCTGATCGGGACGCTGCTGGACGGCGCCGCCCGCCACACGCCGGAGGGCAGCGCGTTCTCGCAGGCCGCGCTCGAGGACGTGCGCGCCGCCGTGCGCGACCGCGACGCTCCGTTCGGCGACTACGGTCAGGAGCAGCATTGAGCCCCCCACTGGGAGTCGTCCTCGCGGGCGGCGCCGGCCGCCGCATCGGCGGCGACAAGTGCACCGTCGAGCTGGCCGGACGCCCGCTGGTCCTGTACCCGATCGCCACGCTGCGGGACGTCTGCCAGCAGGTCGTGGTCGTGGCCAAGCAGGACACCAAGCTGCCGCAGCTGGCGGGGGAGGCCGAGGTCTGGATCGAGCCTGACGAGCCGCACCACCCGCTTGCCGGCGTCATCCACGCCCTGCGCACGGCGAGCGCCCGCAAGCTGCTCGTGCTCGCCTGCGACATGCCGCTCGTTCCCGACGAGCTGCTGCGCGAGCTCGTCAACAAGGCCAGCGGTGCCGGCGCGGTCGCCCGCTGTGGTGGGCGCGCTGAGCCGCTGTGCGCCTGCTACACGCGCGACGCGCTGAAGGGCCTGCAGCACTTCGACCCCTCCGCCCGGGCCACCGACATCGTCGACGAGCTCGGCGTCGTGTACATCGACTGGGAGGACCCCGACGCCGTGCTCAGCGTCAACGCGCCCGAGGACGTGCTCCGCGCACAGGCGCTGCTCTGATCGCAGCCTGCCGCTCCAGCTCGGCGACGAAGTGACCGAGGCGCCGCTCCTCGGCGCCGGTCAGCGCGTCGAACGAGAGCGCGCGGTGGCCGAACGGCGTGCCGCGAACGATGCGTCCGCCTCCGACCAGGATCTCGCCCTCGCCGAGCGTCAGCGCGAAGCGCACGCGGTCGCCGACGCGCAGGGAGTCCGCGCGCGCGAGCAGCATCCCGCCGACCGACAGGTCGACCGCCTCGGTCAGGATCGGCTCGCGATCGCTGCCCGCCACCGTCACCGTCACGCCGCAGCGCACCCGGAAGAACCGCCGGCGCTGCATGACGACCTCCCCGGTCGTCTCGAGGAAGCGCAAGGCGCCCGGCGTGCCGGTGAGCACGCCCTCCGCACGGGCCAGCCCACGTTCGGCGCGCCATTCGATCGTCGCCTCCCAGAGCTCGATGCCGCCCGGCAGCGCGGCGGGCCCCTCGATCGGCATCACGTCCACGTGCGCGCTGCCCACGCCCACGACGCGCACCGTGCGCCGCCAGCCGCCGGCAAGGCAGACGTCGACGATCTGGTCGCGTTCGAGCGCGGGCATGCCGCCCTCTGTATTCGGCAACGTCAGCCGAAGGTGAAGGCGAAGCCCGAGACGCCCGGCGCGAAGGTCAGCCGCAGGACGTGCTCGCCGGCGCGCGGGAAGTCGGCCAGCGTGTAGAGCCGCTGCTTGGTCACGTGGATCGTGCGGGCGGGGCCCCCGGCGACATCGACGCCGACGTCGCCCGTCCCGCCGAGCACGAGGTACACGTGGCGGGCCCGGACGTGGGCGGTGAGCGTGGCGCCACGCACCGCGGTCGCGTCCTCTGGCGTCACGCGCCATGTCCCGCCGAGGGCGAAGTGGCTCACCGGAAGCGAGGACGGCGTCGCGTACGTGTGGGTGCCATCGCGCGGCTTGCCCGGCAGCCAGCGCTCGGCGCGCGCCGAGCCGATGTACGTCTCGGGCGTGGTCGCGGTGGAGATCGTGAACGGGTCGCGTGGCTTGGCCATCGCGCCGACGCGGCCGTCGCGCTCGGCCAGCAGCGACCGGATCGCCCGCTCGCTCTTGTCGTATTCGCCCTCGCCGAAGTGCGACGTGGCGGACCTTGCCGCGGGCGTCGATCAGGTATTCGGCCGGCCAGTACTGGTTGCCCCACGCCGACCAGGTGGCGAGGTCGTTGTCCTGCACGACCGGATAGCGGATGCCGAACGGACGCGATCGCGCGCTGGACGTTGCCGGCGTTCTTCTCGAACGAGAACTCAGGCGAATGCACGCCGACGATCGTCAGCCCCGCTTGTCGGTAGCGCGCGTCCCACGCCTTCAGGTACGGCAGCGTGCGGATGCAGTTGATGCAGGTGTAGGTCCAGAAGTCGACCAGCACGACCCGCCCGCGCAGCGCCGCGCAGCGGACAGGGGCCGCGAGTTGAACCAGCGCTGGGTCCCGGTGAAGTCGGGCGCGGTGCCGAGGACCGGCAGCGTCGACCGCGGGCCCGTCGTGCGCTCGGCGAACTTCGCCTTCGGGCGGATGCTGTTGAGCCGCTTGTTGACCGCCTTGGAGTCCTCGAGCCCGGCGGCCAGGTTCGCGTTGGGCGCATGCTCGGCGATCGCCTTCTCGGCGCGGACGTCGAGCTGGGCGATCATCGCGACCGCGGTGAGCACCAGCACGGCGCCGAGCGCCCGCTGCACGATCACCGTCCGCGGCAGCAGCCGCCGGCCGCCGGCCATGAGGATGAGCAGGACGATCGCGGATCCGAGTGCGTAGGCGAGTGCCACGAGGATCGTCCGCAGCGTCGTGCCGGTCGTGGCGCCGACCGAGATGACGGCCGCCAGGATCGGGCCCGGCGCACGGCGTGTAGACGAATCCCAGCGCGGCGCCGACCGCCACCCCGGACGCGAAGCCGTCGCCGCCGTCCTTTGGCCCGAAGCGCGCGATGCGCGACAGCGGCGCCTCGATCCGGGCCGCCAGCGACGGCACCGCGAGCGTGACGCCGAACACGAGCAGCACGACGATCGCGAGGTGCGCAGCGACGGAGTCGCCAAGTCCCACGCCGCTGACGACCTTCGCGAGCACCGCGACGGTCAGCGTGAACGTGACGGCCAGGCCGAGCACGATCCCCAGCGGCCGGCGCCGCCCGCCGGTCGCCCCGGCCGACAGCAGCGCGGGCAGCACGGGCAGCACGCAGGGGCTGACCGCGGTGCCCGCGCCGGCGAGCAGGGCGAAGATGAGCAGAAGGCCCACGAACCGATTGTCCTGGCGTTTCGCGCAAGCGTTACCGGTTCGGCCAGAAACCGGCGCGCCGGAACTCAGAGCGAGATCTGCCAGTGCACCGGATTCCAGCCGCAAGTAGGTCCGCATGCGGACGTTCTGTGTGCCATGCGAGCAACACAGGACCTCCACGTCTGCGGCTCCTGCCGGCGTCCGTTCGTGGTCCCGGACGCGATCGTCAGCGCCCCGGGCGACATCGAGGGCGTCGTCGTCGAGCTGCGCTGCACGGATTGCGGCTGGACCCACATCGGCGCCTATCCGCCGGCTGCCGTGGAGGCGCTGGACCGCGCGCTGGATCTGACCGAGCGCGAGATCCGCACCGCGCTCCAGATCTGCGAGCTGACCGAGGAGCTCGAGCGCATCGACCGCTTCGCGCGCGCGCTCGAGCTGGACCTGATCACCCCGGAGGACTTCTGATGCACCGCGCCCTGCCGCTGCTCGCGCTGGGACTGGTGGTGGGCGTGATGGGCTGCGCCGGAATTGGCTCGGGGCAGGGGACACGCGGGCTCGTCGGCCTGCCGGCAAGCGAGGCGATCTGCCGGGTGGCCAAGGATGGCCTCTCGTACCGGATGGGTTCCGGGCCGGTGGTGAAGCCGACTGAGGAGATCGCATGCCGGCGGGTCGACGGACCGCAGCCGCACGTCATCGGCGCGAAGCAGGAGAAACAGCTGGTCGTGATCCGGGCGAGCTGCCCGGCGACCGTCGGCTGCGTCTAGCGGGTCTATCCGCCGATCGCGCTCATCGTGCGAGCGGGCTGGACGAAGCCCGGCTCGTTGACGTGGTGCTTGAGCTCCTTGCGCCAGACGGCGTCGCGCACGATCTGACTCGAGCTCGTCGTCGGTCGGCGCCGCTGCGCAGCGGCTCGCGCAGGTCGGTTTCGTTGAGCGAGAACAGGCATGTGCGCAGCTTGCCGTCGGCGGTCAGCCGGATGCGATCGCAGTCCGAGCAGAACGGCTCCGAGACGGGATTGATGAAGCCGATCCGCCCGGCGCCGTCTGCGAAGCGCCAGGTGCGCGCCGTCGCGCTGGGCTCGCGGGGCTCGGGCTCCAGCGGATAGACGGCGTGGATCAGCGCCCGTAGCTCCTCGCCGGTCAGCACCTGGTCGCGCGTCCACGCGCGGTCGCCGTCGAGGGGCATGAACTCGATGAAGCGCACCTCGTAGGGATGCTCGCGCGCGAAGCGGGCGAAGGGCAGGACCTCCTGCTCGGTGAACCCGCGCAGCGCGACCGCGTTGACCTTGATCGGGTGCGCCTCGCGGATGGGCGGCGAGCGCCTCCAGCCCGCGCAGGACCTGCGGCAGCGCGTCGCGCCGCGTCATCGCGAAGAAGCGGTCGCGCTGCAGCGAGTCGACCGAGACGTTGAAGCGGTTGACGCCGGCGTCGACGAGCGCGGCGGCGTCGCGCTCGAGCAGGTACCCGTTCGTCGTCACGCTGAGGTCCTCGACGAGGGGCGCGAGCATCGCCGCCAGCTGCGGGAAGTCGCGGCGCACGAGCGGCTCGCCGCCGGTCAGGCGCACCGAGCGGATCCCCATCCGCGCGACCAGCGCGACGATCCGCGCGATCTCCTCGAAGCGCAACACCGCCTCGCGCTCGAGCCACGGCAGCCCGTCCGCGGGCATGCAGTACTGGCAGCGGAAGTTGCAGCGATCGGTGACCGACAGGCGCAGGTCGGTGATCTCGCGGCCGTGGCCGTCGATGAGCGGCTCGATCGCCATCGCCTGAGGATACGCTGCGGCCGTGCCGGTCCTCACCCGCCTCGCCCTCCTCGTCGTGATCCTGGCGTTCGCGGCCTGCGGCAAGGAGAAGCCCACCGAGGCGGTCCACAAGGCAGTCGAGCGTTTCGGCAAGGCGGTCGCGTCGCACGACTACCAGGAGCTCTGCGACAACCTGCTCGCGGCCAACCTGAAGAACGCGCTCGAGGCGCGTGGCGTCCCGTGCGAGCTGGCGCTGAAGACCGGCTTCGGCGACGCGAAGAACCCGAAGATCTCCATCAGGACCGTCGCGGTCAACGGCAATCAGGCGCTCGTCAGCGTGCACTCGACCGCCTCCAACCAGCCGGCGAGCGACGACACGCTCGGCCTGACCGAGGAGCACGGGAAATGGAAGATCTCGTCGCTCGCGCAGCCGGAGCCGCAGCCGCCGGCCCAGCCCGTAGCCATGGCTCAGCGGTTGTGGTTGACGACCTCGACGTTGTGCCCGTCGGGGTCCAGGACGAACGCGCCGTAATAGCCCGGGTGGTAGACGGCGCGCTCGCCGGGACCGCCGTGGTCCTCGTAGCCCGCGGCGAGCGCGGCGGCGTGGAACGCCCGCACGGTCGCGTCGTCCTGCGCCGGGAACGCGAGGTGGACGTGCTCCGTGAGCGGCCGCTCGTCGTCGATCAGCGAGAAGCTGAAGTCCTCGCCGACCAGCTGGACGTGGTCCGGCTCGTCCACGCCAATCCGCAGCCCGGCGTGCGGGGCGATCGTCGTGTAGAAGCGCTTGGACGCGGCGGGGTCGCGGACGCGGATCCAGAGGTGGTCGACGCGACCGTCGGGCACCGGGTCCTCGCGCTCCGTGTGCACCGCCTCCGCGCTGTTGCCGTCCGGGTCGAGCAGGAAGCCGCCGTAGTAGTCCGGGCCGTAGACCGTGCGCGGGCCGGGCGCGCCGTCGTCGCGGTAGCCCGCGTCGATCCCCGCCTGCCAGAAGGCGTCCACGGCCTCGCGGGACGGCGCGCGGAAGCCGACGTGCAGGCCGCGGGTCACGGGGTGCTCGCGGTCCGTCGGCCCGATGGCCCAGTCGTCCCACTCGACGAGCTCGGCGTCCGCGTGACTCGGCTCGACGCCCAGCGCGGAGAGGACGGTGCGGTAGAAGCGCTCGGACGCGGCGAGGTCCGCGACGGCGATTCCGACGTGATCGAACATCGCGCCGAGGCTACCGTCGCGGGCATGCTCGACCGGGCAGCCGCGGCCAATGAGGAACACACCTCCGCAAGCCAAACGCCTACGTGCGTCCTGCTTAGCACCCCCTATAGGGGTGCAGAGCAGGATGGAGTCGAGTCGCGTCCTGCCTGGGTGTCGCTATAGAGCACCAGGCAGTGCGCCTTGGACGAGCGCAATCCGCGCCGCCGCCCGCCCGCTGGCGGACCGATAGCGGTTGGGTAGCGGTTCGATAGCGGGCCCATGGACTCTGTGGGCATACAAGCTCAACCGACAGGAAGGGCGGAAGATGTCTACACGCTGCATAAGGGGTAAAGCGCTCGCAAGTCTGGTCGTCGTTCCGGCCGTGTTCCTCATGCTGGTGACGATGCCTGCGGCTGCGTCCGCGCAGGGCGCTGGAGGCCCTCCGACCTTCCGCGACCGCCTCACGGAGGAATTCACGCAAACGGATTTCTGCGGCACCGGCGAGTCCGTCGAGGTCGTCCAGAACATGGTCGGGCAACGGGTGGGAGACCGAGGACGCGTTCAGGATGACTTTCCGTACGAAGTCGACGTTCACGTACGGCGACAACACGCTGTTCGAAATCGATGCCGGCCGTCTCTTGGCCCGCACCGTCGAGACCACCCCAGAGGTGGCACACCGACCAGGTCGTGCAGACCGGCATCAGCGCGGCGCTGCGGGCGCCGGGCGGCGGTGTACTGACCCTCGACCATGGATACCTCGAATTCCTCGCCTCGTCCGACGAGAACGGTGAGTTCCTCGGCGACGAGCTGCTCAAAGAGGCCGGCGGGCACCCCGTATTCGAGCACGGCGTCTTCTGCGAGTTCGCGACCGAAGCGCTCGACATCCCGACGACGTAGACGACAGCCGAGGGATTTCTCCTGCGGGGCTTGGCGGTTGATTAGGGTCGCGCAAGACGATCACCGCGGGGCGGGTTGATCGAAACCCATCCGCCGGAGGTCGTTCATGCGTAGCTGGTTCTCAGGTACCACCGGAATGGTCGCCGCCTTGCTCATCGGTGCCGTCGTGGCGTCGGCAGCGACTGCCGGTGCTGCGAGCCTCATCACGGGCAAGCAGATCAAGGACGGCTCGATCAGCAAGAAGGATCTGGCGAAGGCGCTGCAGAAGCAGCTCGCCAAGCACGAGGTGCCCGCCGGTGCGCATAGGCCTGCAGGGTCCGGCTCGCACGGCGGGCAAGGACGGCGTGGCGGGCGCCAACGGCGAAGCGGGACCATTCCCCGATGTCCTTCCCCGCGGCAAGACGCTCACCGGTACCTGCTCCATCACCGGTCAGGCTCCCGACGCGGACGCGATTACCTCGATTCGCCCGTCTCGTTCTGCTTCCGATTCTCCGCCGTACCGTCGGTCGTGACCGTCGCACCCGATGAGAGCGGCACGCAGGCCGCCGTCGATGCCCGTTGTGGCGGCACCGCTCGCTGACCCGAAGGCGGACCCCGGCGTGTTCTGCATCTACCAAGGAGACGGAGTCGGCAACGCGGCAGTCCTCAAGTACGACGACGACTCGAGCGTCAAGACGGCTGGCGGCGCGGACGCGGTCGTCAGCGCCTACGCGTGGACGGCCGACGGCGCCTACACCGATTTCGGCGGGGCGCTCCCAACGGGTGCCGTGATCGAGATCCAGACACACCTGGCCAACGCCTTCACCTGGGCCGGGCGGGACCTGGGCCGCGAACTCGCCCTAGGGCCGGGCTCCTGTAACCGACTGAAACGAGGCGCGCTCTTACCGACGCCTTACCGGCCCGTTTCCGGCGATGTCGATCGTGTCCACCCATGTCACGCATCGCCACACTCACCGCAGTCATCTGCATTCTCGTCGCCACGTCGGCGTTCGCCTCCGGCCACAGGGACCTGCGATCGCCGCAGCGCCACCTGCCGTCGAGCCACGCGAACGTCCATTTGCCCGCGCAGGATCCTGCTGCGAAGCCTTCGCAGTCCGGCGTCGGCAGCGACGTCAACTGGGCCATCTTCGGCGTCGTCGTCGCGGCTCTGGCGGCCACCGGCACGCTGGTGGTGAAGACCCGCCGGGCCACCGGGCCACCGGCCCGCGTCTGATCCTCGGGGCCGCACACGCGACCGGCGCGGCCGGTCAGCCCTGATCGGCTTCGAGCGCGGCGCGTGCCTCGGCGAGATCACGCTCGGCGTCGGCGAGGGCCGAGCGGGCCTTGGCGACATGGGCCTCGGCGCGCTTGACGCGCTTGCGCGCCGCGGGCGAGGGGCCCTTGGGCTTGGGCTTGGGCGCAGGCTTGGGCTTCGGCGCAGGCTTGGCCTTCGGCGTTGGCGCAGGCTTGGCCTTCGATCGCGCCGGCTTTGCCGTCGGCGTCGCGGTGATCGCGCCGAAGCCGGCCGGGGCGGGCTCGGTCATGAGCCGCCCCGCGACGAACTCGTCGCGCAGCTCGCGGTCCACCGACGCGCCGTGCAGCGCCCCGCGCACCCTCAGCACCGCGTCCTCCGAGAGGCCGCGGCCCTTGCCGCTCAGCAGCCCCGCGGCGGCGCGGGCGAGCTCGTCGAGCGCCTCACCGTGCGCGCGCAGCGCGTCGCGGTCGCCGGGCTTCTTGGCAGCGCGGTCCGCGGCCTTGATCAGGGTCCGCGCGGCGTTGCGCTGCGTGCGCATCACCTGGTTGACCGCCCAGACCACGGCCGGCGGCTTGCGCAGCGCCTTCACCGCATCCGCATCGGCGCGGCGCCCGTCGGCCCGCAGCGCCTTGGCGAGCGCGTCGCGCTCGGCGACGAAGTCCTCGAGCGCCAGGCCGTAGAGCCGGTCGGCCTCGTCGATCATGGCCGCCGCGCGATGACGTAGACCGCGGCCATCGCGAACGCGATCTGCCCGAAGGAGAGCGCCGTGCCCGTGTTGATGGCGCCGAACAGCAGCGCGAGCAGGGTGCCTGCGAGGAACGCGCCGAGCATGATCAGCAGGTCGATCCTCACGCGCGCCTCGCCTCCAGCGCCGCCGTCAGCGCGGGCACGTCGAGGCCCTCGTCCTGCTCGGCGAGGAACTCCGTGGCCGCGCGGCGCCCGCCGAGCTCGCGGACCCCGCGCTCACCGTGCTCGGCGGCGAAGTCGGCCAGCGCGCTCGCGCGGCGCGCCGCGGTCCGCGTCTGGGCGAGATCGATCCCGGCGCGGTGCTCGTCCAGTGCGGCGACCAGCTCGTCGATCCCGCTGAGCGGCGCGATCGAGGACACGGCGACGACCTGCGTGCGCCCGCCGAGCGAGCGCATCGCGGCATGGAGGTCGCGTTGCGCGCGCAGCGCGATGTCGCCAAGGTCGGCCTTCGTCACGACGAGCACATCGGGGATCTCCATGATCCCGCTCTTGAGGAACTGCAGGACGTCGCCGCTGCCGGGCTGCACGATCACGGCGACGGTGTCGGCGACCTCGGCGACCTCGGTCTCGCTCTGGCCGACGCCGACCGTCTCGATCACCACAACGTCGAACGCGGCCGCCAGCGCGTGCGCTGCGGCGCGCGTGGCCGGCGCCAGGCCGCCCAGCCGCCCGCCGGCGGCCGTCGAGCGGATGAACACGCCTTCGTCATGCGGGTCGAACGCGATCCGCGCGCGGTCGCCGAGCAGCGAGCCGCCGGAGCGCCGCGACGACGGGTCGACCGCCAGCACGGCGACCGATCGGCCGTCGTCGCGCCAGGCGCGCACCAGCTCTGAGAGCAGCGTCGACTTGCCGGCTCCGGGCGGGCCGGTGACGCCGACGATGTGCGCACGCGCCTCGCCGCCGAGCGCCGCCGGAGCGGTCGCGTGCAGCAGCGCGGCGACGTCGTCGCGCGCCTTGCGGTTCTCGACGAGGTTCAGCACGGCGGGCGCCGCCGAGAGATCCCCTTCGCGCAGTCGTGCCCCCAGCTCGGCGCCGGTCACGCCGCGCTGGCCACCCCGTTGCGCTCCGCCACCAGCGTGACGACGTCGCGCATGATCTTCGTGATGTCGAAGTCCTTGGGGGTGTAGACGGCGGCGACGCCCGCGGCCTTCAGCGGCTCGACGTCGGCCTCCGGGATGATCCCGCCGACCACGACCGGCACGTCGACGCCGCGCTCCTTCAGCGCCTCGACCACGCTCGGGATCAGCTCGCGGTGCGAGCCGCTGAGGATCGACAGGCCGACGACGTGGACGCCCTCCTGCAGCGCGCTCGCCGCGATCTGCGACGGCGTCAGGCGGATGCCGTCGTAGACGACGTCCATGCCGGCGTCGCGCGCGCGGACCGCGATCTGCTCGGCGCCGTTGGAGTGGCCGTCGAGGCCGGGCTTGCCGACGAGGATCTTGAGCGTGCGCCCGAGGCTCTCGGACACCCGCTCGACCTCCTCGCGCACGGCGGCGAGCTCGTCGTCGGTGGTCGCCGCCGCAGCGGCCTCGCCGACGCCGGTCGGGCGCGCGGAACTCGCCGAACGCGTCGCGCAGCGTCTGCGACCACTCGCCGGTCGTGGCGCCGGCCTTCGCGGCCGCGATCGTCGCCGGCATGATGTTCTCGTCGCTCTGGGCGACGCGCGCGAGCTCGGCGAGCGCCGCGTCGACCGCGGCCCTGGTCGCGCGAGGCGCGCCACTGCTCGACGGCGTCGCGCTGCTGGGCCTCGACCTCGGGATCGACGGTCAGGATGCCGCCGTCGGCGCCCTGCAGCAGCGGCGAGGGCTCGGAGTCCTCGTACTTGTTGAGGCCCACGACGATCTGCTCGCCGGCCTCGATGCGCCGCAGGCGCTCGCGGTGCGAGTCCACCAGCGCGGCCTTCATGTAGTCCACGGCCTTCACCGCGCCGCCATGCTCGGCGACGACGGCCATCTCGGCGCGGGCGCCCTCGAGCAGCTCCGCGACGAGCCCTTCCATCACCTTCGAGCCTTCGAAGATGTCGGGGTACTCGAGGATGTCGGTCTCGTAGGCGAGCACCTGCTGGATGCGCAGCGACCACTGCTGGTCCCACGGGCGGGGGAGCCCGAGCGCCTCGTTCCACGCCGGCAGCTGGATCGCGCGGGCGCGCGCGTTGCGGCCCATCGAGACGGCGAGCGCCTCGAGCACGATGCGCTGCACGTTGTTCTCCGGCTGGGACTCGGTCAGGCCGAGCGAGTTGACCTGCACGCCGTAGCGGAAGCGCAGGTGCTTGGAGTCCTCGACGCCGTAGCGCTCGCGGCCGAGCTCCTCCCAGAGCACCGACATCGCGCGCAGCTTCGCGTGCTCCTCGACGAAGCGCACGCCGGCGTTGACGAAGAACGAGATCCGCCCGAACACCTTGCCCATCGACGCCTCGTCGACGCGCTCGCGGACCGCGTCGAGCACCGCCATCGCGTTGCACATCGCGTAGGCGATCTCCTGGACGGGCGTCGCCCCCGCCTCCTGCAGGTGGTAGCTGCAGATGTTGATCGGGTTCCACTTGGGAACGTGCTCGACGGTGTAGGCGACCATGTCGGCGATCAGCCGCATCGAGGGCCCGGGCGGGAACGCGTAGGTCCCGCGCGCCAGGAACTCCTTGATGATGTCGTTCTGGGTCGTGCCCTGGAGCGCCGACTGGTCGACGCCCGTTCTCCTCGGCGGCGATGATGTAGAGCGCGAGCAGCCACGCCGCCGTGGCGTTGATCGTCATGGACGTGTTCATCTCGTCCGAGCGGGATGCCGTCCATCAGCGCGCGCATGTCGCCCTTGTGCGCGACCGGCACGCCGACCTTGCCGACCTCGCCGCGGGCGAGCTCGTGGTCGGGGTCGTAGCCGGTCTGCGTCGGCAGGTCGAAGGCCACGGAGAGGCCCGTCTGGCCCTTGGCGAGGTTGCCGCCGGTACAGCGCGTTGGAGGCCTTCGCGGTGGAGTGGCCCGCATAGGTGCGCATCATCCAGGGCCGGTCGCGGCTCGGGCAGGCGGTGCTCGCTCATGAGGGCACGGATTGTATGGTCCGCCGCCGGTGCGCAGACCCGTCATCGACCGTGCACGCCAGTCCGCGAGGCTTCGCGCGCTCGACATGCGCGACACCGTTTCGCGCCGCCGCGACCGGCTCACGCCGCCACGGCGCCTGGACTTCGTGGGCCACAGCGACTTCGCCGCGACCGGCGACGAGTTCCTGGCGCCACTTCGTCGAGCTGGGCGGCCTGCAGCCCGACGAGCGCGTGCTCGACGTCGGCTGCGGCATCGGCCGGATGGCGCGGCCGCTCGCCGGCTACCTGTCCGGCGACGGCTCCTACGACGGCTTCGACGTCAACCGCGACGGCATCGCGTGGTGCCGGCGGCGCTACCGGCGCCATCCGAACTTCCGCTTCGAGGTCGCCGACATCTTCAACGCCCGCTACAACCCGCAGGGCGCGCACCGCGCCGACGAGTACCGGTTCCCCTACGACGACGCGAGCTTCGACTTCGTTCTCGCCACGAGCGTGTTCACCCACCTGCTCGAAGCCGACGCGACCCACTACCTCGCCGAGATGCGGGCGCGTGCTGGCGCCCGGGCGGCCGGCTGTTCGCCGACGTTCTTCCTGCTCAACGACACGAGCGCGCGCGCTGATGGCCGACGGCAGGGCCGGCCTGCGGTTCCTCGATGTCGACGAGCGCCTCGGCGATCCTCGACGAGTCGCTGCCCGAGGAGGCGGTGGCCTACGACGACGAGTGGGTGTTCGAGGCGCTGCGCGCGCACCGCATGGAGCTGACCGGGCTGCACCCCGGCTCGTGGTCGGGGCGCGACGAGCACGTCTCGTTCCAGGACATCGTGATCGCCGCATGCGTGAGATCGACGTCCTGCATCAGGGCACGCCGAAGGCGATCTGCTGCTTCGCGATCGACGACGTCATCGTCGACCCCGGTCCGGAGTCGAGCCATCGCGCGCTGCTCGAGGGGCTCGACGGCTTCGTGCCGCGCGCGATCCTGCTGACGCACATCCACTTCGATCACGCCGGTGCGACCGGTGCGCTGTGCAGGCTGTGGCCCGACGCCGAGGTCTGGGTGCACGAGCGCGGCGCGCGCCACATGATCGACCCGTCGCGGCTCGTCGCCAGCGCCGCAGCGGATCTACGGCGACCAGTTCGAACGGCTGTGGGGCGAGGTCGTCCCCGTGCCCGAGGAGCGCATGCGCATCCTGAGTGGCGGCGAGCGCCGGGACGGCTTTCGCGTCGAGTACACGCCGGGGCACGCGTCGCACCACGTCGCCTACCTGCACGAGGCCACGGGGACGGCGTTCACGGGCGACGTCGCCGGCGTACGGATCGGCGACGGGCCGGTGCTGCCGCCGACGCCGCCGCCGGACATCGACATCGAGCTGTGGATGGCCTCGATGGACGTGGTCGAGGCCTGGCGGCCCGAGCGGATCGCGGTGACGCACTTCGGCGCGCACGACCCCGCCGGGCACCTCGACGCGCTGCGCGAGCGGCTGCGTCTGTGGGCGGACAAGGCTCGCGAGCTCGACAAGGCCGCGTTCGAGGACTGGGTACGCGAAGAGATGCACGGCAACGAGAGCTACCTCGAGGCGATGCCCCCGGACACGCTCTACGGTGGGCTTGAGCGCTACTGGGCCAAACGCATATCCTCAGATCCCGTATGAGCCAGACCATCGAACTTCCACGGACACAAGGCCCCGACTCGGGCCTGGGCGGCGCTTGGCACGTCATCGTCCGCAACGACGACCACAACACCTTCGACAGCGTCGCCCACGCGCTGGCGCGCTTCGTCCCGGGTGTCAACGTCGACAAGGGCTACGCGATCGCGAACCGGATCCACAACACCGGCCTTGCCATCGTGTGGAGCGGGCATCGCGAGCCGGCCGAGCTGTACTGGGAGCAGCTCCAGGACGCCGGCCTGACGATGGCGCCGCTCGAGCAGGGCTAGTCGCATCCCGGGCCTCGTCGTCGGACCGCTGTTGCGCCACGTCGGGCGCGACGACGCCACCGTCTGGGTGCGCACCGATGCCCCCTGCGAGGTCGAGGTCCTCGGCCACACACAGCCGACCTTCACCGTCGAGGGGCATCACTTCGCGCTGGTCTGCATCGATGGCCTGAGCGGGCCCACGCACTACGAGGTGGCGCTCGACGGCGAGCCGACGGGCCGCGGCGGCACGATTCGCCCGATCCGCGACGGCGTGCCGCTGCGCATCAGCTTCGGCTCGTGCCGGCGCGTCGCGCCGCACCACCCGCCGTACACCCTGCGGCCCGAGGACGACGACCGCGGGTGCGAATGGGATGCGCTGCGCGGGCTGGCGCTCGCGGTGCGTGAGGGAGCTCAGCCCCCGGACCTGTTCCTGCACCTGGGCGATCAGGTCTACGCCGACGACGTCGACCCCGAGACGCTCGCGTTCATCCGCGCCCGGCGGGACACGTCGATCGGCCCGGGTGAGGAGGTCGCCGACTTCACCGAGTACTGCGAGCTGTACCGCAACTCGTGGACCGACCCGGAGATCGCGCCGTTCCTGGCCGAGGTGCCGGGCGCGATGATCTTCGACGACCACGACGTCCACGACGACTGGAACACGTCGGCGACGTGGGTCAGGCGGATGCGCGGTACGGCGTGGTGGGACGAGCGCGTGGTCAGCGCGTTCATGAGCTACTGGGTGCACCAGCACATCGGCAACATCGCGCCGGCCGACCTCGATGACGTCCCGATGTGGCCGGAAGCCGCGCGCGGGCGGCGACATCACCGAGGCGCTGCGCGCGTTCGCCTTCGCCGCCGACCGCGAGGTCGAGGGCACACGCTGGTCGTTCCATCGCGACCTTGGCCGCACGCGCATCGTGGTGATGGACTCGCGCGCCGGACGCGTGCTGACGCCGGGGCGCCGGGGATGCTCGACGACGACGAGTGGAGCTGGATCGAGGAGATCTCGCGCGGCGATCACGACCACGTGATCTACGCGTCGACGCTGCCGGTCATGCTCGGGCCGGCCCTGCACATGGCCGAGGCCTGGAACGAGGCTGTCTGCAACGGCGCCTGGGGGAGCACGATGGCGCGGCTCGGCGAGCGGATCCGCGAGGCGGTGGACCTCGAGCACTGGTCGGCCTTCCGCGAGTTCGTTCATCAGCCTCGAGGAGCTGATGCTCGCGGTCGCGCAGGGCCGCCACGGCGGGCAGCCTGCGTGCGTCGCCGTGCTCGGCGGCGACGTGCATCACGCGTATCTCGCGGAGGGCACGTTCGCCGGCGCCGAGGAGCACGCGCCCGTGTGGCAGGCGGTCTGCTCGCCGATGCGCAACCCGCTCTCCGCTCGCGAGCGCCGCGCGATTCGAGCGGGCATGTCGCGCAGGGTCGCGCGAGTTGCGAAGGCGCTTGCGCGCGCCGCAGGCGTGAAACCCACGCGGCTGGGCTGGAAGATCGTCAGTCCCGGGCCGATGTTCGACAACCAGGTCGCCACGATCGACATCGAGGGCCGAGCGGCCAACTTCCGCATCGAGAAGGCCGACGAACACGGGTTGCACGAGGCGTATTCGCATAGGCTCGCCTCCGAAGCGGTTTGACAGCGAGCCGGATTCGGGCATTGTCCATACCTAGCGCCGTGTCGGATGAAGGGGGCAAGATCGCCAACGCAGCTCGCGCCGAGCGCGAGCATGAGCTGCTGCGCCGATACCACGTCGACGGCGACACGTCCGCGAAGGACCAGCTCGCCGAGGAGATGCTCCCGCTGGCGCGCGCGCTCGCCGGTCGTTATTCCGGCCGCGGCGAGCCGCTCGACGACCTTGTGCAGGTCGCCTGCATCGGGATCATGAAGGCGATCGAGGGCTTCGACCTCGACCGCGACGTGCGCTTCTCCTCCTACGCGACGCCGACGGTGCTCGGCGAGATCAAGCGCCACTTCCGCGATCGCACGTGGGCGATGCGCGTGCCGCGCGGGATGCAGGAGCTGCAGCTCAAGATCGCCAAGGCGCGCGACAAGCTCACCTCGCAGAACGGCCGCTCACCGACGGTGCAGGAGCTCGCCGATGCGGTCGAGGCCCCGTTCGAGGAGGTGCTGCAGACGCTGCAGTCGGTCGGCGCGCGTCGCACGCGCTCGCTCGACGAGCCCACCGGCGAGGACCGCGACATGAGCCTTGCCGACGCGATCGGCGCCGACGACCCCGAGATGCAGCGCACCGAGATGCGCGTCCTGCTCGACGGTGCGATGGAGATCCTGTCGCCCCGCGACCGCGAGGTCCTGCGCCTGCGCTTCGCGGAGGACCTCACGCAGACCGAGATCTCGACCCGCATCGGCGTCTCGCAGATGCAGATCTCGCGCATCATCCGCCAGTCGCTCGTGCGCCTGCGCATGGACATCGAGCGCGAGCGCTCGAAGGTCGCCTAGCCGGACTGAAGGGTCTGTCCCCTCAGTCCGGGTGGTGCTCCGTCCAGTGCGGTGGCGAAGCCCTCGCGCCAGCTGGGCAGTGCGGGCTGCCAGCCGAGCTCGGCCCTTGCCTTCGCGTTCGACGCGCCGCGGACCTCGGTGGCGACGCGCGCGACCATGGAGCCGGCGGCCAGGCGCGCCATCCAGGCCGGGATGCGCCATGGCGGCTTCGCGCCGATCGCCTTCGCGTAGACGGGAAGCCACTCGCGCACGGGCGCTGGATCGTCGTCGACGATGTTGTAGATCCCGCGCCCGTGCTCGAGCGCCGCAACCGTTGCCGTCGCGGCGTCGTGCAGGTGCACGTAGGACGTCATGCCCCGGCCCTTGCCGACGATCGGGAACCGGCGCCTGCGCACCTGTCCGGCGATCGAGCCGTCGGGCGCGTAGTAGGTGCCCGGTCCGTAGAGGAACCCGTAGCGAAGAACGACGCCCTCGACGTCGGGGTCGGAGATGATGCGCTGCTCGTTGGCGTGGAGCACGGCAACGCTGCGCCCGAACGGCATCGGCGCCTCGAGCCACATCGGTGCGTCCTCGAACTTGACCCAGTCGCCCTCCGGCGCGTAGAGGAACGCGACCGACTGCATGACGAAGCGCCGGACGCCGGCCTCGCGCGCCGCGTCGTGGAGGGCGGGCGTTCCCTTTGAGCGGATCTCGTCGTTGGCGTCGTAGAGATGCGGGTCGCGCAGGTCGTAGTCGCGCGGCAGCGACGTGAGCTGATCGATCACCGCCTCGGGCGCGGCGTCGAGCACGACGCGGCGGACCGCCTCGCGGTCGAGTGCGTCGACCACGACGCCGCGGGCGCCCAGCTCGCCCAGCGCGTCGGCCCTGTCCTGGCGCCGGGTCAGGCCGACGACCTCGTGGCCGGCATCGACGAGCAGGGGGACGAGGAAGCGGCCGATCGCGCCGGACGCTCCCGAGACGAGGACCTTCATGGCGTTCGGGTCCGCATCGCTGCCTGCAGCGGAGCGATCGTGAGCAGCGCGAGGATCGTCAGGAGGATCGCATCGGTGATGTCGGCGTTCGAGTTGCCGTTGGCGGCATTGACATCGATCCAGTGGTTGACCGCATGGAACGAGACCGAGGCCAGGGCGATCGCCAGCGCGCCGGCGCGCAGGGCCTCGAAGCGAGCCGCGGCGATCAGTGGGACGCCGATGCCCAGCTGGAACGCAGCGGCGTCACCGAGGTAGTGGCTGTTGTAGGAGCCGAACGGCCCGATGTGGTCGAAGAACGAGTGCGGTGCGATCACGATCCAGAGCGCGGGGACGACCTGGGCGAGCCCGAGGGCGACGCACACCGGAGCCAGGTGGCGAGCGTTGAATGGCATTCGATCACGGTAGGGCTGAGCCGGTGCCCTGCCAAGATCCAGTTCGGTGCATCCACAGGGGACCACTGCCTCAGGCCCGGAGCTGCTCATCGAGCTGCGCCGCGAGCGCGGGCGGCCGCTGCGGTCCCAGCTGGAGGAGGGCCTGCGGGAGGCGGTGCGCAGCGGCCGCCTGATGGCCGGCGCTCCGCTCCCGTCGTCGCGCGCGCTGGCGCGCGACCTGGGCGTCTCGCGGCGGCTGGTGGTCGAGGCGTTCGCGCAGCTGGCGGCCGAGGGCTACCTCGTCACGCGCCAGGGCGCAGGCACCTTCGTCGCCGAGACGGCCGCGGCCGCGCCCGCCCCGGCGCCGGCGCCGGAGCCGCGCCCGCCGCGCTACGACTTCTTCCCGGGCGCGCCGGACCTCAGCGCGTTCCCGCGGGCAGCGTGGGCGCGCGCGGTGCGCGACGTGCTGCGCGAGCTTCCCGCTCACGCGCTCAGCTACGGCGACCCCCGCGGCGCGCCGGCGCTGCGCACCGCGCTGGCCCGCTACCTCGCGCGGGCGCGCGGCGTCGTCGCCCAGCCCGAGCGCATGGTGATCACGTCGGGCGCCGCGCAGGCGCTTGGGCTGTTGGCCGCCGTGCTCGTCGCGCGCGGGACGCCGCGCATCGCCGTCGAGGATCCGAGCCTGCCCGACCACCGCGAGGTGATGGCACGCCGCGGCGCCGACGTGGTCCCGGTGCCCGTCGACGACGAGGGGGTGCGGGTCGCCGCGCTGGAACGGACGGGCGCGGCCGCCGCGGTGGTGACCGCCGCCCATCAGATGCCGCTCGGCGTCGCGCTCTCGGTCGATCGCCGAGCCGCGCTGCTGGCCTGGGAGCGGCCTCGTCATCGAGGACGACTACGACGCCGAGTTCCGCTACGACCGGCCGCCCCTCGGTGCGCTGCAGGGCCTGGCGCCCGAGCAGGTGGCCTACCTCGGCTCGGCGTCCAAGACGCTCGCGCCCGGGCTGCGGCTCGGCTGGCTCGTGCTCCCCGCCGGTCTGGTGGCCGAGTGGCCGCGGAGAAGCGCTTCGCCGACATGGGGACAGACGTGATCGGCCAGCTCACGCTCGCGCGGCTGATCGAGAGCGGCGCGTACGACCGGCATCTGCGCGCGCTGCGGCGCAGGCACCGGGCGCGCCGCGACGCCGCCGTGGCGGCGGTGGAGCGCCATCTGCCGGGGGCGCAGGTGCTGGGCATCGCCGCCGGCCTGCACGTCAACGTGATGCTTGCCGAACCGGTCGACGTGCGCACGTTCGAGGCCGCCTGCGAGGCACGCTCGGTACGGGTCTACGGCTCGCGGCGGCGGATGATCTCGCTGGGCTACGCGAACCTGCCCGAGCCGGCGGTCGAGCGAGGGGTGGAGCTGCTCGCGCAGGCCGCGCGGGAGGCGCGGGCGGCCTAACTACGGCGGCCGTCGAACCACTCGCCGAACGCGCCGATGCCGGAGTTGACCTTCGCCCCGGCCCGGCCGGCGAGCGAGCCGTCGGCCGGGCGTGATCGCCTCGTCCGGGCGCTCGCCGGTCGCGACGGCAGCCAGGCGGACCGCGCGCTCGTGGGTGCGCAGCTTGCGCTCCCAGCGCGAGCAGAACGACCGCAGCTCGTCGTCGCCGTCGGCGGCGGCGAGGTTCGCGACGTAGGCCAGCAGCGTCGCCACGTGCTGCGCGTCGAGCGCGGCGAAGCGCAGCGCCTGGTTGCGTTCCAGCACGCGGTCGGGGGCGCCAGGGCGCGCCGTCGCGAAGTGCGACGCGAAGCGCGCCATCGTCGCGGTGGGCAGGCCGCGCGCGCCGGTCAGCGGGGCGAGCTCGCCGAGCATGCCCTCCGCGGCCTTCGCGCCCGCGCCCAGCGCCGCTGCCTCGGCGCCGCCGAGCAGGTCCGCCAATGAGCCCCAGTGGCGCTCGAGCTGCCGGGTGAACACGTAGAGCTCGCGCAGCGCCCGGTGCTCGGCGGGATGCATCGCCGTTACTCGGCGACCGATTCGAGCGTCGAGTGCTCGAGTCCGCGAACCGTCACGACGTCGTGCCAGACGTACTGCAGCGGGATCTGGTACCAGGACGACGACGTCGTCCGCATCGCCAGGAACTCCGGGCCGTTCCAGTAGCGGTCCCAGTCGAGCTTGGACTCGAAATCGACGACCATGAGGAACTTGTAGCGGTCGTCCCTGGAGCGATAGACGGCGAAGTGGGTGGCGCCGTAGCGCGGCGCCACCCTCGCGATCTCGGCGAGCGCCGCGTCGAGCTTGTCGGCACGGAAGCCAGTCGCGTACCAGGCGATATGGACCGAGCCGGCCATCAGGCACCCACCTCCGCGTGGATCGCGCCCGGGCCCTCCGCGGTGCGGCCCTCGCCCTCGCTCTCGGCACCGACGAGGATGGCGATCTTGCCCAGGTGCTTGTTCTCGTGCATCAGCTGGTGTGCGTCGGCGACGCCGTCGAACGGCATCGTGCGCCACAGCACCGGCTGGATCTTGCCCTCGTCGATCAGCGCGTTGGCGCGCATGCACTCATACGCGTTGGCGAAGTGCGAGCCGAGGATCTCCTTCTGGCGCATCCAGAGGTAGCGCACGTCGAAGTCGAGCGTGTAGCCGGACGTCGCGCCGCAGATGACGACCTTGCCGAACGGCTTGACGGTGAAGACCGACGTCGGGAACGTCGCCTTGCCGACGTGCTCGAACACGATGTCGGGCGAGTCGCCGAGGATCTCCTTGACGCGCTTGGCGAAGTCACGGGAGACCTTGAAGCGCGCCTTCTCCTCGTCGGGCGTCTCCGAGCCCGTGCGCATCATCCCCGCGAACTCGCTGCGGTTGATGTAGCCCGTCGCGCCCAGGCGCTGGACGAGCTCGCCCTTCTCGTCGGAGCTGACGACGCCCACGCTCTCGGCGCCGGCGGCCTTGCACAGCTGCGTGGCGAACACGCCCAGGCCACCCGCAGCGCCCCAGATCAGCACCTTGTGGCCGGCCTGCAGCTTCGCGCGGTTCAGCAGCATGCGGTACGCGGTGAAGTACGTCAGGCCGTAGGACGCCGCCTCCTCCCAGGCCAGCGCCTTGGGCTTGGGCAGCAGCTGCTGGGCCTGGACCTTCGTGAACTGCGCGAACGAGCCCCAGGTCGTCTCATAGCCCCAGATCCGCTGGGAGGGAGCGGCGAGCGGGTCGAGGCCGTGGACCTCGACGTCCTCGTAGGAGGCCTGGTTGCAGTGGATGACGACCTCGTCGCCGGGCTTCCAGCGGGTGACCCCCGGGCCGACCTTCCAGACGACGCCCGAGGCGTCCGAGCCGCCGATGTGGTGGCCGTACTCGGGGTGGTCGCCGTAGCCGAAGACCGACACCGGCTTGCCCAGCGCAGCCCACACGTTGTTGAAGTTCACGCCCGCCGCCATGACGCGGACGACGACTTCGAAGGCCGCGGGCTCGGGGACCTCGATCTCCTCGAGCTTGAAGGCGTCCTTCGGCTCGCCCTCGCGCTCGGCGCGGATCACCCAGGCCGCCATCGTCTTGGGCAGCTCGCCGGGCTCGGTGTCGACACGGGACACCTGCGTCAAATCAACAGCCACTTGGATCAGAACCTCGCTCGTGCTTCGCTTGAGAGGCCGGGATCGTATCCCGTCCGACGCCGCTCGGACGCCAGCGCGACCCCTACGGCTCGACGTGGTCGCGCGCCTCATTGCGGCGCACGTAGGACCACGCAAGCGCGATCGACAGCAGCATGCCGCCGACGCCCAGTCCCCAGAAGGCGCCCGGCGTCGCGATGTGACGCACCAGGAAGCCGAAGTTCTGGCCGAAGAAGCCCGTCAGGAAGGTCAGCGGCAGGAAGATCGTGGCGACGATCGTCAACCGCGTCGTCAGCTCATCCATCCGCAGGCTGCGCAGGCTGACCCAGACCTCCAGCACGCCGGTCAGCGCGTCGCGCTCGCCGTCGACCTGCTCGGAGATCCGCACGAGGTGGTCGTAGACGTCGCGGAAGTAGTCGTGCGCCGTGTCGCTGCTGAGCCCCGGCAGGCGCTGGATGAGGTCGCCGCCGGAGGCGAGCAGGTCGCGCTGGGGGAGGATGATGCGCCGGATGTCGGCGAGCTCGCGCTTGAGCTCGAAGACCATGGCGAGCCGGTCGCTGTCGGCGGCCTCGGTCATCGCCTCGTCCTCCATCGCCTCGATCTTGTCGTCGATCTGCTGGACGACGGGGAAGAACGAGTCCGTGAGCGCGTCGAGGACGCGGTAGACGATGTACTCCTCGACGTCGCTGCTGTGGTCGGCCAGGCGCGTCTTTGCCTCGTCGAGGTGCTTGCACGACCCCGGTCGCACGGTGATGAGGAGTCGCCCGAGATGTAGCAGTGCACCTCGACCGGCAGCACGTCGTGGTCGACCTGATGCATCCCGTAGAACACGAGCAGCACGTAGTCGCCGTATTCGTCGAGCTTCGGCGAACAACACAAACTGAGCCAGGCACACAACGGCCGCCCAGCAGTCCCTGTAAACCAATTAAACGCGCCGTGAAGATGGGAGGTCTCGGAATCATGAGCCGCTCCTGGACAGGCGGAACAGTTGGTCGCGCGGCCAGACTCTGCGCCGTCGCGTCCGACACCACGCGCCCCCCACGGTTGCCGCCGTTGGACTGCCGCGATCGACTGCCCGGTTGAACCAGTTCACGAGGGCTTCCGACATTCCCTTTGCGGCTTGCGCCGTCCTGGATTCGCCCCACCCACGCCAGCGCTTTCCGCGCTTCGGCGAGGATGTCGAGCGCCGGGAACACGTTTCGCCATTCCGCGACTTGATGCGAAGAAAGCGGCCAGTCGGTGCCGCCGGTCCCGACGACCGGTAACACGAGCAGCGCCGGCCTCGGAGCCGCGCGCGGCCTCCGAGCTCTTCTCCGGATCTGCTTCCTTCCCCGATCCGCTCCTGGATTCCGGATTCGTCCCTGATTCCGGATCGGAGCGCTGGCCCGGCGCCGGCACCGTGCTCGTCATGCGCTCGGGAGCCGGCAGGTCGCTCTCGACTTCCCGCACGTGGGGTTGCTGGTGCTTCGCCCAGGTCGGCACCACGATCAGGCGCTGATCGCCGACTGCGTAGCGCACGATGAGGCCGGCCTCGGCCAGGCGCTTGAGCCCGTCTTCGAGGTCGACGGCGTCGTACGGAAAAAGTCCCGCCTTCAGCCGCTGCGGTCGGTCTTCCAACCGTCCGGCCTGATTGGCCTGCGTCCAAATCCCGACAAACAGGAGGCGCCACTCGAATGAGAGGCTCGCCACCTGCTCGTTCAGGAAGAACGCCGGTTTGATGCTTCGAATTCGCGCCATCGCCGTGGAGTCCCGTGTCAGAACAGGGTCGGCTGCGCCGCGACGAGTACCCGTGCAATCGCATCGCGCGTCATCGCACCCAGCGATACGCTGAGGCGCGAACGTTGCCGTTCCATTCGATGGTGCCCAGCCCGTCGTGCTCGACAAGCGGCGGCGCACATCGACCACGCGCGAGCGGCACGCGCAGAGGCCGCCAACGTCGACAAGCTCCGGCACGCCGATCCACTCGCCGGGGCGCGCGGAAAGAGGTCTTCGACGTGGTCAGCGCGGGATCGGTGACGGATCGCTTCCGAGTCGGGCGCATCGAGCGTCGACGAGGTAGGGCGTGCTAGGATTGAGGTCTTCACAACACAGTTCCTTCGGAAAGCGCAGCCCTGCCAGGCTGCGCGTCTGTCTGCGGGTCAGGCCGCCGGCCGCGGCTCGCCCTGTGTATGGGGTTGCTCTTCACGCTTGCGGCGCTGGGCCCGCGCGTTCCGGCAGAAAATTGATTACATGGCGACGATTGAACACGTGAACCCCGCCCGGGGTAAGCGCGAACGGGAGATGTCCGTTTCGCGCCCAATAGCGAATCGTCTCGGCACTGACAGGGTTACCCGAACTGAGCCGCCGAAGCCAACGACGTCATTGACGAGCAAGGGCGCTGAGGGATCCACGGCCCGATTGCGGCGGTCACGTTTCATGGTGGTTGCAGTATCCACAGACCATGAATGCGTGTCTTGCGATCCTTGCGAATCGCAATAATCGAAATGGGATCGAATCTGGGGGCGGCTTATCCGGTAGGACGACTGGCGGTAAACCCGAGCCTTGAGGGCGGCGTTGAGGGCCCTGGTCAAACGATTACGATTGACTGACTGAAGGTTCTTTGTGGCGCCGGAGAGATAGCCGAGCGCGACCCCTGCACCACGCCGGCTTCAAAGGCCCATCGCGTCGGGGTCCACTCCAATTCGTCGAGCCATGGCATCACGACTTCGCGCTCGGCTTTCCGTGCTTTCCGGAGCGCCCTTCTTGCGGGTCTCGGGCTCCTTCCTCCAGCTTCTCTCTCGCTCGTCAAGCGCTTGCCCGCCGGCACGCCGAATTCCTCAGCGTTTTCGCCGGTCGCCGTGTGAGCGCGTTTGTCACGCAGGAGTTGGTTATGGGACACGATCCGGTGCGAACAAACGCAGCCGGGACCTTCGCCCTTGGGCTCGCAAGTGATTGGTTAAAATGGAGCTATGTCCGAGTGGTTGTGGGAGCACGCTTGGAAAACGAATCCGGCGATGCTCATAGAGTGATACCGAACATTTCTTCACGCAATCGATTCAACGACTTCCCGCCACAGAATGCTTCTCGATGTGAGCCCGTAAACGTCGCTGTTTGTCGGCAGTTTTGGGGCGACCTTACACAGTTTCTACACAGTTCCAGTTCACCTAACGACTTTTGATTTAGCCGCTCTCCAGATCGTCGTGGCGAATCGCGACCCTCGTCCGCCTGAGCCAGCATGCCGGCGTCCGTATGTCAGCAGCATAACGGTGCCAGTGATTACCGCATTCCCGCCGCCGTGACACCGAGCCAGATGCCGATGCCGAACAAGGCATGATCGACCAGGCCGCTGAGAAACATACGCGTTGCTGCCGGCCCGTTCCATCCGAAGAACCCATAACCCATTGCCGGGAACATCAGGAGCCAGGTAAGAACGCTTGTGGACAGTGCGAATGCGACCGAGAGCGTCAGGTTGCGAGGCGACCGTCCGGCGTACGACACTGTCCAGATATATACGACGGTCAACACCATGCCGACCGGGTAGTGCACGGGAAACGCAATGCCCATCTCGTTCGATACTGGCGGAGGACGGGCGATATCGGCATGCAGCACCGTTCCTCCGACACCCGCAAACCACCGCCCGATGAGATGGGTGGCAATGGCGCGGTCACTGCAGCCGTGACGTCACGACACTGAGCAGATCCATCGACAGCGTCGCGATCACTCCGGCGGCCAAGCTTCTCCACAGCATCATCGTGCTCCCAGAAACGCCAGCGTCTCGGCCACGCGGCGCGATTGGCGCGTGCCTGCATGGGTCCGATGCCGCCGAGCTCAATGGTGAGGAACAATATGCTGAACGGTGCCACAAAACAATGATTTAAGAGGCATTTGTGATTCACTGCAGTTCGCGCAAGGACTTTATTTTAATTCTAGTTTATTGTTTTTGTCGACACCCAGTTGAATTTCATTTCTACAGATATGCTGCGAATTGTTGCTGTGGGCTGAGAAATTGTTTCGGGTGTGCAAACTAGTTGCCAAAATACTCCGTGAATAAAAATGACAGCATAAAAATCATCAAAAGCCCTTCTTTGCAGAAATGATCATTGAGAAGCAGTTATCAATCAAAAAGCAGCAAATGTGAGAAGCTCTAAATAGCAAAGCCCCATAAATTGGTATCCGTTGAACCAAACTCAAAATTCAAAGTTCTAAAACCAGTTTCTACCCCTGCTTGTGAACCCAAATTAAAGCCCCACCCCAATTGGATACCAAAAGCTGGATCTACATTCGATACGTTTTTGTGATCATATAACATAGGAATATTTAAACCTGCATAAATATACAACGCTTTGATCTGTTCAATATCAAGAGTCCCATTGGCTTCCAACAGAAAAAATCCTATTTCTTTATTCGTGTTTTTTAATTACTAATGGAATCCATCGAATCCCACATTGAATCCAAAGCCATCTTTAAAAGAATTTTTTAAACGCACTCCCAAGTTGACGCGTCTTCGGAGTTCCAGCCTCCATTGTCAGTATCAAATTTATCCGGAGATGGGATCCAATAACCCATCAAAGCTGACTGCATGGGATGTTCTAAGCACAATGCTGTTGTTAGGAAAATTGTCATTACAATATTTTCATTCATCTCTCCTTAAACTAAAGCTCTTTCAATGGCTTTGGGCGCGATTTTCTGAAATCTTTCTTTTCTATCTTTTTTTGTTATTTTAGGTTTAAATTTTTTATCTTCTTTCCAAATTTTTTGAATTTCATCCATGTCCTTCCATAAACCGACACCCAGTCCGGCAAGGTAGGCAGCTCCCAAAGAAGTTGTTTCTACATTGTCATGGTTGAATCGTTTTAGTGTCTAAATAATCCGATTGGATTTGCATTAGCAAATTATTTTCCGTGGCTTCACCGTCCACTTTTAAAGTTTTTAGTTTTTTCTTTATCTTTTTGCATGGCAATCGATACATCAGAGTTTTGTAAAGCCATGGCTTCAAGTGTGGCTCTGGCAATGTGAGCTCTCGTTGTTCCTCTTGTTAATCCACAAATTACGCCGCGAGCTTCGGGATTCCAGTAAGGTGCGCCCAGTCCCGTGAGAGCCGGAACAAATTCCACACCACCTGAATCTTCAACTTGAAGAGCTAATTCTTCCACCTCTGGACTCTTTTCAATGAACTTGAGATTGTCTCGTAACCACTGAACACTCGCTCCACAAATGAAAACCGAACCTTCAAGAGCGTAAGTGGTTTTCTTTCCCAACTTCCACGCAATTGTTGTCAGCAGTCCAGATTTTGACAAAACCATTTTATTCCCAGTATTCATAAGCATAAAACTGCCAGTACCGAAGGTGCATTTGGCCTCGCCCACATCGAAACAAACCTGGCCAAAAAGTGCTGCTTGCTGATCACCCGCCACTCCAGAAATAGGAATGCCATCGGGCAGAAAATTTAAACCTTTTGTGCGCCCAATGATTCCGCTGGATTCTTTGATTTCAGGCAACAGATTGGATCACTCCAAATATTTTTAAGAGATCACTATCCCACTTACCGGTTTTTATATTCATCAATTGTGTTCGGGAAGCATTGCTGACATCGGTTGCATGAGTTTTTCCGCCGGACAATTTCCAAATCAAAAATGAATCGATGGTTCCCGCTGCCAATTTGTTGTTTTTTATTTTTTGTTTCAAGATTCGTTGTTGTCTAAAATCCACCGGATTTTTGATGCTGAAAAATAAGGATCAATCATGATACTGGTTTCGGATTTTATTTTGGTTTTATTTTGTTAGTTTTTTGCAAAAATCTGTCGTTCTTCGGCATTGCCATACTATGGCGTTATAAACAGGCTCAGAAGTTTCTGCGCGATCCCAGACAATAACGGTTTCTGCCATTTGAATGCCAATGCCTTTGATTTGGGTGGCAGGTACTGTGCAACCTTCCAAAATCTGTTTTGTGCAAGACTCCACCGTTCCCCACATATCAGACGGTCTGTGTTCGACCCAGCCAGGATGTGGATAAATCCGTTCAAAGTCTTGATTGGCAGTAAAGGAAATTGACCCAGTGAGTTGACTAGACTCACCGTTGTTCCCGTAGTTCCTTGATCGATGGATAATGATATGTCATTATTACTCCTAGAGAGTAAAGTTGTATGGATAACTTCTTTAAAAAATCAAAAGAAAAGCTTTTAGAACTCAAAGAACTTCCAAAAGAGACGCTGTTATACCGAGTCATGCCAAAAATGTTAATGGAAGCCATCAAAAAATATCTCAGGCTTGAAATCGAAGGCATTGAGCATATCCCAAAAAATGGAAGAGCGTTGGTCTCCATACCAACTCGGATATTCGGGTTTTGATGCACTCCTTTTGGGACACGAAATTTCTCATCGCGCAAAACGTATTCCAAGAGTGCTGACTCATCGACTTTGGTTTATCACCGACAAAACTTCCATTCCTGCAAATAAGCTGGGATTTTTTGAAGCCAGCACAAAAAACGGTTTGGAATTTTTGAACCGGAACAATGTGGTTGTTTTATTCCCCGAAGGTGAAAAAGGAAACTTCAAAGCCACCAAGCACCGCTATCGTTTGCAAGAATTCAAACGGGGTTTTGTTCTAATGGCTCTTCAAACTGGATCACCCATCATAACTGTCTCGATCATTGGAGCTGAAGAAACTCACATCAACCTTAAGCAATTGAAATTCACAAAGCATCTTGCTCTGCCACTTCCACTCAACATCATTCCGCTTCAGGTCAAGTTGCAAAAATCAAGTTTCTAGAACCCATTCATCTCCCGTTTACTAAGCTGCAAATGACATAGAAACCTGGTCGATGAGATCGCGATATCGTAGACAAAATGCAAGAAGAGATCAACAAAGAATTGGCCAAAAGGGATTACATTTTCGTAGATAAAATTTATTAGATTTTAAAGCGGCTTTTCACGAAATCAATAACACTTTGAGCCCGGCAATATCTGGACGCAAAAATATTTTAAAAGATGCTGGTGCGAAGCCTTTGCATGGTTTCGCGTTCTGTTTCATTTTTTAAATAGTATCACAGAGTTCAATCAGATCTGAAAGATCATCTTTCGGAATGAATGACCGTTTGCCATTCACAAAGTCGTTAGGAATCATAATTCCAGGTTTTTGTGAAATCATAAAAGTTTGCATGGCCGGCGTTTCCCAGATCTCATCGTGTCCCGGCCACCACCACGGAAGTTCAGCACAACTTTGCAACGACTCAGTTCTTCAAGGTAGAATTTCCCTTTGCGTTTGTATTTGTGAAATTCCTGTTTTCGAGTTGTTCCATTTTCTCTGCAATCAAATTTATCTTGAATAAGCTCCAAGGCCTTAACCCGAATAGGATGGCTCTCAACCGCCCAAAAAACTCACCTGATATTTTTTGCCGTGAATTTTAGCACCTGGAGTTCGATCCATATTCATACAAAATGGAAGAGGTATAATTCATCTTTGTAGTTTTCGTCGGCAAAAAATTCTCTTTTAAATATTAAATCAAACGGGCGGATCTTTTCTGTCACTGACAATTGAGGTGACTTGTAATAAACTAAGTCTCCGCCAATTTTGGCTTATCTCCACCGTCAGCAATGGGAACTGACGCTGGAATCTTATGAATCACATCCATGTATCGCTCAAAACAAAGAGGCTTGCACGAACCAACAACAACCAAATCAAACTTTTGATTCACGGTTTGAAAAGGTCGCTTTAGAAATGAGATATCGGGGTTAAAACCCAAGTTTCTAGGATATTTTCTATTCACCCAGTGATACCGGCGATTGAAGGGATAATCGTAGACGTTTTCAAAGCCAAAAAATTATTAATTAGTAAAGCAGGTCTTGCATGTAGTCACATTCTGGGAGAGTTAATAAACAAAATTTTCATTGTCATTAATTGGTGTCATATGTTTAATTACAAGTCAAACCAAACGAATTTCGAGTAGCTAGAGAATGGAAATTTTAGATTACAAAATTTATTCAAATGAGAACTTGGACAAAGCAAGAAGATCAGATATCACTCCAAAGATTACGCTACTGATTGGTTTTTACAATAAACGTCAAATTTTTTGATATGATGTTTGCAAGTATCGAAAAACAAACTTTTAGAGATTTTGAAGTGATCATCTGTGATGATGGT
>CAWCEB010000139.1:0-34595 GCA_963794105.1 uncultured Actinomycetes bacterium | reverse complement strand
ACGCCGCGCTCGGGGTGGTGCCAGCGAACCAGAGCCTCGACGCCGGTGACGAGCCCGGTGCTCAGCGCGGCCTGCGGCTGGTAGTAGACGGCGAGCTCGTGCTGCTCGAGTGCGCGGCGCAACTCGCCCGCGAGCGCGAGGCGTGCGGGGCTATGGCATTCCTGCGAAGCGTCGTAGGCCTCCACGCCGGTGCGGCCGCCCTTGGCGACGTACATCGCGATGTCCGCCCGGCGCAGCATCGTGTCGACGTCGTCGCCGTGGTCCGGGGCGACCGCGACGCCGACGCTGGCCTCGGTGCGCATCACGACGCCCTCGACGTCGATCGGCTCGTCGATGCGCGCGCGCAGGGACTTGGCCAGCTTGATCGCCTCGACGGTCGAGGAGACCGGAGCGAGCAGAACGGCGAACTCGTCGCCACCCAGGCGCGCAACGGTGTCGCCAGGGCGCACCACGGATGCCAGCCGCTGCGCGATCTCCCGGTAGAGCAGTACGCCGCCAGGCGGCCAGGCGTGCTCGTCGAAGTGGTCCAGGTCGATCAGCAGCACCGGCGATGGCGATCGCCGCCCAGGCCAGGCGCAGCGGGCGACGCTGCCCGGCGAAGGACAGGCGTTGGGCAGGTTGGTGCGCAGTTGCAGGGACTGGCGTGTTCGTCGAAGAAGTCGATGGCCCTGGCGCCGACCGGCGACACTTGGAGATGAGCGGCAGCAGCAGCGTGGGACGAGGACGGCGGCCTGGACTGCGCCGCGAGCACCGCGATCGGCGCGAGCCCGAGCGCAAGGCCGGTGCTCGCGGCGACGAACGCGAAGTCCTGCGCACGAACTACGACATCACCGAGTAGCCGCGGGCGAGCGCGATGACGGTCGCGACGAGGACGCTGTTGACGTCGAAGAAGAAGATCGCCGCGAACACCATGCTTGGCAGCCGGTCGCGACGAACGGCTCCACGGTCCCGATCGGGGCCCCGTTGAGGAGGGCCAGGATGATCGCCGCGGCCGCCATCGAAGGACGTACTGCGCGGCGTTGAACCAGACGCGAGCCGCCGGCTTGCGGGCGTGGAGATCCGCCGAGGCGCTCGCGACCGCCAGCACGACGCAGCCGGCCAGGGCCCTGCCGGTCGAGCAGCACCGCGAACGAGAACGCTGTGGAGAGCGTGATCTCGCCCTTCGCGTCGCGCCGGAAGACGCGGACGCGAACGAACTCGCCCCATGAGGGCGAGCACCGCGAGGATACGAGGGAGACGTCGACGCGACTCGACGAGCTTCGTCGGCCCTCGAGCACGACTGAAGAGCCCGAGCGCCGAGAGGCTCGCGGCCGAGACGACTACGACGTACCGCCGCAGCGCGGCGGCCGAGTTCAGGGCGTGCGACCGATGAGGACATGAGCCTTGGGAGCCGGCGCCGCGAACATGCCGTCTGACGCCGGCAGTCCCCTACCCCCACTTCGACCGGCCCCCAGGGCCTCAATGAGAAGTGCGATGACACCGGCGACGCCGGCGAGGCGCATGAGCTTGTTCCTGACCATGCTCACCACTTCCTCCCCGACAAGACCGGCGGCAGGCTGTTCATGTCACTCCCTTGATGGGACGTCGACGGGCCTTCCATGACCAATCGACCGTGAGAGTCCGGAATCGGTTGCGAAGCAACGCCCCTTCAATGCTCCGGACGAATGCTCAATCGACGCTCCCCATTTCAGGAGTAGCTCGCGGAGCTCAGCCTCCGTAGACGCGCGCTAGCGACTCTGCCACGCAGACCGGCTTCTCGCCGCCCTCGATCTCGAACGTCTGCTTGACCTTGAACTGCACGCCGCCAGGAATGTCGTCGACGGTCAGCAGCTCCGCGCGCACGCGCACCCTGGGTCGACCGGCACCGGGCGCGGGGAAGCGAATCTTCTCGTAGCCGCCTAGTTCAGGCCGAAGGCGATGTTGTCCACGCTGAACATCGCGTAGGAGAACTTCGGCCCGAGGCTGAGGGTGTAGAGACCATGGGCGATCGTCGAACCGAACGGCGTCTGCTTGGCGCGCTCGGGGTCGACGTGGATGAACTGGTGGTCCTCCGTGGCCTCGGCGAACGCATCGATCTCCGCCTGGGTCACCTCGTGCCAGTCGCTGACGCCGAGCTCCTGCCCGACCCGGCCCTTCAGGTCATCGATTCCGTTGATGGTGAGCATGGCCCGAAGCCTATGCTCAGGCGGCGTGCAACCTGCGGCCGCGACGGCCTGCGGCGGCCTGCTTGACCATGCGCTGGTCGAGGTCTGCGCGGTCGATCAGCTGCTCCGGCGTGTTGCCGTCATGCGGGAACAGCGCGACACCGATGCTGGCCGACAGCGGGCGGCCGGTGGCGGTCAGCGTCGACAGCGCGATCTCGATGCGCTCCGCGAGGCGCTGTGCCTCCGCGCGACCGGTCTCCGGCGCGATGACGCAGAACTCGTCTCCGCCCGGCCGGGCGACGGTGTCGCCGCTGCGCACGGTGGCGGACAGGACCGCGGCGACGTCGCGTAGCAGGCGGTCGCCGGCGAGGTGGCCGAGCGTGTCGTTGACCTCCTTGAAGCGGTCGAGGTCGAGGATCAGCACCGCGAGCTCGCGGCCCACGCGGTGATGGCGCGCGATCTCGTACTCGAGGCGCTCGTCGCGCACCCGCAGGTTCGCGACGCCGGTGAGTGGATCGGTGCTCGCCTGCAGTGCCAACAGCGACTTGCCCGCCTCCAGCCCCTCGCGCAGATACGCCACGACGGCGGCGACCGCGAGGATCACAGGGACCGCCACGACCGTGCGGATCGGGGCGTTGCTGGCAGCGTCGAGGTACGCGATGGGAGCCGCGAACGCGATCGCAACAAGCCCCATGTGCGCCGCGATGTGCGCGCGGTTCTCGAATGCGTAGGCCGTGAACACCGCGACCAGGACGTAGTACCAGGAGTAGATGCCCCCGTGGGTCCCGACGCTCCAGACCGAGAGGCCGACCTCGATGGTGCCGGCGATCGGCAGCACGTGGAACCAGCGCTCGGGCACCCGGCGCCACGGGATCGCGAGACAGACGATGCCCGAGAGGAACGCGAGCACGTCGACCCAGCGCGCGGCCGGCCCGACGCGGGGATTGGTGAAGAGCTCGTTCGCCGGTGCGGAGACGATCGCCCCCACGGCGAACAGCAGGCCCGCAAGGCGGCCCGTGGTGGCCCGGCGTTGTGCTGCGTCCTGTGCGCGCGTCATGGGTGATGGGTTGATCGGCAAACCGGACATCGCTTGAGAACGCGGCACACATCGCGGACGCGAGTTGCGTACTAGCGTGTCGTGCATCGCCGCCCCGCTGCTCGCCGTCGACGCTCCGTCGCTGCTGTACCGCGCGTTCTTCGCGCTGCCCGAGTCGATCACCGACGGCGACGGCCACCCCGTCAACGCGCTGCTCGGCTGCACGAACCTGGTGCTTCAGGCGGTCGAGCGCCACGCGCCGCGCGCCGTGGTGCTGTGCTTCGGCGCCGAGGCCGCGACCTACCGCGTCGAGCTGCTACGCGGGCTACCACGCCGACCGTCCGCCGATGCCCGACGAGCTCGCGTGGCAGTGGGAGCGCGCGCCCGCGTTCTTCGGCGCCTTCGGGTGGTCGGTGCTCGACGCCGGCGACCTCGAGGCCGACGACCTGCTCGGCAGCCTCGCGCAGGCCGAGGTGGCGGCCGGCGGCAGCGCGCTGCTCTTCACCGGCGACCGCGACATGTTCCAGTGCGTGGGCGAGGACGTCGCGGTGCTCTTCCCGCGGCGGGCTCGCAAGGACGGGCCGGAGCTCGTCGACGTGGCGGGCGTGCGCGAGCGCTACGGCATCGAGCCCGAGCAGGTCCCGGACTTCATCGCGTTGCGCGGCGACCCGTCCGACGGGATCCCGGGCGCCAAGGGCATCGGCGAGAAGACCGCGCGCGACCTGCTGCGCGACTACGGGACGCTCGATGCCGCGATCGAGAACGCGCTGCGCCAGCGCCCGCCCGTGCGCGCGGCGCTGCACGGCCAGGCCGACGAGCTGCGCGCGTTCCGCCACATGGCGACGCTGCAGCCGGTGCCGCGTCGAGCGGCCCGACGGACCGCGCCGACCGACTTCGCCGCCGCGGCCGACGCCGCCGAGGGACTCGGCATGCGGCGGCTGGCAGAGCGGCTGGGGCCTCACGCGGCTCGGACGGCCGAGTGCTGCTACGGCGTGAACTTGACGGTGATCACGTCACCGTCGGCCATCACGTAGTCGCGGCCCTCGAGGCGCAGCGTGCCGCGGTCGCGGGCGCCGGCGTAGCCGCCGGCGTCGACGAGCGCCTCCCAGCCGATGACCTCGGCGCGGACGAAGCCCTTCTGGATGTCGGAATGGATCTCGCCCGCCGCATGCCACGCGGTGCGCCCGCGGCGCAGGTGCCAGGACTGCGCGGGCTTGTCCTCACCGGCGGTGAAGAACGCGATCAGGTCCAGCAGCGCGAAGGCGCCGTCGACCACGCGCCGCAGGCCGGACTCAGAGACGCCGAGATCGGAGCGCATCGTGGCGGCCTCGTCGTCGTCGAGCTCGGTCAGCTCGGCCTCCAGCCGTGAGGAGATCGCGACGGCGCGCGCGCCCTGCGACTCGGCGTAGGCCGCGATCTCCGGCGGGACGGTGTCGTCGCCCTCGTCGACGTTGGCGACGAACAGCACGGGCTTGGCGGTCAGCGGCGAGAGGTCGCGGACCGCGTTGGGCGCCGCCTCGGGCACCGGGACGGTGCGGACCGGCTTGCCCGACTGCAGCGCGTCGATCACCGCTCGCAGCCAGGCCTCCTCGGCGATCGCCGCCTTGTCGCCGCCGCGGGCGTCGCGGACGACCCGTCCGTGGCGGCGCTCGGCCTGCTCGAGATCGGCGTAGATCAGCTCGGTCTCGATCGTCTCGATGTCGCGCAGCGGATCGACCGAGCCCTCGGGATGGATGACGTTCGCATCGTGGTGCGCACGGACGACGTGGACGATCGCGTCGGTCTCGCGGATGTTCGCGAGGAACTTGTTGCCCAGCCCCTCGCCCTTGCTGGCGCCCGCGACCAGGCCGGCGATGTCGTGGAAGTCGATCGTGTCCGGGACGATCGACGAGGCTCCGATGGTCTCGGCCACCCTGTCGAGGCGCTCGTCATGGACACCGACGACCGCCACGTTCGGCTCGATCGTGGTGAACGGGTAGTTCGCCGCCTCCGCACCCGCACGCGTGAGCGCGTTGAACAGCGACGACTTGCCCGCGTTGGGCATGCCGACGATGCCGACCTTCATGCCCGTGCTCCGATCGCCGCGCCGAGCGCTGCGCCGCCGACGATGTCCGAGGGCCAGTGGACGCCGAGGTACAGCCGTGAGGCCGCCATCGCCAGCGCGAGCCCATATAGCGGCCCCGCCGGCGCCCCGACGCGCGCGTACTGGCCCGCAGCGCAGAACGACGTCGAAGCGTGAGCGCTGGGGAAGCTCATCTCGGTCGGCGTTCCCACGAGCGGCGGCAGGCCGTCGACTCGCGGGCGACGCCGGCGGAAGACGAACTTCAGCGCCGTGTTCAGCCCGTACGTGCCGGCCACGATCGCGGCCGCGCGCGCCCACTGCGGTGCGCCGCGGCCGGTCGACCGCGGCGCCGATCCCGCCGAGCACGAGCCACAGCGCGGCGTGCTCGCCGAGGACGGAGAACGTGCTGATCGCCTTTTCGGCCGCCGGCGTGTGGCCGGCCGTGCGCGCGAGGCGAAAGCCGGCGAGATCGAGGTCCCGGAGGCTCAGACGCCGAATCCGACGGTGTGCTTGTCGCGGTCCGTGCGGACGTACACGACGACGGCGAGGTTCACGCGGACCGCGCCGTCCTCGGCCTCGATGTCGTGCCAGCCGCCCGCGGGCAGCGCCTTGAGCAGCGCGTCGAGCTGGTCGGTGGAGACGCGCAGCGAGAGCGCGCCTCCGAAGAACCCGATCGTGACCTTCTCCATCAGTGGCCCTCCGCCGGTTGGACGATCTCGGTGAGCACGCCGCCCGAGCTCTTCGGATGCAGGAACGCGACACGCGAGCTGCGGATGCCGGTGCGCGGCGTCTCGTCGATCAGGCGCACGTCTGCGGCCTTGAGCGCGGCCAGCGCGGCCTCGATGTCGGGCACCTGGTAGGCGACGTGGTGCAGGCCCGGGCCGCGGCTGGCGAGGAACCTGCCGACCGGCGTGTCCTCGGCCAGCGGCCGCAGCAGCTCGACGTGGTTCTCGCCGACGTCGAGCAGGACAGCCTCGACGCCCTGCTCGGAGACGACCTCGCGGTGCACGAGCGCCATCCCGTAGGTGCTCTCGTGCAGGGCGATCGCGGCGTCGAGGTCGCCGACGGCGACGCCGATGTGGTCGATGCGGGCGAACATCCGGCCCGCGAGTCTACGAAAGCAGCCTCGTGGCCAGCGCCCGGAAGCCATCCTTGAGGCGCTGGGCATCCATCGCGCGGTCGACCACGAGGTGGTTGACGAGATCCGCGCGCAGGACGCCCAGGAGCGTGTCGGCGACGAACTCGGCGTCCTGCTCGGGGGCCGCCTGGGCGACGAGATGCGCCAGGTGCGCCCGGTAGCCCGAGTAGATGTTCGTCCGCAACCAGCGCGTGCCGGCCTGGACCTCGGCCATGAGATCGCGGCGCTCCACGCAGAGGTCGATCATCGCCTCGCCGAACGCGATCACGCGCTCGCACGGCGGCGCACCCGGCCCGAGCGGCGGCTCCCCGCGGATCAGCTGCTCCTGGAACTCGGTCTCCGTGGCGTCCAGCAGCGCGTGGGCGAGCGATGCGCGGTCGCCGAAGCGCCGGAACAGGGTGCCCTTGCCCACGCCCGCGTCGCCGGCGATGTCGTCCATCGAGACGTTCTCCAAGCCGCGCTCCTCGATCAGCCGGCGCGCCGAGCACAGGATCTTCTGCCGGTTGCGCGCAGCATCAGCCCGCTCGGTGACGGCAAGCGGCTGAATGACGGGCAGATCCTGCACGGCCGGGAGCGTAGTTGAGGGGGACTTGTGGACCACGGTCCGCTTATGCTAGCATGACGACGTCAACCGGACTGGAGTCCGGATTAGCTGCTCTCAAAGGAGTTCACATGTCCGCCACCGCAACGACCACCACCATTCCTGCCGGCACCTACACCGCCGACCCGATCCACTCCACGTTCGGCTTCCAGGTGCGCCACAACGGCATCCAGCTGTTCCGCGGCTCCTTCGACGACGTCGCTGTGACCGCCACATCCGACGGCGAGTCGATCGCCATCGAGGGCTCGGCCCAGGTCGAGTCGATCCAGGTCCGCCTCGCCGATCTGAAGGGCCACCTGCTCAGCGACGACTTCTTCGCCGCCGACAAGCACCCCGAGGTCGCGTTCCGGTCGGTCGCCGTCCGCCAGGCGGGCGAGGAGATCGAGGTCTCCGGCGAGCTGACGATCAAGGGCATCACGAACCACGTCATCGCCAAGGGCACGCTGACCGGGCCCGTCACCAGCCTCGCCGGCTCGCCGGTCGTCGGCCTCGCGCTCGAGACCATCGTCGACCGCACGCAGTACGGCCTGACGTGGAACGCCGACCTCCCGAGCGGCGGCAAGGCGCTCGCCAACGACGTCAAGATCGTCGTCGAGGCCGAGCTCGTCAAGAGCGAGGCGTAGCCATGAAGCTTCTCGCCATCAGCGGCAGCCTGCGGCGGGATTCCTTGAACACGCGTCTGCTCCGGGCGGCGGCCAAGCTGGCCCCGTCCGGGGTGGAGGTGGAGCTCCTGGATCCCTCGGTCATCAAGGAGCTGCCGATCTACGACCCGGATGACGACGGCGTCATCCCGCCCATCGCCGCCCGCCGCCTGCGCGGCTCGATCCGCCTGGCCGACGCGGTGCTCATCGCCACTCCCGAGTACAACGGCACCATCCCGGGCGGCCTGAAGAACGCGATCGACTGGGCCTCGCGCCCGTTCCGCGACGCCGCGCTGACCCACAAGCCGGTCGCCGTGATCGGCGCCTCGACCGGCCTGTTCGGAGCCGTCTGGGCGCAGGCCGAGACGCGCAAGTCGCTCAGCATCGCCGGCGCGGAGGTCCTCGAGGACGAATTCCCCCTCGGCCAGGCCGACGAGGCCTTCGGCGAGGACGGGCTGATGCTCGAGCCCGAGCTCAACGAGCGCCTGGCCGAGATCGTCGGCCAGCTCGCCGAGCAGAGCCGCGAGGTCGCTGCGGCCTAGCTGCCTTCCTGCACTGGTGGCGGCTGCTTGGAGGCCGCCGCCACACGCAGGCCGTTGCGGTCCGGCCGGCGCTCGATCCCCTTGACGCCGTCCATGATCTTGTCGATCTGCGGGCGCTCGAGGACCTCGTTCTCCAGCAGCTCCTGGGCGAACTGCTCGAGCGTCGCGCGATGCGCGGTGATGAGCTGGTGCGCGTGGCGATGCGCCTCGAACGCGAGCTCCTGCTGCTCCTCGTCGCGGATGCGCCGCGTGAGGTCGGAGACCGCCTCGGACTCGACGACCGCGCGCGGCGCGTTCGTCTGCGACCCCATGCCGTACTGGTGGACCATCGCGTGGGTGATCTCGCTCACCCGCTGCAGGTCGTTCGCCGCGCCGGTCGTGACCGCGCCGAAGACCAGCTGCTCGGCGACCCGCCCACCGAGGAGCACGGTCAGCTGGTCGATGAGCTCCTCGCGGGTCTTGAGGTAGGAGTCCTCGTCGGGCAGGTTCATGACGTAGCCGAGCGCCTGGCCGCGAGGAACGATCGAGATCTTGTGGACGCGGTCCACGGTCATCAGCAACTCGCGCGTGAGCGCGTGGCCGGCCTCGTGGTAGGCGACGACGCGGCGCTCGTGGTCGTTGAGCGTCGTGTTGGACTGCACGCCCGCGACGACGCGCTCCAGCGCGCCCTCGAAGTCGGCCTTGGAGATCGCGTTGCCGTGGCGGCGGGCGCAGCGGATCGCCGCCTCGTTGGCGATGTTCGCCAGATCGGCGCCGGTGAGGCCGCTGGTCTGCGAGGCGAGCTCGAACAGGTTGACGTTCTCCGCCAGCGGCTTGTTGGTGGTGTGGACCTTGAGGATCTTCTCGCGCCCGTGCACGTCGGGCGGGGAGACGAAGACCTGGCGATCGAAGCGGCCCGGGCGCAGCAGTGCCGGGTCGAGCTTCTCGAGCAGGTTGGACGCCGCCATCACGACGATCTGGTCGGCGCTGGCGAAGCCGTCCATCTCGACGAGCAGCTGGTTGAGCGTCTGCTCGCGCTCGCCGGAGATGTCCGAGCCGCGGCGCCCGCCGACGGCGTCGAGCTCGTCGATGAAGATGATCGCGGGGGCGTGCTTGCGGGCCTCGTTGAACAGGCGCCTGATGCGCGCCGCGCCGAGGCCGGCGAACATCTCGACGAACGAGGACGCCGACTGCGAGAAGAACTGCGCGCCGGACTCCTGGGCGACGGCCTTGGCCAGCAGCGTCTTGCCGGTGCCGGGCGGCCCGTGCAGCAGGACGCCCTTCGGGACCTTCGCACCGAGCTTCTTGAAGCGCTTCTCCTCCTTGAGGAACTCGACGACCTCCTGGAGCTCGTACTTGGCCTCGTCGACGCCGGCGATGTCGTCCCAGCCGACCTCCAGGTTCGCCTGCGGCTTGATCTGGACCGGCTTGGTCTTCGGCATCACCTTCAGCGTGCGCCAGAGCACGTAGACGATCGCCGCCATGAAGACGACCGTCAGGACGGTCGCCCACTGCGCGAAGAAGTCCTGGATGCGCGTCGAGATCGACGGGCCGTCCGCGACGGGGACCAGCACCGCCTGGTGCAGTTGCTGCGAAAGCGTGGTGAGCGCGTCGATGATGTCGTTGGTCGTCTGCACGGCGCCCGGGGTCACTGGTCAAGTATCGGCGGATTCTCGCGCAACTTCACCCCTCCACCCGCAGGATCTCATCCAGGGCCGCCCGGCCGACGTCCAGCTGGTCTGCCGTGGGCTCGCGCGTGCCCAGCACGCGCTGGAGCTCGTGCCCCGGTCGGCGCAGGGCTTTCGCGGTCCTCGAGCCGGTGTGACGCTCGCTCCAGGCGAACACCTCGACGGCCAGCCCGACTGACGCGAGCGACAGCGCGGCGCCGTGGACGGGACGTGGACGCTCGACCAGTTTCTTGAGCAGCGCAGCGCCCGCGACGTTGGCCGCGAGCATCGGGGCCATCAGGTGCGAGCCGCAGCGGTCATGCTCCTTCGCGGCGTCCGCCGCATCCTGGTCACCATGCTCGTAGGCGGCGATCGCCTTGTGCTCGACGCCGTGGTAGGCGGCGAGGTCGCCGCCGCGCAGCGCGAACAGGGCCGGGACGAGCGAGACCGCAGCCGACGCCGCCTCCCCGCGCACGCCGCTCGTGCGGCGCCGCAGCACCGACCCGGCCACGGCGGCTCCGGCCATCACGCCCAGCACCGGCGCGTTCTGGAACGGCAGCCGTGCCTCGGGCAGCGCGCGCTTGACGAGCGGGATGACCGCCATAGCTTCGGCGAGCCGGATCACGCCGCGCGCGCCCGGGACGGCCATCACCGGACCGTCGACACGCGGCTTGGTCCCCGACGCGACGCCGATCGAGCCGTCGGCCGCGCGCACCGCGGCGGCCCAGTGGGTGGGCCCGTGGACGAGCAGCCCGTTGCGAAGCGCCATGCCGCCGAGGCGAAGTGGCTCAGCCACAGACCCGTTCCGCCGCGTACTTGAAGAAGTCCGCCGCCGTCCCGAGATCCGCGACGGGGATACGCTCGTTGGCACTGTGGATCAGCGGCGCCGCTTCGTAGAGCGTCATCGCGCGCCGAGGGAAGAAGCCGTACGCGACGAGGTCCGGGAACGCGTGGCGGAACGTCCGTGAGTCGCTGAAGCCCTGCAGGATCGCCGGGACGACGCGCGCGTCCGGCTCGACTGACGCGACCCAGTCCCGGATGACGTCCATCAGCGGCGACTCGATCGGCGACTGGTTGCCCATGACCGTCTCGGAGAACTCGATCTCGTAGTCGCCGTCGCCAAGGACCTCGCGGATGCGCTTGAGCGCGTCCTCCTGGCCCAGCCCCGGGGGGACACGGCAGTCGACGCCGATCTCGGCCACCGACGGGATCACGTTGATCTTCTCGCTGGCCCGCACACGCGTGGGCGCCAGCGTCACGCCGAGCATCGGCTCGACGATCAGCGCCAGCAGCGGGTCCTGGTCGCGCAGCTCGTCGAAGGTCACGCCGAGGCCATCGAGCATCGCCTGCGGGCCGGAGGTGATGTCGAAGGCCGGCTGGCGGTCCTTCATCGCCTGCAGCAGCGGCGCGAGCTTGAGCAGCGCGTTGTCGCCGATCTTTGGCATCGATGCGTGGCCCGCCACACCGCGCGTGCGCAGCTTGAAGCGAAAGACGCCCTTCTCCGCGACGCAGACGTCGAACACGCGCTGGCCGTTGAAAGGGACCAGGCTTCCGGCGCCCTCGTTGAGCAGGTAATCGCAACGGACCTTGTCGGGGTGCTCGCCGCAGATCCACTGCGCGCCCTCGGCGCCACCGGTCTCCTCGTCGACGACGACCACCACGAGCAGGTCGCCCGCGCCGCGCCAGCCCGACTGTGCGAGCGTCGCTGCGGCCACGACCTCGGCGGCGGTCTGCGACTTCATGTCGAGCGCGCCGCGGCCCCACAGCTCGCCGTCGACGATGTCACCGGACCAGGGGTCGTGCTCCCACTCCGACGGCGTCGCCAGGACAGTGTCGACGTGGCTCAGCAGGCACAGCGTCGGCCCGTTGCCGGTGCCGCGCAACCGCGCGACGAGGTTCGGCCGCGGCTCGGTCCGTCCGAGCAGCTCGACCTCGAGGCCGGCGCGCTGCAGGTAGTCCGCCAGGTACTCCTGCGCCTCGCGCTCGTTGCCCGGCGGGTTGACGGTGTTGAAGCGCACCAGGCGCTGCAGCACCTGCGTCGTCTCCTCCTGCATCGCTGACACGTTACGCGACCGCCTGCACCGCGGTGGACACCGCTACGACCAGCAGGATCCACGCGATCGCTCGGATCAGCTGCGGCTCGTCCAGGCGCCCGGTCAGCCGCGAGCCCAGCAGGGCGCCCGGGATCGACGCCGCGGCGCCGACCGCCGCCACGGTCCAGTCGGGCGGCTCCGACGGCAGGTGGCCGATCGCGCCCGAGACGCCCACCAGGAACCCGACGGTCACGTTCGTCGCCGCGGCGCGGCGCGCCGGGACGCGCATGTAGCGCAGCATCGCCGGCATCCGCAGCGAGCCGAGGATCAGCCCCACCACGCCGCCGACGAAGCCGACGACCGCGCCGGTGATGACCGCGGGCCCGCGTGCGACGCGGCCGCTCTCGTCCGGCGACGGAGCGGGCGGACGGACGAAGAGCTCGAACGCGGCGTGGAACAGGACGACCGAGATGACCGCGAGCAGCGCGCGCCTGGGCAGCAGGCCGGACACGTAGCCGCCGAGCAGTCCGCCCGCGATCGAGGGGGGCGCCATCCAGGCGAACAGCTGCCAGTCGACGCGCCGCGCGCGGATGTGCGCGACCGACGCGGTGGCCGCCGCGACGGCGCTCGCGACCAGGTTCGCGCCCGTGCCGGCGGCGGCGTTCGACGCGACGAGCAGCGTCGCCGGCAGGCGCAGGTTGCCGAGCACGAGGCCCACGAGGCCGCCCGCGAGCGCGACCAGGAAGCACCACACGGCGAACAGGACCAGCTCCACGGCGGGGATACTGACTGTCGATGACCGATCAGTTGTTTCCGGCCGATGAGGGCGCGGCGCACGATGTTCACGCGGTTGCGCCGGATGCCCCGCTGGCCGCCCGCATGCGCCCGCGCACGCTCGACGAGCTGGTGGGCCAGAAGCACGTGCTCGGCGAGGGCAGCGCCCTGCGCACCGCGATCGAGCACGGGCACCCGTTCTCGATGGTCCTGTACGGACCTCCGGGAACGGGCAAGACGACGCTCGCCCGGATCGTCGCCGGCTCGGCGGATGCGGCGTTCGAGGAGCTCAGCGCGGTCAACGCCGGCAAGGCGGAGGTCCGCGGCGTGATCGAACGCGCGACCGAGCGCCGCCGCGGCGGGCGCCCGACGATCTTCTTCCTCGACGAGATCCACCGGTTCAACAAGGCCCAGCAGGACGCGCTGCTGCCGGCCGTCGAGGACGGCCTCGTCACGCTGATCGGGGCGACGACGGAGAACCCGTACTTCGAGGTGAACTCCGCGCTGCTCAGCCGCGCGCAGGTCATCGAGCTGCAGTCGCTCGCGCCGGCCGACGTCGAGGTGCTGCTGCGCCGCGCGATCGACCGTGGCGAGTGCGGCGACCACGCGATCTCCGACGAGGTGCTCGACTTCCTGGCCTCGCGGACGGGCGGCGACGCGCGCGCCGCGCTGGCCGCGCTCGAGGTCGCCTGCGACACCGCCGACGGCGAGATCACGATGGACGTCGCCGAGGACGCGCTGCGCCGGCGAGCGGTGCGCTACGACAAGGCCGGCGACCAGCACTACGACTACATCTCGGCGCTCATCAAGTCGGATCCGCGGCTCGGATCCCGACGCGGCGATCTACTACCTCGTGGTGATGCTCGAGGGCGGCGAGGACCCGCGCTACCTCGCCCGGCGCATGATCGTGCTGGCCTCGGAGGACATCGGCAACGCCGACCCGCACGCGCTGCCGCTCGCCATCGCGACAGCCCAGGCGGTGGAGCACGTGGGCGCGCCGGAGTGCAGCTACGCGCTCGCGCAGTGCGCGATGTACCTCGCGCTGGCGCCGAAGTCCAACTCCGCGCTGCGAGCGCTGGGGCTGCGCGGCGCCAGCGTGCGCGACCACGGCGCCCAGCTGCCGCCGGATGCGCTGCGCAGCGCCGGCGTATCCCGGCGCGGCTGTCGCTGGGGCGCGGGCAGGGCTACGACTACCCGCACGATCGGCCCGAGAAGGTGTCCGCCGCAGGAGCTGCTGCCGGATTCGGTGGCGGGCGAGCGCTTCGTCGAGCTCGACGCGACCGAGCCCGACTCTGCGAGATCGCTTGCAGCGCATCCGTGACGCTCGTCACAGATGAGCCGTGATTCACACGATTTCGCGTGGCTCGAGCGATTTCGTGTGCAACCCTCGATGACGTGCTTCTCACCCGCACACACCCACTCCCGGACGGAACCCGGGTCCGTCTACGACTCCCCCAGGCCGGCGATCGCGCCGGCCTCGTCGCGCTGCACGACCGGCTCGGCGCGCCGCTCGAGGAGCTGCGCATGGCGCGCCTCCTGCGGTTCGACCCGCGCGCCTGCGTCTCCGTTGCGCGACGGTCCTGAGCGGCACCAACGAGTTCCTCGTCGCCTACGGCCACATCGATCGCGACGGGACGGGCTCGCTCGTCGTGGCCGACGAGGCGATCGCGCCGGGCGTGACGGAGCTCGTACGCGCTGCGCTGATCGAGCGCACGGAGTCGCGGCGCGTCGCGTAGGCTCGGCCGGGTGGACGACGCCCTGCCCGCCCGCCTGGAATCGGTCAGCCCGGCGACCGGAGAGGTGCTCGGCTCGGTCCAGGTGACGCCGCCCGAAGGAGGTCGCCGCGGCCGTGCAGGGCGCCGCGAGCGCCCAGCGGCTGTGGCGCTCGCTGCGGATCGCCGACCGCGCGCGCTACATGCAGCGCGCCGCGCAGGCGGTCATCGACGAGGCCGACGAGCTGACCGAGCTGCTGTGCCGCGAGCAGGGGCGCCCGCGCGCCGAGGCCGAGCTGATGGAGCTCGTGCCGGCGATCGAGACGCTGCAGTGGCTGGCCGCCGCACGGGCCGAAGATCCTCAGCGGCGAGCGGATCGCGTTCTCGCGCGCGCATGCACCCCGTCAAGCGCGGCCGTTGGAGTTACGAGCCGCTTGGCGTCGTCGGCGTCCTCGGGCCGGCGGCGGAGCCGTTCGCCACGCCGCTGGGCGACGCCGCGGTCGCATTGATGGCCGGCAACGGCGTGGTCCTCAAGCCGTCCCCGTATGCGCTGCCTGGTGGGCGAGCGCATCGCGCGCGTCTTCGCGCGCGCCGGCCTGCCGGACGGTCTGCTGCGTGTCGTGCACGGCCACGCCGACACCGGCTCCGCGCTCGTCAACGCGCGCGTTGCGCAGGTGCGGTTCACGGGCTCCGCACACGCCGGGCGCGCGGTCGGCGAGGCTGCGCGCGTGGGGTCAAGCGCGCGGTGCTGGAGATGGGCGGCAAGGACGTGGCCGTCGTCTGCGCCGATGCGGACCTCGAGCGCGCGGCGCGCGGAGTGGTGTGGGCAGCGTTCGCCAACGCGGGCCAGTGCGGCGGCAGCGTGGAGCGGGCCATCGTGGTACGTGAGGTCCACGACGAGTTCCTCGCCGCCGTCTGCGCCGGCGCGAGCTCGCTGTCAGTCGGCGACCCGTCGGACCCGCACCACGGCCGTCGGCCCGATCGTGTCCCGCGCGCGGGCGGATCGCGTCCGCGAGCTGGTCGCCGAAGCCGTCGAGGGCGGCGCCCGCGTGCACTGCGGCGGCACCGGCGACGGCCCGTACGTCGCGCCGGTGGTCCTGACCGGGGTGCGCGACGACATGCGGATCGCGCGCGAGGACGTCCACGGACCCGTGCTCACCGTGGCCAAGGCCGCCTCCGAGGACGAGGCGATCGCCGGCGCCAACGAGGTCTCGCTTGGGCTCGGCGCGTCGGTCGTGGACCGCCGATCGCTACAAGGCGCAGCGCATCGCGGCCGAGCTGCGCGTCGGGATGGTGTGGGTCAACGACCACCTCGTCACGCGCGCGCCGCCCGAGGTCCCGTGGGGCGGCACGCGCGGCGCCGGCCTGGGCGTGCGCGCGGCGCCATCGCGCTGCGAACCGTGCGCCGAGCCGAAGGTCGTCACCTGGGACCCGCCGCGCGGGCGCCCGTGGTGGTGGTTCCCCTACGACGCCGGGCTGGTCAAGGCGGGGCGAACGGTCGCGCAGATGCGCTCGGCGCGCGATGCCGACCGCGAGGCCGGCCTGCGCGAGGGCGCGGTGCCGACGCTGCGCGTGGCGGCGCGCGCGTTCAGGCGCGGTTCTCGATCAGCCTGAACTTCCCGCTGCGCTGCTGTCCTCGAGCGTGTCGACGATCTCGACCGTCGGCTGGACGTCCGCCCGGCCTTCGCGAGGCCTCGCGCAGCAGCGCGGCCACCCGCTCGGCGACCGCGTCGCCGCCCTCGCGCAGCTCCACGAGCACGCGCATACCGCTCGTGTTCCTGGATCACCTTGTAGCGGCGCAGCTCGGCGACGCCCGACAGCGGGCTGCGGATCGCGATCGGGTGCGACCGCGACGGTGCCACCGCGCGCTGCCGGCAGGTCGAGCACGTCGTCGGCGCGGCCCGCGATCGCGCCGATCCGCGCCAGCGAGCGGCCGCATGCGCACGGCGTTCGTGTCGAGCTCCGCGAGGTCGCCGAGCTCGTAGCGGATCAGCGGTTGCGTGTGCCGGATGAAACTCGTGACGACAGTCGCCCCTCGACGACCTCGACGAGGCACTGGTCCTCGAAGGCGTGGATGCCCGCGTGCTCGGCACAGTCGCCGCCGTACAGGGTCTCGGTCGAGCCGAACACGTCGAACGGCTCGACGCCCCAGGCCGCGCGGATCCGCTCGAGCGTCTCGTCCGTGCGCACCTCGCTGGTCGTCGCGACGATCCGCGGGACGATCGACAGCCGCCCGTCGAGCTGGTCGCACGCCAGCAGCCCGACCGCGCGACGCGTAGCCGAGCAGCGCGTCGGGCCGGAATGCCTCGAGCGCCGCGCGCTGCTCGGCCACCGGGCGCCCGGCGTCGAGGCGCAGCGTCCGGTGCGCCCCGACATCGATGCTCAGGTTGAAGCGCGCGGTCATGTGCCGCGCCCCCGGCGACATGACGCTCGCCACGCGTCGGCGCGGCAGCTTGGGCCAGCCCCAGCAGGTCGCTCCAGCGCATGAACGCCGCCAGGCACTCGGTCCACTTCGTCGCGGTCGAACGCGTGCAGCGCCCGCCGGCCCGACGTGCCGCCGCTGGGCATGATCGAACGCGTCCCTCGAAGCAGCGACGTCCTTGTCGGCGAGCGACTCGACGTGCGCGTCGAGGTCGGCCGCCGCGCAGGCGCGGGTCGGTGACCCAGTCGTCGAAGCGCTCGACCAGCGTCGCCTTGGGACCGTTGGGAGGGCGCTCGGCTCGATCTCCGCGCTCAGGTCGACGCCGGCGTAGAGCTCGCGATACAGCGGCGAACGCCGGGCGGCGTGGCGGACGGTCCGGGCAAAGCGTTCGCGCTGGAAGCGCAGCAGATCCTCGCGCGGGCCGAACTCGAGGGCGTGGCGCGAGCGGTGCAGCTTCATCGCCGCCGCGAGCTGGCGGGCGCGGGCGAGGCGGCCCATCGCGCGATCTCTACCCTGTAGTCCGCATGCCAGCTGCAGCCTATGCCGGAAAGGAATGCGTCTGCCAGTTCCGCCGCGGGATCTGTGACCAGACCTGCGTGCGCGACATGCTCGACACGCCGTTCTACATCGCGTGCCTGAAGCTCCGCGGCCGCAGGTGCCTGGTCGTCGGCGGCGGCGAGATCGGGCTGGAGAAGGTCGAAGGGCTGCTCGCCTGCGACGGCGACGTCACGCTCGTCGCGCCCGAGGCCGGCCCCGAGCTGACGCAGCTCGCGCCGAGGGCTCGATCCGCTGGGAGCAGCGCGAGTACGCGCCCGAGGACCTCGAGGGCACGTTCATGGTCATCGCCTGCACCGACGACACCGACATCAACATCGGCATCTACGAGGACGCCGAGCGCCGAGCGATGCTCGTCAACGTCGTCGACGTGCCGCCGCTGTGCAACTTCATCCTCCCGGCGATCGTGCGCACCGGCCCGCTGGCGATCGCGATCTCCACAGCGGGCGCCTCGCCCGCACTGGCCAAGCGCATGAAGACCGAGGTCTCCGAGCTGTTCGGCGAGGAGTACGCCCGGCTGGCGATCATGCTCAACGACGTGCGCGGCTGGGCGAAGGGAACGCTCCCGACCTACCAGGACCGCAAGGCGTTCTTCGAGGGGATCGTCAATGGCGAGCCCGATCCGATTGAGCTGCTGCGCGACGGCGACGTGGATGGCGTGCGCGGCCTGATCGAAACTGCTGCAGCGCGTTGCCGCCTGACCTCACGCACCTCGACGAGTCGGGCGCGGCGCGGATGGTCGACGTATCGGGCAAGGACGTCACGCGCCGCCACGCGGTCGCGCGCGCGTTCGTCCGGATGGCGCCGGAGACCGCGGCCGCCGTCGCCGCCGGCGACGCGCCGAAGGGCGACGTGCTGGGCACCGCGCGGCTCGCCGGCATCCAGGCCGCCAAGCAGACGGGGACGCTGATCCCGCTCTGCCACCCCCTCGGGCTCGACCACGTCGACGTGCGCGCCGAGGTCACCGATGGTGGCGTGCAGATCGAAGCCGAGGCCTCGGTCGAGGGCCGCACCGGCGTGGAGATGGAGGCGATGGTCGCCGCATCCGTGGCCGCGCTGACCGTCTACGACATGGTCAAGGGCATCGAGCGCGGCGTGTCGATCGCGTCGGTCGAGCTCGTGGCGAAGTCCGGTGGGCGCTCGGGCGACTGGCAGCGCTGAGCCGCTCAGTGCGGGCTGAGCGGCCCCACCACTGACAAGATGACGCCGATGAGGACCGCCGTGCTGACCATCTCGAGCTCCGTCTCGCGCCGTGAGACCGAGGATGAGTCGGGGCCGCTGCTCGCGCGGCTGGCCGAGGAGGCGGGCTGCGACGTCGAGGCGATGGAGGTCGTGCCCGACGACTACGCCCTGATCGAGGACCGGCTGAACAACTACGTCGACGCCGGCGTGCGCTTCATCTTCACGACGGGCGGAACGGGCATGACGCCCGACGACGTGACGCCGGAGGCGACCGCTGCCGTGGTGGAACGCGCCCGCGCCGGGGTTCGCCGAGGCGCTGCGGGCGGAGGCGCTGCGCCACACGCCGATGGGGATCCTCACGCGCGGCGTCTCGGGCATCGCCGGGCGCACGCTCATCGTCAACCTGCCCGGGAGCCCGAAGGCGATCGGCGAGCTGTTCGGCGTCCTGGCCCCGACGCTGCGCCATGTCGCCGACACGCTGGACCGTGACGGTGGGCGACGCAGCGGCCATTGAGCTCGAGGGGCTCGTCCGCCGCTACGGCGAGCGGACGGCGCTCGCGGGCGTGTCGGTCGCGGTGCCTGCCGGCGCGACGCTCGTCGTGTTCGGCCCCAACGGCGCGGGCAAGTCGACGCTGCTGCGGGTGCTCGCCACGCTGCTGCGCCCCCAGGGCGGAACCGCGCGCGTCCTCGGCGAGGAGCTGCCCGGCGGTGCGTGGAAGGTGCGCGGGCGCATCGGCCTGCTCGGCCACGAGCCGCTGTTGCACCGCGACCTCAGCGCCCGCGAGAACCTGCGCTTCCACGCGCGCCTGCACGGGGTCGCGTTCGAGCGCATCGACGTGCTGCTCGACCAGGTCGGCCTGCGCCTGCGGGGCGACGAGCCGATCCGCGAGCTGTCGCGCGGGATGGTGCAGCGCGTCGCCGCCTGCCGCACGGTGCTGCACGAGCCCGACGTGCTGCTGCTCGACGAGCCGACCGCGAACCTCGACCCAGCCGCGGCCGACGCGCTCGAGCCGCTCGTCGGGCGCACGAGCGGCCGCACGCGCGTGGTGACGAGCCACGACCCAGCCCGGGGCCTGGCCGAGGCCGACGTCGTCCTGGGGCTGCGCGGCGGGCGCGCCGAGCTGAGCGGCGCGGCCTCCGAGGCCGAGGTCCGGGAGCTCTACCGATGAGGAATGCGGTGTCCGCGGTGCTGCGCCGCGATCTGCGCCTCGAGACGCGCACGCCGCAGGTCGTGCCCGGCATGGCGCTGTTCGCCGTCAGCGCGTTCGTCGTCTTCCACTTCGCCCTGCAGCAGCGCAGCGTCGAGGGCAACCTCGCCGCAGGCGTGCTGTGGGTGACACTGCTGCTCGCGGCGGTCCTGGGCATCGCGCGGCAGTTCGTCGCCGACCGCGAGGAGGGCGGGTTCGAGGGGTTCCTGCTGGCGCCGGTCGATCGCACCGCGCTGCTCGTGGCGAAGGCAGCCTCGCTCTTCCTGTTCCTCGTGGCGCTCGAGCTGGTGGCGGTCCCGGCGTTCCTCGTGATGCTGCTCGGCCCCTCGCCGGTCGAGGTCTGGCGCCTGCTGCTCGCGCTCCTGCTGGCCGACATCGGGATCGCGTTCGTCGGGACGCTCGTCGGCGCGCTGGCGGTGCAATCGCGCGCGCGCGACCTGCTCGTCCCCCTGCTCGCGCTGCCGCTGCTGATCCCGCCGCTGATCGGCGCCGTGAAGATGACGGCCCCCGTCTTCGGCGGGCCGGTCGCTGCGGCCCGCTGGCCGTGGGTCGTTGCTCTGTACGATCTGGTGTTCGGGCTGGTCGCCTACGCAGTGTTCGACTTCCTCCTGGAGGACTGACCGCCGATGTACGGCTCGCGCCTACGCGCCCTCTCCATCGCCACCCTCGTCACGCTCGCCGGCGGCTTTGCGCTCGCCGCGTTCTACGCACCCGAGGACGCGGACCAGGGCTTCATGCAGAAGATCCTGTACCTGCACGTCCCGCTCGCGATCGTGGCGTTGTGCGGCTTCGTCTTCGGGGCGGTGTGCGCGATCCAGCACCTGCGCACCGGCGAGTCGCGCTGGGACCTGCGCAGCTACGTCGCGATCCACATGTCGCTGATCTTCGGCGCCGCGGTCCTCGTCACGGGGTCGATCTGGGCGCGCGCGTCGTGGGGCCACTGGTGGGTCTGGGACGAGCCGACGCTCGTCTCGTTCCTGATCGTCTTCCTGCTCTACGCGACCTACCAGCCGCTGCGCTTCTCGATCGAGGACCGTGACAAGCAGTCGCGCTACGCCAGCGTGTTCGCGATCACCGCCGGCGCGTTCGTGCCACTGAACTTCCTTGCCGTCCGCCTGGCGCAGAGCTACACGCACCCGCGCGTGTTCGCGACGACCGACGGCGGGCTCGAGCCGCGGATGAAGGTCGCCTTCTACATCTGCCTGCTGGGCATGGCGCTGCTCTACGCCACGCTGTGGAAGTACGAGATGACGTCGAAGAACACCAGCGCGCAGATCAAGGCCCTGCGCCGGCGGCTCGCCGGCGATGAGATGACAATGACCCCACCCACCCCCCGGCGCTCCGCGGCGCCGACGCTGGAGTCGGCGTGATGATCCTCGCCGCCGACGTCACGCTGCCCGACAACGCGGGCTACGTCGTCGCGGCGTACCTCGTGTTCCTCGTGCTGCTGCTGATCTACGTGGCGATCATGGCAACGAAGCTCAGCCGCTTCGAGCGCGAGCTGACCGAGCTCAACGAGATCGCCGAGAAGCGAGAGGCGGCCTGATGGAGCTGCTCGCCCTCGGCGTCTCCCACAAGACCGCGCCCGTGGCGGTGCGCGAGCGGCTCGCGTTCTCCGACACGGAGGCCCGGCGCTTCCTCGATGAGCTCGTGCGCGAGGACGATGGGCTTGATCTGAACCATAGCCGGATAGCCGTTGACGTCTCCAGCTTCTCCTGGTACTCGGCGACCAATGCATTGCTGCCGGGTACTGCAGGCCATCGATTACGCTATTGAAGAGCAGCTGCGGCAGATTGATCTCGTCCGCCGCCTCGACTTGCGACCAGAGTTCCTGCGCCTTTTGCGCTCGGCCACGAGCGCCGCCCAGTGCTGAGTGGGCAACGCAGCCAGTTGGTTTCGGCGATCGTCGACTTCTCCGTCAACACGACGATTTGCTCGCGTTCCGCAAACTCGATTGCCCGCTATCACAACGATATTCGGGCCCGAGGGCGCCTGGAATAACGGCAAGGCCGCCGGCCGCGATTGCCGGCAAGGTTCCATGGCGCTGCGGCGGCAACATCGAGATCTGGGGCGACGGCCAGCAGACCAGGTCGTTCCTCTACATCGACGAGTGCCTGGAGGGCACCACCCGGCCTGATGCGCTCGAAATGGTCGGGCCCGGTCAACATCGGCTCCGACGAGATGGTCACCATCAACGGCCTCGCCTCCACGCTGATGCAGATCGCGCAGAAGAAGCTCAACCTGCGCCACATTCCAGGTCCGCTCGGCGTGCGCGGGCGCAACTCCGACAACACCCTGATCGAGAAGCAGCTCGGCTGGCGCCGAGCGCCCCCTTGCGGCAAGGGGCTGGAGAAGCTTTTCAGCTGGATCTCGGGACGCGTTGCCGCGGTCCAGCAGCGTGGCGTTGCATAAGCGAACGCCGACTATCCCGTCAGCTTCGGCTGGCAGGGAATTGCCGCTGGTGCCAGGCCCAGGCCGTGCCGATGATCTGGGCCAAGTCGGTGATGGCGGAGTCCAGCCAAGCTCCTCGCGCACCTTGGTGCCATCCGTGATAGCACCGGCGGATCGCCCGGCCGCCGCTGACCGCGCACGACGGGGATCGTCTATCCGTTCACCCGCTGCGCGGTATCGATCACCTCGTTGACCGACGCCCCGAGGCCGTTCCCCAAATTGTAAGCTGACGAAGGCCCACCGGCCTTCGAGCGCTTCGAGCGCGCACGATATGCGCGGATGCCAGGTCCGAGACGTGGATGTAGTCGCGGATGCAGGTGCCGTCGGGCGTCGGGTAGTCGGTCGCCGAAGACGGTCGATGTGGTCGCGTTGCCCAGCGCGACCTGGAGCACCAGCGGGATGAGGTGCGTCTCGGGGTCGTGGTCCTCGCCGATGGCGCCATCGGGGGCGGCGCCGGCGGCGTTGAAGTAGCGCAGCGCGGCGAAGCCCAGGCCGTAGGCGTGGGGGAGTCGGGCAGGACCTGCTCGACCATGAGCTTGGTGAAGCCGTAGGGGTTGATCGGGCCTGCGGCTGGTCTTCGGGGATGGGGACGCGCGTCGGGTATCGCCGTAGGTGGCGCAGGTGCTGGAGAAGACGAGCCGTTTGACGCCGGCGGCGCGCATGGCGTCGAGCAGCGAGAGGCGTGCCGACGACGTTGTTGCGGTAGTACTTGCCGGGATCGGTGACCGACTCGCCCACGTAGGCGGAGGCGGCGAAATGCATCACCGCGATCGGCGTGTATTTCTTCAACACCTCGTCGAGGCGGCGCGATGTAGAATGTCACCGAGCTCGAAGGGCCCCCACTTCACCGCCAGGTCGATGCCCGGCCTCGACAGATCGTCGTAGACCACCGGCAGATATCCGGCTTTGGCCGAGCACTTTGCAGGCGTGCGAACCGATGTAACCGGCGCCCCCGGTTACGAGAATGGTGGTCATCGCGATCTGCCGTCCGCCGTGGCCAAGGTTGCAGCTTCAGCCAAAAATCATTGTTCGCGCCATTTGGGAAGCCCTCCTGAAGCACGACCTTTTCACCATTCCAGGACCTTGGCAGGTGATTGGTCCAATTTTTGTCGGCCACGCGCCGTTTCTTCCTGACGCTCGCCATGCGCGAAACGTCAGTGGTCATCCCGCGTCACCGAGCACACAGGCATCCAGATCCTCATCACGCCCGATCGTACGCACCGCCGATGGCCGCGACATAGCGCTCGATCGAATCCTGCAGCGTCTGCTTTGCCCCCGCCGGCATCGCCCGCTCGAAGAAATGGCTGTAGACCCGATCGAACTGGAACGGCGCCAGCGCCGCCCCGATCGCCCGCACGCCCTTCTCCGACAGGGGGATGTGGTTTGGATAGCTGCGCATGAAGGTGAAGGACTTGCGGTCGAGGTTGACCGTGGCGATGTCGGCCGAGCAAACCACGCCCCGGCCTTCCGCGCCGGCCGCCCAATGCAGCATGCTGCCGCCCGGAAAATGCCCGCCGCCCCGGACGAGCGTCACGCCCGGCAACAGCTCGAAGGTCTCGCCGCGCCACGGCTTGATGCAGGGATCGGGCCGCATCACCCACGCCGAGTTGCCGGCGTGCACGTGCACGGGGACGTTGCCGAACGCGCGGCTCCACTCGACGAGCGTGGTATAGAAATGCGGGTGCGAAATAGCGATCGCCCGCAACCCGCCGAGGCCCTTGATAAGGGTGATGGTGGCCTCGTCGATCAGCGAGATGCAGTCCCACAGTATATTGCCATGCGGCGTGCAGACCAGCAGGGCGCGCTGGCCGATGGCGAACGTCGGCTGCGTGCCGATGCCGATCAGTCCCGGCTCGTGCTGGCGGAAACCGTTGAGATGACCGACCCTGAGCCGGTCGAGCGTCGTCCAGGCTTGCCCACCCGGCGGCGTGAACTGCCGCTCTTCCTCGCACACGCGGCATTGCGCCGGCGGAACCTCGCTCGGCGCATACTGCGTGCCGCACGCCGTACGAGATGAAAGCTGGCATCTGCCTGCTCCTTCCCGTTGAAGCACGACCCATTAGGCCGAACACATGGCCCGTATGCGCATCAGGCCTAGATCGATACGAACCGGAAGCCCTCGCCCCAGCGCGTCATCCGCCCCATCGACGGCGAGGCGAAATGCGCCATGCACATCAGCGTGGAGGTGTCGCACACGCGCTCGAACACCCTGCGCCGGGAGCGCACGCCCTCCTGCGGGTCGTAGTCGACGAAATGCACCAGCTCGGGATAGCGTGCCTGGATCGGCGAGTGGATCATGTCGCCGGTGATGATGGCGTCCTGGCCGGGCTTGCCGACCTGCACCGAGAAATGATCGATGGTGTGGCCGGGCGTCGGCAGCAGCTTGACGAGGTCGCCGAGCGCGTGATCGCTCCTGACGAGCTCGGCGCGCCTCGCGGCCACGATCGGCAGCACGGTATCCGTCCATCCAGGCACTTGGTGGCGTCCTCCTTTTCCTTCTGCGACCAGAACTCGAGTTCGCGGTCGGCGAACAGATACTTGGCCTTGGGGAAGGTCGGCACCCAGCGCCCGTTGTCGAGCCGCGTGTTCCAGCCGACGTGGTCGCCGTGCAGGTGCGTGCACATGACGTAGTCGATGTCGCCGACACTGATCCCGGCCGCCGCGAGGCTCTTCTGGTACGGTCGCTCTTCATCATGTGCCAGAAGGGCCGCGCCGGCCGATGCTTGTGGTTGCCGACGCAGGAGTTGATCATGATGTTGTGGTGCGGCGTCTTCACGATGTAGCTCTGCACGCACAGCACGATCTTGCCGGTCCCCGGTCGAAATATTTGGGCTCCAGCCAGGATCGGTTCTCGTCGAGCATCTCCTTGGTGAGTGTCGGGAAGAATTCCGACACCTGAAGAGCGGCGCCTCCTGCTCGACGATGCGATGGATGGATGACGCCGCCGAGATCGAGCTTGACCGTCATCTACCAACCTCCCTGCCTGACGCTTTCCATTTGCATCAGATGCTAACGGGCGCAAGCCGCGATTTGCCAGCATGCGGGATCCTAGAGTCTTGTCGACACTCACTGGCTCGCCACGATCGTCCACGCCATCCGGCGCGCACCGCCTCCCCCTGTGACGCAAGGCCGTTCTTCAGGCCTTCGTCACGAACGAGGGGGAGGACGGACTGCCACGAGCTTAGCTCGCCCGTCGCCGACTGATCCGCGAGCACAACAGGCGAGCTAAGGTCGATGGCAGTCCTGGTGGGGGTGTCATCGCCGAGCATGCCGCCGGTCACCCCCACCTGATGCGTCCAGCGACTTAGGCTGGCTGTCGAGTTCGCAGCACGCTCGGCGCATAGCCAGCCTAAATCGCGGACGCATCTTCCTCCCCCCTCGTTCGCATCGAATGCCTGCGGCCTTCGATGCAGGGGGAGGCGAAGCGCGCAGCCGGTGGATGCTGCAATTCACGTCAGAAAGGGAACTCTAGGTAGCCGCTGGCTACGTTTCTTCCCCGGTTTGGCAGGACCTGGCTTGGCGGGATCGTTGTCGGGATGCGCGCGCACGCTGGCCTTCAGCATCTCTTTGAGCGTGGTCGGTCGATTGTGCTTCTTGAGAAGGTCGCGGAAGGCCTCGTCCGCCAGCTCCTGGAGGCTCGCCATGCGATCCTGGCCAGCCCGTCGAGCGCCTGCCAAGTCTGCGCATCGAACTCGATGCGCTTGCGGATGCTGTTGGATCTGCCTGCCATGCTCACCATCCCAGGCCGTGCAACATGCAACGTTGTCAGATCATCTCCGGCATTGGAAACCGCTCCTTAGTCCTAACGCTTGATCCATGCCGCACCACAACCGTGCCCGCCCTACCCTGTCCGACGCTGCTTCAGGAGGCAACATGAGACCTCGTGCGTGGCGATCCGGGTGCAATTGCCGCGGCAATCTCGCTGGCGACGCCAGCACCGGCCCTGTCTGAGCCAATCGTCTCGCCGGAAACTACAATCCGCAAGACGCTCACGCGATGGACGGATGCGTTCAATGCGCGCCGTTTCAACCAGGTCTGCGGGCTGTCGCGCGCGACCTTCGCTACGACTACCGCGGCTTTCCCGAGCGCGGCTTCGAGGACGTTTGTGCCCGCCGCAGAGATCCCTTGTCCATCCGAGCAAGCGCTACACCGACCATCTGCAGATCAACGAGGCCACGGTCTCAGGCGACATGGCCGCCGTGCGGCTGTGTGGACGCTGACGATCAAGGGCCGAGGCGATCCGAAGGCGTGGCCACCAAAGAGCCCGGCCTCGACATCTTCCGCCGCCAGTTCGACGGCACCTGGAGATCGTGCGCTATCTGGCGTTCGAGGATTAGGGCAGCGTTTGCTCGACACCCCTCCTCAATCACCCCCGCACCCATCTTCGCCAGCATCGGATCATCTCCCCGGTCTGCCGCGCCCGCTCGGGGTTGGACGCATTGCCATCGAGGCCGCGCTTCTTGACGCCCTGCAAGATGGCCATCAGGCGGAAGAAGGAGAAGGCCAGGCAGAAGTTCCAATGCGGGACTCAGGCAGACCCATCCGTTCGCAATACCTGGCGACGTATTGCTCTTCCGTCGGAATATCGAGCGCCGCCCGGTCGATGCCGCCGAGGCCGGGGAATGTCGCTGTTGGGCATGCGCCACTGCATGCATTGGTAGGCCAGGTCCGAGAACGGATGGCCCACCGTCGACAGCTCCCATCACGGCCACAGGCGCGAGACATCTTTGGCAAAGATCATGTTGTCGATGCGATAGTCGCCGTGCACGGGACAGGCGCGGCCGTCGTCGAGTTCGTCCGCGCGGCCCCGCCCGCCCGCCGCCCGCCGCCCCCCGCCGCCCGCCCGCCGCCCCCGCCGCCGCCGCCGGCCGCCGTTGCCGCCCCGCGGCCGCCGCCGCCGCCCGCCCCGCCGCCCCGCCGGAATGCAGCGTGGCCAGCGCGCGGTTCTCCTCGTCATAGACCTTGGCACGCTGGGCGTTGCTGAGCTCCGGCAGCGCCGGATCCCAGAAGATGGTGCCGTCGACGAACTCCATCAGGAAGTACATGGTGCCGAGCACGCCCTCGTCCTCGCACAGGTGCAGCATGCGCGGCACGGGCACGTCCGTCCCCTGCAGGCCCCGCATGACGCGATATTCGCGATCCACCGCATGGGCACTTTTCAGCAGTTGGCCCGGCGGCTTGTCCGCAGCACGTAGCGGCCGCTGGGACTGCTCAGCAGAAACGTCGGATTGGATTGCCCGGTGGGAGTTTTCTCCGCCTCGATCGGTCCGCGAAAGCCCGGCAGCCGCCCCTCCAGGTAGCGCGCCAGCGCTGCAAGATTGATCTGGCCGGCTTGATGGGCGACTGAGGTCATGCGCCGTGCCCCTCTCCCTCCCCCTTGAGGGGGGAGGACGGGACGCCACGGACTTAGGCTGCCGATCGCACCGCTCTCAATCGGAACACCGGCAGACTAAGTCCGTTGGCGTTCCTGGGTGGGGGTGCAGCGTTTGCGCGCTTAGCGGGAGCACCCCCACCAAGCGCGCCACGATCACTTAAACCCGTGGTCGAACAAGCGGGAAGACCAGCGATGGCGGGCCTAAGCGATGGCGTGCCGTCCTCCCCCCTCAATAAGGGCGAGGAAGGCTGACTGGCGCCACTGCTCGCATCGTTGGGTCGCGAAACCTTGGTTCGTATAGCGCCGCAGTTCGGCCCGCCACCTGCACGGCGCATGCACCGCATCGGGACCGTCGGCCAAGCGCAGCGTGCGCAGATGCGTCCACATATGCGCCAGCGGCACGGTCCCCGGTGATGCCCATGGCGCCGTGCAACTGCACAGCCTCGTCGGTGATCTCCAACCGCCATGCGCGGCTTCCCACCTTGATCTGCGAGATCCACGGCGCCTTTTTGGTTGGCCGTGTCCATCATGGAGGCCGCCTTCAGGCACAGGAGACCCCTCTTCATGCGGCTCCCGGTGATGACCCCGTAGCTTGGCGCCGAGCTGGGCCAGCGGCTTGCCTGAATGCCTCGCGCGACAGCGAGCGGCGGCACATCATCTCGAGCGCCCGCTCCGCGTTGCCCATGGCGCGCATGCAGTGATGAATGCGACCCGGCCCCAGCCCACCCTGCGCCACCTCGAAAAGCCGCGACCACGGCTGAGCACCAGGTTCTCCTTCGCCAGCGCGCACGTCAGTGAAGCGAGACACACCCGGCGGTGCGGGGCATCGTCATCGCCGTACACCTTCATGCCGCGCAGCACCTCGACTGCTCTCGCTCCCGGGGTGCCAGGATCTGCGAATGGCGCTTGTGCTTGTCCGCGACTTCGGGCTCGGTGCGAGACCATGACGATGTAAATCTTGCAGCGGGTATCGCCTGCACCTGGGAGGCGGAACCACTTTTCCCCGTCAAGGCCTCGCTCGGATGCCCACCAGCCTTGCCATGGACGCCAAGCTGGAAGGCAACGAGTGGGCCTTGAACGGGGAAAAGTGGTTCGCCTCCGGTGCAGGCGATCCCCGCTGCAAGATTTACATCGTCATGGTCTGGCACCGACCCCGAAGTCGCGGACAAGCAGCAGCGCCATTCGCAGATCCTCGTTCCCGCCGGCACCAAGGGCTGTCGAGGTGCTGCGCGGCATCAAGGTGTACGGCGATGACGATGCCCCGCACGGCCATATGCATCTGCGCTTCACTGACGTGCGCGTGCCGAAGGAGAACCTGTGCTCGGCCGTGGTCGCGGCTTCGAGGTGGCGCAGGCTCGGCTGGGGCCGGGTCGCATTCATCACTGCATGCGCGCCATCGGCAACGCGGAGCGGGCGCTCGAGACGACGTGCCGCCGCTCGCTGTCGCGCGAGGCGTTCGGCAAGCCGCTGGCCCAACTCGCCGCCAACTACGACATCATCGCCGAGAGCCGCATGAAGATCGAGATGGCGCGCCTGCTGTGCCTGAAGGCGGCCTACATGATGGACACGGCCACGCCGCGCGAGGCGGCGCCGTGGATCTCGCAGATCAAGGTGGTGGCGCCGCGCATCGCGCTGGAGATCACCGACGAGGCTGTGCAGATGCACGGCGCCATGGGCATCACCCAGGACGTGCCGCTGGCGCATATGTGGACGCACTGCGCACGCTGCGCTTGGCCGACGGTCCCGATGCGGTGCATCGCCGTCAGGTGGCCCGCGCCGAACTGCGGCGCTATACGAACCAGAAGATTTAGGAGTTGACGATGCGAGCAGTGGCGCCAGTCAGCCTTTCCTCGCCCTTGAGGGGGGAGGACGGCGCGCCATCACTTAGGCCCGCCATCGCTGGTCTTCCCGCTTGTTCGACCACGGGACTAAGTGATCGTGGCGCGCCTGGTGGGGGTGCTCCCGCTAAGCGCGCAAACATCACCCCCACCAGGAACGCCATCGGACTTAGTCTGCCGGTATTCCGTCTTGAGAGCGGTGCGATCGGCAGCCTAAGTCCGTGGCGTTCCATCCTCCCCCCTCAAGGGGGAGGGAAGGGGCACGGCGCATGACCTCAGTCGCCCATCAAGCCGCCCAGATCAATCTTGCAGCGCTGGCGCGCTACCTGGAGGGGCGGCTGCCGGGCTTTCGCGGACCGATCGAGGCGGAGAAGACTCCCACCGGGCAATCCAATCCGACGTTTCCGCTGAGCAGTCCCAGCGGCCGCTACGTGCTGCGCAAGAAGCCGCCGGGCCAACTGCTGAAAAGTGCCCATGCGGTGGATCGCGAATATCGCGTCATGCGGGGCCTGCAGGGGACGGACGTGCCCGTGCCGCGCATGCTGCACCTGTGCGAGGACGAGGGCGTGCTCGGCACCATGTTCTTCCTGATGGAGTTCGTGGACGGCACCATCTTCTGGGATCCGGCGCTGCCGGAGCTCAGCAACGCCCAGCGTGCCAAGGTCTATGACGAGGAGAACCGCGCGCTGGCCGCGCTGCATTCGGTCGATCCGGCCAAGGTGGGCCTCGCCGACTTCGGCAAGGCCGGGCAGCTACTTCGCCCGCCAGCGCGACCGCTGGACGAAGCAGTACCGCGCTTCGGAGACCGAGCGCGTGGAGGACATGGAGACGCTGATCGCGTGGCTGGAGAAGAACGAGCCGCCCGACGACGGCCGCGCCTCGCTCGTGCACGGCGACTATCGCATCGACAACATGATCTTTGCCAAAGATGTCTCGCGCCTGCTGGCCGTGATCGACTGGGAGCTGTCGACGGTGGGCCATCCGTTCTCGGACCTGGCCTACCAATGCATGCAGTGGCGCATGCCCAACAGCGACATCATCCGCGGCCTCGGCGGCATCGACCGCGCGGCGCTCGATATTCCGACGGAAGAGCAATACGTCGCCAGGTATTGCGAACGGATGGGTCTGCCTGAAATCCCGCATTGGAACTTCTGCCTGGTCTTTTCCTTCTTCCGCCTGATCGCCATCCTGCAGGGCGTCAAGAAGCGCGGCCTCGATGGCAATGCGTCCAACCCCGAGCGGGCGCGGCAGACCGGGGAGATGATACCGATGCTGGCGAAGATGGGTGCGGGGGTGATTTGAGGAGGGGTGCTGGAGCGACGCTGCCCTAATCCTCGAACGCCAGATAGCGCACGATCTTCCAGGTGCCGTCGAACTGGCGGCGGAAGATGTCGAGGCCGGGCTCTTTGGTGGCCACGCCTTCGGGATCGCCTCGGCCCTTGATCGTCAGCGTCCACACCAGCCGCACGGCGGCCATGTCGCCTGAGACCATCACCTCGTTGATCTGCAGATCGAGGTGTAGCGCTTGCTCGGATCGGCGAGGGATCTCTGCAGCAGGGCAACAACGTCCTCGAAGCCGCGCTCGGGAAAGCCGCGGTAGTCGTAGCGAAGGTCGCGCGCGAACAGCCCGCAGACCTCGTTGGAACGGCGCGCATTGAACGCATCCGTCCATCGCGTGAGCGTCTTGCGGATTGTAGTTTCCGGCGAGCCGACTGGTTCAGACAGGCCCGGTGCTGGCGTCGCCAGCGAGATTGCCACGGCAATTGCACCGGATCGCCACGCACGAGGTCTCATGTTGCCTCCTGAAGCTGCGTCGGACAGGGTAGGGCGGGCACGGTTGTGGTGCGGCATGGATCGAGCGTTAGGACGGAGGAGCCGTTTCAATGCCGGAGATGATCTGACAACGTTGCATGTTGCATGGCCTGGGATGGTGAGCATGGCAGGCAAATCCGACAGCATCCGCAAGCGCATCGAGTTCGATGCGCAGACTTGGCAGGCGCTCGACGGGCTGGCCAGGGATCGCATGGCGACCTCCAGGAGCTGGCGGACGAGGCCTTCCGCGACCTGCTCAAGAAGCACAATCGACCGACCACGCTCAAAGAGATGCTGAAGGCCAGCGTGCGCGCGCATCCCGACAACGATCCCGCCAAGCCAGGTCCTGCGAAAACGGGGAAGAAACGTCGCTAGCGGCTACCTAGAATCCTCTTCTGACGTGAATTGCAGCATACGCCGGCTGCGCGCTTCGCCTCCCCCTGCATCGAGGGCCGCAGGCGTTCGATGCGAACGAGGGGAGGAAGATGCGTCCGCGATTTAGGCTGGCTAATGCGCCAAGCGCGCGGCGAACTCGACAGCCAGCCTAAGTCGCTGGACGCATCAGGTGGGGGTGACCCTCGGCATACGCGGCGCGACCCCCCCACTTGGACTGCCATCGAACTTGGCTCGCCTGTCGTGCTGCGCTGATCTCTCGCAGATGGGCGAGCTAAGCTCGTGGCAGCCTCCCTCGCCCTCGTTCGTGACGCAGGCCTGAAGAACGGCCTCGCGTCACAGGGGGAGGCGGTGTCGGCCGATGACGTGAATGATTGTGGCGAGCCAGTGAGTGTCGACAAGACTTTAGGATCCCGCATGCTGGCAAATCGCGGCTGGCGCCCGTTAGCATCTGATGCAAATGGAAAGCGTCAGGCAGGGAGGTTGGTAGATGACGGTCAAGCTCGATCTCGGCAGCAGCACCATCCACCGCATCGTCGAGCAGGAGGGACCGTTCTTCGACATGCTGAAGTTCTTCCCGGCCCTCACCAAGGAGGTGCTCGAGGAGAACCGATCGTGGCTGCAGCCCAAGTATTTGAGCCCCAAGGACGAGCTCCTGCTCTGCATCCAGAGCTACCTGGTGCAGACGCCGCACCACACCATCCTGATCGACACCGCGTCGGCAACGACAAGCAGCGCCCCGCCCGTCCCTTCTGGAACATGATGAAGGGCGACCGCTTCGAGAACCTGGCCGCCACCGGCGTCGGCATCGACGACATCGACTTCGTTATGTGCACGCACCTGCACGTCGACCACGTCGGCTGGAACACACGGCTCGAGAACGGCCGCTGGGTGCCGACCTTCCCCAAGGCGCAAGCTACGTGTTCGCCGACCGCGAGCTGGAATACTGGACCAAGCGGCAGAAGGACGATCCGGGGGCATGCCCTGGGTACGGATTCCGTGCTGCCGATCGTGGCTGCCAACCGGGTCGACATGGTCAAGAGCCAGTACGCCTTCAACGACCTCGTCAACCTGATCCCGACGCCCGGCCACACCATCGACCACTCTCGGTGCAGGTCGGCAAGCCCGGCGCCGACTGCGTCATCACCGGCGACATGATCCACTCGCCGATGCAGGCGCGCTATCCCGAGTTCGGCATTATGTCGACTACACAAGCAGGCGGGGCGCTCGCGGCACGAGCTGTTCGGCCGCTTCTGCGACACCTCCACCTTGATGTGCACGGCGCACTTCCCCTCGCCGTCGATGGGGCGGATGACGCGCTGGGGCGAGGGCTTCCGGTTCGTATCGATCTAGGCCTGATGCGCATACGGGCCATGTGTTCGGCCTAATGGGTCGTGCTTCAACGGGAAGGAGCAGGCAGATGCCAGCTTCATTGGTACGGCGTGCGGCACGCAGTATGCGCCGAGCGAGGTTCTGCCGGCGCAATGCCGCGTGTGCGAGGAGAGCGGCAGTTCACGCCGCCGGGTGGGCAAGCCTGGACGACGCTCGACCGGCTCAGGGTTGGTCATCTCAACGGTTTCCGCCAGCACGAGCCGGGACTGATCGGCATCGGCACGCAGCCGACGTTCGCCATCGGCCAGCGCGCCCTGCTGGTCTGCACGCCGCATGGCAATATACTGTGGGACTGCATCTCGCTGATCGACGAGGCCACCATCACCCTTATCAAGGGCCTCGGCGGGTTGCGGGCGATCGCTATCTTCTTCGACCTGCATTTCTATACCACGCTCGCTCAGTGGAGCCGCGCGTTCGGCAACGTCCCCGGTGCACGTGCACGCCGACGAAATCCTCGGCGTGGGTGATGCGGCCCGATCCCTGCATCAAGCCGTGGCGCGGCGAGACCTTCGAGCTGTTGCCGGGCGTGACGCTCGTCCGGGGCGGCGGGCATTTTCCGGGCGGCAGCATGCTGCATTGGGCGGCCGGCGCGGAAGGCCGGGGCGGGCGGTTTTTGCTCGGCCGACATCGCCACGGTCAACCTCGACCGCAAGTCCTTCACCTTCATTCGCCGCCATCCAAACCACATCCCCCTGTCGGAGAAGGGCGTGCGGGCGATCGGGCGCGGCGCTGGCGCCGTTCCAGTTCGATCGGGTCTACAGCCATTTCTTCGAGCGGGCGATGCCGGCGGGGGCAAAGCAGACGCTGCAGGATTTCGATCGAGCGCTATGTCGCGGCCATCGGCGGTGCGTACGATCGGGCGTGATGAGGATCTGGATGCCGCGGTGCCCGGTGACGCGGGATGACCACTGACGTTTCGCGCATGGCGAGCGTCAGGAAGAAACGGCGCGTGCTCGACAAAAATTGGACCAATCACCTGCCAAGGTCCTGGAATGGCGAAAAGGTCGTGCTTCAGGAGGGCTTCCCAAATGGCGCGAACAATGATTTTTGGCTGAAGCTGCAACCTTGGCCACGGCGGACGGCAGATCGCGATGACCACCATTCTCGTGACCGGGGGCGCCGGCTACATCGGCTCACACGCCTGCAAAGCGCTGGCCAAAGCCGGATATCTGCCCGTGGCCTACGACAACCTGAGCTTCGGTCACGACTGGGCGGCGAAATGGGGGCCGTTGGAGCGCGGCGACATTTTGGCATCGCGCGCGCCTCGACGAGGTGTTTAAGAAATACACGCCGAGCGCGGTGATGCATTTCGCGGCCTTCGCCTACGTGGGCGAGTTCGTCACCAATCCCGGCAAATACTATCGCAACAACGTGGTCGGCAGCCTCACGCTGCTCGAGGCGATGCGCGATCACGCGGTCGATACGATGATCTTTTCCAGCACCTGCGCGACCTATGGCATTCCCGACGGCGTGCCAATCCGGGAAGACGCAGCGCAGCGCCCTATCAATCCTTACGGCGCCTCGAAGCTGATGGTGGAGAGGATGATCCAGGATTTCGCAGCGGCGCATCCGCTGAAATTCGCGATGCTGCGCTACTTCAATGCATCCGGCGCCGATCCCGACACCAGATCGGCGAGGA